>NZ_CP158687.1:1640892-1969070 GCF_040580765.1 Lentibacter algarum | reverse complement strand
CACGGGCGAGGACCATCGCTACTGCAATGACAGCTTGGAACATCCGAAACACCATAAAGACTTCAGCCGTGGGGGCTAAGAGGCAGCCTAAGGTTGCGACATTGAAAAGCCCGAGACCCCATAAAATTACGCTGCGCCGTCCGTATTTGTCCGAGATCGGCCCGATGAAGAGCTGCAGGAACCCGTTGATTGCCAAATACAGAGCCACCGAGAGCTGCATAAAAGCGTACTCGGTCTCAAAATACTCGGTCATCCCACCGAGAGACGGCAGGAAAATATTCATCGCCAGAGCGGACAGGCCCGCTAAGCTGACCAGTGTGAAAATATGTGGTGGTGTCGCCCGATCAAAAAAGCGACTCTTGGAAGACTCGTGCATCGCTAACGCGTAGGCGTCTCAGCGTTCCTTGTCCAGTTTGTCTCCAAAGGACGGTGCGTCAGCTTCGGTAGTTTGCTGCTTTGCAATTAGCCAAAAATATTCTGACAAAGTTTTGCAAATTTGCTGCTTTAGCCTTTGTGAGCCGCGTAAGAGGCCGTATACAGGCCCAAACCAAAGGGGGGCATCCGATGAAAGATATTCTGCAAAAGCTCGAAGAGAGTCGCGCGCTCGCGCACCAAGGTGGCGGCGAGAAGCGCAATGCGGCTCAACATAGTAAGGGCAAGCTGACAGCGCGGGAGCGGGTCGAGCTCTTGCTAGATGAAGGCAGCTTTGAAGAATTCGATATGTTTAAGACGCATCGTTGCACTGATTTTGGCATGGAGAAGCAGAAGCCTGCAGGTGATGGTGTCATCACGGGCTGGGGTACGGTGAATGGCCGTATGGTGTATGTTTTCTCTCAGGACTTCACGGTTTTGGGTGGCTCGGTTTCTGCGACCCATGCTGAGAAGATTTGCAAAATTATGGATATGGCCGTTCAGAATGGCGCGCCTGTGATCGGGATCAACGATTCTGGCGGGGCACGTATTCAAGAGGGTGTCGACAGTCTTGCGGGCTACGGGGAAGTCTTTAAACGCAATATTATGGCCTCAGGCGTTGTGCCTCAGATCAGCTTGGTTATGGGGCCTTGCGCTGGTGGCGCTGTTTACTCGCCTGCGATGACCGATTTTATCTTCATGGTCAAAGACAGCTCTTATATGTTTGTCACTGGGCCTGATGTTGTGAAAACGGTAACCAACGAGCAGGTAACAGCTGAAGAGCTTGGGGGTGCTTCGACACATACCAAGAAATCTTCGGTTGCGGACGGCGCTTTTGAGAATGATGTCGAAGCGATTGCTGAGGTGCGCCGCTTGATTGACTTCCTGCCCCTTTCCAACCGTGAGAAGCCGCCAGTGCGTCCCTTCTTTGACAGTGTGGATCGCAAGGATATGAGTCTCGATACGCTTGTGCCAGAAAACCCCAATACGCCCTATGATATGAAGGAGCTGATCCTTAAGCTCGCAGATGAGGGCGATTTTTACGAAATTCAGGAAGAGTTTGCCAAAAACGTAATCACGGGCTTTATCCGTCTTGAGGGGCAGACTGTTGGCGTCGTGGCCAACCAGCCTTTGGTGCTGGCTGGCTGTCTTGATATTGACAGTTCGCGCAAAGCTGCACGGTTTGTCCGCTTTTGTGACGCATTTGAAATTCCACTGCTTACACTTGTTGACGTTCCGGGCTTTCTGCCAGGAACAGGGCAGGAGTATCGCGGCGTGATCAAGCACGGCGCGAAGCTCCTCTTTGCTTATGGTGAAGCAACCGTTCCAAAAGTGACCGTTATTACCAGAAAAGCCTATGGTGGCGCGTATGTTGTGATGAGTTCTAAGCACCTTCAGGGTGATCTGAACTACGCGTGGCCAACCTCTGAAATCGCTGTTATGGGCGCAAAAGGCGCGACGGAAATTATCCACCGCGCTGACGCGGGTGATGCGGAAAAGATCGCACAGCATGCGGCAGATTATGAGGCTCGTTTTGCAAATCCGTTTGTAGCGGCTGAGCGTGGCTTTATCGATGAAGTGATCATGCCGCACAGCACGCGCAAGCGTGTGAGCCGTGCATTTGCAAGCTTGCGGACAAAAAAGATTACGACGCCTTGGAAAAAACACGACAACATTCCGCTGTAAGGGCCGCGATATGCGCGACACTCTCTCCTTTTCTGTGCTCGCCTTTGCGGGGCTGGGTCTTTGGGCCCAGCCGACACTTGCGGCAGAGCTGCCAAACTTGCCCTCTGGGCTAGTGCCGCAGCTATTGGAGGAATTTGTCGAAGTTAAACCTGATGGAATTTTTACCTACGCAAGGTTTCGTTTTGTTGCCCCTGAATTGAGCGATAACGCGAGCTTGGATTATGAGGCGCTTGCTGATGACTTTTTGGTTCTCTGCGAGCAATATGCTTTGCCGAAGCTGTCTGACCAGCCCGAGCCGATAGACCGCGTGATTATATCTTTTTCGGATCGCGCTATTGAGTTTGGACTTTCAGATCCTGATGCCATCCAGTTTTTTGAGCAGTTTACGCTCAAAAGTGGAGCCTGCATATGGGAGCAGTTTTGATGCAAACACAACATGTTGCGCGGCGTAGCTCAGGTTCGGCTTGTTTTGCGGCTTTCCCGTCACAGAACAGTATGATCCTGTCGTCAGCATATCGGGACATTCGGAATTCGGTTATATTGCGCCAACGTGCTTCTGTTGAGGCACGTATCTCACATGAGAGGCTGGTCGGGGAAAATACCCCGCCCGAGTTAGAGCAAAATGACAGGAGTAAAGAATGTCTAAGACGATTAAAGCCCTTTGCGCACTTGGCCTTGTGGTCACAGTTTCGGCCTGCGGCGGCAACAAGGCCCCCGATGATGAATATGTTGTTGTTGACACAGCACCGATCTCTGTTGAACCGACATACACCGGCAAATACAAATAAAACCGTTGCAGAGCGGGCCGCGGGGCCTGCTCTGCCTCACATGCTTCACGGCGGATCCACTTTTATAAAGGAGGGCACGCCTTGCTGAAGCACCGCGGCTTCCCGGGCCGGCTTTCCGGCACCGATTTTCAGTTTGTAATTAGACGGGCGAACCCCAAGGGGGTGACACCGATTACGGTTCGTGAGCGCTATCGTGACCGCCGTCCAGCGGACAAGCGCGCAGATGTTGGCTTTATGGCTGCTCTTTGGGCGCAGTTTGGCGATGAGCCATTTGAGCGCGGAAACTTAGATGCAGGACGCCTGTCGTGGCTATTTGGACGCGAAGTTATCGCAGCTGAAGATCCGTTTGATCCTGCCAGCTACGACGCAATGCTGCGCATAAATGTGCGTGTTGCCGAAGCTTCCTTCCCTGATATTTTCGATGGAACCTATGTGGAGGAGGGTCAGGCATGAACTTGCCTATGCACTCCACTTTTGAGCAGGGAACGGCCCATTTGAGGGCCAATTCTCTTGCCCCCCTTTTGCTGCATTCGGCCCCGTGTCAGGCTGTCGGTGTGATGGTTGCCCACGTTCGGGCACAGAGCGTCAGTTCTGTCCGTTACCCTTCCCCTGCAGGGCGTTGCGGCCGCCCCCAAGGCTGCACGCCCTGCTTTTTTCATGCCACAGGTAGCGCAAATTCGCGCCCCTGTAGCTTGGCAAGGCGGCCCCTTTTGCCTAACGCTTGGTTTGTAGGAGCTGCGAAGACAGCTCGAATTAAACCAATACGAGGCAAAGAGACATGCGAACACTCACAAAATGGGCTGCGGCCCTATGTACCACTGCGCTCCTCTCAGGCTGCGGAGACACACTTACAGAACAAGCGCTCATGGGAGCAGGAGCAGGCGTTGGAGCTGCTGCAGTCACCAAAGGCGACTTGGGCGCAGGCGCACTCATCGGAGCCGTGGGCAATGTGGCCTACTGCCAAAAATTCCCGTCGCGCTGCTAACGGCGTAACGGCGGCCCCGCATGGGGCCAGACAAAATCTGAAAGCCATGTTCGAGAGATTCTCGGATGTGGCTTTTTTTATGCATTCTGGAGGGCGTACTGCGCGGCTCCAAAGACTGAACGAAGAGGGGACAGACCATGTTTAAAAAGATCCTGATTGCAAATCGTGGCGAAATTGCTTGCCGCGTGATCAAAACAGCCAAGAAAATGGGGATCAAGACGGTCGCTATTTATTCGGACGCTGATAAGCAGGCACTGCATGTGCAGATGGCTGACGAGGCCGTTCATATTGGTCCTCCCCCGGCGAACCAATCCTATATTGTGATTGAAAATGTCATGCGCGCGATCAAGGAAACGGGCGCTGAAGCGGTTCACCCTGGCTACGGCTTCCTTTCTGAGAACTCAAAATTTGCCGAGGCTTTGGAAGCGGCAGGAGTAGCCTTTATCGGGCCACCTGTTGGGGCGATTGAGAAGATGGGGGATAAGATTACCTCCAAAAAAATCGCTCAAGAGGCCAAGGTCTCAACTGTTCCAGGCCATATGGGCCTGATTGCCGATGCTGAAGAGGCAGTCAAGATTTCAAATGAGATCGGCTATCCTGTAATGATCAAGGCCAGTGCAGGCGGTGGCGGCAAGGGTATGCGGATTGCTTGGGATGATGCGGGCGCGCGTGAAGGCTTCCAGAGCTCCAAGAACGAAGCGGCCAATTCCTTTGGCGACGATCGTATCTTTATCGAGAAGTTCGTGACCCAGCCTCGTCACATCGAAATTCAAGTGCTTTGCGACAGCCATGGTAATGGCATCTATCTAGGTGAGCGTGAGTGTTCGATCCAGCGCCGCCAGCAGAAAGTTGTTGAAGAAGCGCCAAGCCCATTCCTCGATGAAGCGACGCGCAAAGCGATGGGCGAGCAAGCTGTGGCTTTGGCCAAGGCCGTGGATTATGCCAGCGCGGGTACCGTTGAATTTATCGTGGACGGGGATAAGAACTTTTATTTCCTAGAAATGAACACCCGCCTTCAGGTTGAACATCCTGTGACTGAGCTTATCACTGGCGTTGACCTTGTGGAGCAGATGATCCGCGTGGCTTATGGCGAGAAGCTCGCCATGGCGCAGGACGATGTGAAACTCACAGGCTGGGCTATCGAAAATCGCCTGTATGCGGAAGATCCATATCGCGGCTTCCTGCCTTCTATTGGTCGCCTCACACGCTACCGTCCGCCCGAAGAGACTGCTGCTGGTCCACTTCTAATCAACGGCAAATGGCAAGGTGATGCGCCGGAAGGGGATTTTGCGGTGCGCAACGATACGGGCGTTTACGAGGGCGGCGAAATCTCGATGTATTACGATCCAATGATCGCAAAGCTCTGTACATGGGCGCCAACGCGTGAAGCGGCGATTGCTCATATGCGTGATGCGCTCGACGGATTTGAGCTTGAGGGCATCGGCCACAACCTGCCGTTCCTGTCGGCTGTTATGGATCATGACATCTTTATCAAAGGCGAAATGACGACGGCCTTTATTGAAGAGCAGTATCCTGATGGCTTTGAGGGGGTCACGCTGGATGAGGCGGCTTTGCGCAAGATTGCGGCGAGCGCTGCCGCAATGCACCGTGTCGCCGAAATCCGCAGAACGCGAGTATCCGGGCGTATGGACAATCACGAACGCCGCGTTGGTGCGGAGTGGGTTGTCAGCTTGCAGGGACAAGATTACCCTGTGACGATCGCAGCAGACCGTGAAGGCTCTGACGTACATTTTGATGATGGGACAGTGCTACGTGTTGCATCAAAATGGACACCAGGTGATCAATTGGCCCGTCTGGATGTGAATGGCGAAGGCCTTGTGCTGAAGGTCGGCAAAATCTCTGGTGGTTTCCGTATTCGCAGCCGTGGCGCTGAGGTGAAGGTGCATGTCCGCACGCCGCGCCAAGCTGAGCTTGCCAAGCTGATGCCAGAGAAGGTTGCGCCTGACACATCCAAAATGCTGCTTTGCCCGATGCCTGGTTTGATTGTGAAAATCAACGTGGAAGAAGGTGAAGAAGTTCAGGAGGGCCAAGCGCTTTGTACGGTCGAGGCCATGAAAATGGAAAACATCCTGCGCGCTGAACGCAAAGGAACCGTGTCCAAAATCAATGCTGCGCCTGGTGATAGCCTTGCCGTGGACGAAGTGATCATGGAGTTTGAATAAGCTCTATGCGCCAAAGCCCTTTATATGCGTCAAGACTTCCGCAAGGATTTGTCGCTAGTCTAAACAAGGATTTTTCTTGTTTAGAGGGGCTAAGGTGTGCGCAAGATCATAGCCTGTCTGGGTGCAGCCGTTCTTTTAGGGGGCTGCGAACTGGACACGGAGGAGAGCTTAAAACAAAAGCTCTCCGCACGGCTTTATATTCTGGAGACGATGCATTTCACCTCCAAGTCGAGCTGCACAGCGGCTGTGTTTACGTTGGCTCTGGGCGAGTTTCGAAAGCCCTATCCGCTCGCAGAGACGATCGACAGGGCGTTGGAACGTATTCGGGCGCAAAAGCACGTGCAGTTTGCGCTCGAGGGATTGACCCCCAACGAGATAACCGAAGCAATTATGAGCCGCGATCTGCCGAATGGATTGGGTCTTATTTCGGCTGGGATCGGGCCTGCAAGGGATTGCATGGATCAACGCATTTCGCGCGGGTATCACCGCGTGTTGCTCTCGTCAGCGTCTCAGATGGTATATATGCCAGAGGACAACGCATTGCTGATCGTGTATCCTCCAGAGAAGCTCGCATTTTTCCTGCGCGGCAACGTTTAGCCGCTTATTCGCGCCGATCACGCACTTCTTGCTGGCGCTGTGGAAGCTTGTCTATTGATCGGGAGATCTCGCGCACGTTCCAAGGCAAAGGTTTGCGCAGATACACCTGGCCGTCTTTGCCAATCAACATCAACATAAATCCGCGCGGGCGAAACTTCTCGCGCAGTGCCGATTTGGCGGCAGGGTTTGTATCCAGTACGATTATCACGTCGCGCTCAGCAAGCTCGCTTGAGCGCTCTGCCAATAGCTCGACTTGCTCGACAAAACGCGGATCGGCGTTTGAGTCTGCAAAGACAACAATAAGTCTATTTTTCCATAAAAATGAAGCTAACTCCGCCTCTTCGGGTGGAGCGAGAATAGCTTTTGGAAGCGTATTGCTGGCTGACTCGGCCTGCAAAATACCCGCTGAAAATACTGCAATTACAAAGCTTAAGACCCGTATCATAGCGCCTCCCTATAACAGTGATATAAGACCTCTCGAAAGCTTTACGACCCAAAATGTCGATAGAGTGAATATTTTCACGAGGTTAAAGGCTTACTTAGGTCCGCTGTGGCACATTCAGCGCCAACGAAATGTCCTGCAGAGCGTGTGCAATGCAGGCAAAGCGGGGCTAAATGTAATGCAGGTTATTTTCCATCTGGGCGCGCAGCGAAGTGCGACGACAACGTTTCAACATTATATGCGCAGTCATATGCAGGCGCTTAGTACGTCTGGTATCGGCTTTTGGGGGCCACAACGGCTGCGTGAGACAGGACTGTTTGAAGGGCTCTACGCAGGACCGAGCGGAAAAGTCTCTGACGAGGCCATTGCGATCGCAAAACCGCAAATCGCGAAAGCTTTGAATCTTGCTGCCGCGCGCGGTGTCCGCACTCTGGTGATCAGTGAGGAAAATATGCTCGGCTCTGTAAAAGGAAATTTACGGCACCGTGCGCTCTATCCTGATGCGAAGACGCGCCTGCGCGGGTTCGTTCAAGCCATGGACCGGCCGATCGATAAGGTGATGCTGGGACTGCGTCCGCTTGACACCTATTGGAACTCAGCGTTGGCTTACGGTGTAAAGCGCGGGGCACCTTTGCCAAAGCCAGATGATCTCTCAGCGATCAGCGCTTCAGAGCGCAGTTGGTGTGATGTGGTGCGTGATATTTCGGAAGTTGTCGGTGAGGCAGACATCGAGCTGCACAAATTTGAAGATTTTGCCGATGCACCTGACGTACGGCTGGCGCGGGCCCTTGGAGGCAATGCTGTGCTGCCAAAGGCCAAGCAAGGCGTGCGCATGAATGAGGCCCCTGATTTGAGCGAATTGCGGGTCGCTATGACCAAACGAGGCTCAAACCCAGCCTCCTTGCCTGATGGTGAAGGGCGCTGGCAGCCCTTTTCGCCCGAACAAACCGAGGCCTTGGCTGAACGCTACGCCGATGATCTGTTTTGGTGCGTCGCTGGTGCGGGTGGGGTGGCCAAACTAATTGAAAGAAAAACGCTGGAAGAAGTGGGCATGAGCCTGCCGCCAGCTGCAATAAGAGGACTTACCTATGACCAAGCGAGACGAATGGGCCAAGCGAGCTGAAAAAGAGCTGCGCGGCAAGACGATTGACGATCTGACGTGGCAGACACTTGAGGACATTAAGGTCAAGCCCGTCTATTTTGAAGAAGACCTTGAGGGCATGAGCCACCTTGGCTCTATTCCGGGGTATGAGCCCTTTACGCGCGGCGTAAAATCCACAATGTATGCGGGCCGTCCTTGGACCATCCGCCAATATGCGGGCTTCTCCACAGCTGAAGAAAGCAACGCATTTTACCGCAAGGCGCTGGCCGCAGGGCAGCAAGGCGTTTCGGTTGCTTTCGATCTTGCCACACACCGTGGCTACGACAGCGACCATCCTCGCGTCGTGGGCGATGTTGGGAAGGCCGGTGTGGCGATCGACTCGGTTGAGGATATGAAGATCCTGTTTGATGGTATCCCGCTTGATCAGGTCTCTGTCTCGATGACGATGAACGGCGCTGTGATCCCGATCCTCGCAAGCTTTATTGTGACGGGTGAAGAGCAGGGGCATGATAAAGCGCTGCTGGCTGGAACGATCCAGAACGATATTCTCAAAGAGTTCATGGTGCGCAACACCTATATCTATCCGCCTGAGCCGAGTATGAAAATCATCTCGGACATCATCGAATATACCTCAAACGAGATGCCGAAATTCAACTCGATCTCGATTTCAGGCTATCACATGCAGGAAGCAGGCGCGAACCTTGTGCAGGAGCTTGCCTATACTTTGGCGGACGGGCGAGAATATGTGCGCGCTGCGATCAATGCTGGCATGGATGTCGACAAATTCGCTGGGCGTCTCAGCTTCTTCTTTGCAATCGGAATGAACTTCTTCATGGAAGCGGCCAAGCTGCGCGCGGCGCGTCTGTTGTGGCACAAAGTTATGACCGAATTTGATGCCAAATCTGAGCGCTCAAAAATGCTACGCACCCATTGCCAGACATCTGGTGTCAGTTTGCAAGAGCAAGACCCTTACAACAATGTCATTCGTACGGCATATGAGGCGATGGCGGCGGCTTTGGGTGGCACTCAGAGCTTGCACACCAATGCGCTTGACGAGGCGATTGCTTTGCCAACCGAGTTTAGTGCGCGCATTGCTCGTAACACCCAGCTGATTTTGCAAGAAGAGACAGGGATCACCAATGTCGTCGATCCTTTGGCAGGCTCTTATTATGTTGAGAGCCTGACAAGCGAGCTTGCTGACAAGGCCTGGGCCTTGATGGAAGAAGTCGAAGAGATGGGCGGCATGACCAAAGCGGTAGCCAGCGGTATGCCTAAGCTTCGTATTGAGGAAAGTGCTGCGCGCCGTCAGGCGATGATTGACCGTGGACAAGAAGTGATTGTCGGCGTGAACAAATACCGTCTCGCCAAGGAAGACGCGATCGACATTCTTGATGTTGACAACGTGGCTGTGCGGGAAAATCAGGTGAAACGTCTTGAGAGCATCCGCGCCAGCCGTGACGAAGCGGCTTGCATGGCGGCTTTGACCGAGCTGACACGTCGCACAAAAGAAGGGGGTAACCTCTTGGAAGCTGCGGTTGAAGCCGCCCGCGCGCGGGCCACAGTGGGAGAGATTAGCATGGCGATGGAAGAAGAGTTTGGCCGCCACCGTGCAGAAGTAAAGACACTCGCAGGCGTCTATGGTGCGGCCTATGAGGGCGATGCAGGGTTCGCAGCGATCCAGAAAAGTATTGAAGCGTTTGCTGAAGAAGAGGGCCGTCGCCCGCGTCTTTTGGTTGTTAAGATGGGCCAGGACGGGCACGATCGCGGCGCGAAAGTGATTGCGACTGCTTTTGCTGACATCGGCTTCGATGTTGATGTCGGTCCACTCTTTCAAACGCCTGACGAAGCCGCGCAAGACGCGATTGACAATGATGTACATGTTGTCGGAATTTCAAGCCAAGCCGCTGGGCACAAGACTCTTGCTCCCCAGCTGATCAAGGCGCTTGAGGAGAAAGATGCGGGCGATATCATTGTGATTTGTGGTGGGGTTATTCCGCAGCAGGACTATGAATTCCTGAAAAAAGCGGGTGTCAAAGCCATCTTCGGCCCGGGGACGAATATCCCAGAAGCGGCTGAGGATATCCTGAAGCTTATTCGCGCGTCGCGCGCTTAAGCTGGCGCGGGGGGCTTTTGGCTCCCCGCGTTTCAAAAGCCATATGGATTTTGAAACGTTCCCCAAGGCTATTTCGAACAAAAAAAGGGGTGCGGTATGTATGAATTTGATCATCTGGTGATCGCGGCCGAGAGCCTCGACGCCGGCGTTGCTTGGGCAGAAGAACGCTTAGGCGTCTCCCTTGAGGTGGGCGGCCAGCATCTGCGCTATGGCACGCACAATGCCTTGCTCGGTTTGGCAGATGGACTGTATCTTGAAGTGATTGCCATTGACCCCGCCGGCGGAAAGCCTGCGCATGAGCGCTGGTTTGGGCTTGATAAGTTTTCTGGTGCTCCAAGGCTCATAACTTGGGTTTGCCGCGTCGAAGGACTGACTACCAGACCCTTGCCCGCAGGGTTTGGCGCGGTTGTGGGCCTGACGCGGGGCGCGCTCAGTTGGGATATGGCTGAGTCTGATGATGGAACTCTCCCCTTTGATCAATGCCATCCTGGCTTGATCGACTGGGGGACGACGCCTCATCCTGCGACACGGCTTGCAGAGTCTGGACTGAGGCTTGAACGGCTGACGCTTGCGCATCCTGCGGCGGCAGACTTGGCAGACGCCCTGCGGCCTCTGAATGACAAGCGAGTGGACATTATCAGTGCCAGTGCACCAAAGCTCTCGGCGCGGCTGGTTACATCAGATGGGCGGGAGATCATTCTATGAGACTGCGTTTGGCAGAGCCGAATGACGCGGCTGGGATCGCCGTGATTTGGAACCAGATCATCCGCGATACTTTGGCGACATTTACCACTGCAGAAAAAAAGACTGATGCGCTTGCTGTGGCGATTCAAGCTGAGCCGCAACGCTGGCACGTGGCGGAAAACGATGGGCTGATCCTTGGTTTTGCCTGTTACTTTCAGTTTCGGGGTGGGCCTGGCTATGCACAGTCTATGGAATATACGATTCATTTGGCGCAAGGCGCGCGCGGTCTTGGTATGGGGCGTGCTCTACTGACAGCTGTTGAGGATGCGGCTCGTAAGGAGGGCGTGCATTCACTCTATGGCGGAGTGAGTGGTGCAAATCCTGAAGGGCAGGCTTTTCATCTCCGCACTGGTTTTGAGAAGCTGGCGACTTTGCCTGAAGTGGGCCGCAAGAACGCCCAATGGCTTGATTTGCACCTTTATCACAAATTTCTTTGATTGCGCGCTGACACTTCTTGTTGCGCAAGCTAAGATTGCCTCATGTCGATTTGGACCCAGATAACAGCGGCTGTTTCAGCCCTTGCCAAAGGCGAACCACTCAGCGCTGTCTTTGCGCAGTTGCGCACGCCACCTGAGCGCTCGATTGCGTTTACAATTGCCGTGATCGCTCTTGGCGCGAAGATGGCCAAGGCCGACGGGCTTGTAACGCGCGATGAAGTTATGGCGTTTCGCGAGGTTTTTCAGATTGCGCGGGAAGATGAAGCGGGAGCGGCCAAAGTTTTTAATCTGGCGCGGCAAGACGTGGCAGGGTTTGAAGACTATGCAACACGGGTCCGCGAGATGTTTGGTGCGGGGCACGAAGCGCTTGGCGATTTGCTCGAAGGCTTGTTTCACATTGCTATGGCAGATGGCCAGTATCATCCGAACGAGGACGAGTTTCTCAAAGGCGTTGCGGACATTTTTGGCCTTGGGGAACGCGAATTTCGTCAGATCAGAAGCCGTTTTGTGCCAGAGGCTGAGGCTGATCCCTACTCGGTGTTGGGGCTGACGCCTGAGGCCAGTATGGAGGAGCTGCGTGCGGCTTGGAAAACACAGGTTCAAGACAGCCATCCAGACCGCTTGGTTGCGCGGGGATTGCCTGAAGAGGCTATAAAAATGGCTGAAAAGCGTATGGTGGCGATCAACAGGGCTTGGAAAGACATTAAGGATGCGCGCGGCTGATGCTGATAGCGACCTACAACATCGAGTGGTTTAACAACCTGTTTGATGATGATGGGGTGCTGCTGATGGATGATGGGTGGTCAGGGCGTCACGATGTGACACGCGCCATGCAGATCGAGGCCTTGGGGATCGTTTTTGCGGCACTTGATGCGGACGCAATTATGGTGATCGAAGCGCCTGACGAAAATCGCCGTCGCAGTACAACCAAAGCGCTGGAAGAATTTGCGCGGGTGTTTGATCTGCGGGCCAAGGCCACACTTCTTGGATTTCAGAATGATACGCAGCAAGAAATAGCACTGATGTATGATCCTGCTGTGATGAGCGCGCGTCATGCGCCTCTGGGCGAAAGTGCCGGCAAGAAAGGGTCAGAACTGTCGCCACGGTTTGACAGCACGTTTCGTATTGATCTGGACGTGGATGCCAAAGAGGACTTGGTTCAGTTCTCCAAACCTCCACTAGAGGTTGAAGCGGTGCTACGTAGTGGGAAGGTTTTGCGGCTTATTGGAGCGCATCTGAAGTCAAAAGCGCCACATGGTGCGCGAAATGACGCTGAAGCAATGAAGCTTTCGATAGAGAACCGCCGTAAGCAATTGGCACAAGCGATCTGGTTGCGCGAGCGTCTTGAGGAGCACTTGAACGCTGGTGAGAGTTTGATGCTACTAGGAGATCTCAATGATGGCCCCGGGCTTGACCAATATGAAGACTTGTTTGGGCGATCTTCGGTCGAAATCATTATGGGTGAGACGGGGGAGAACTGCCTATTTGATCCACATGCGAGGCTTGGCTTGCAACGCAGGCTAGGCGCAACGCCAACCACCGCGCGCTTTTATATTCGAGAGCACAAACGCTACCTACAAGCTTTGCTGGACTATATTATGGTCTCTCCCGACCTCACCGTGAAAGAGCCTGTTTGGCGTATTTGGCATCCCTTTGATGACCCTGATTGCTGGCGTCTCCCTGAGCTGCGCGATGCTTTGCTTTTGGCCTCTGATCATTTTCCTGTCACATTAGATATTGATCTTTAGGGGGCAGAAAATGTGAAGCCGAAGGAAATAAGGCCATCGGCACTTTCCGCATTTATGGGGATCAATTGAACAAATGTGTTGCGGTATCGGGCTTGAAGGCCACCGATCACAACAACATCTTCGCCAAGATGAGTTGAAAAATTGCGCCCATTCTCCGGGTAAAGAGCCAATCCGCCAAAGATCCCAATATCACCTTCGCTCCAGAGCTTCAGAGGACGGTAGCTTGTTGCAGCAATTGAAACACGCTCATAGCTGTTCATGAATGCACCGACACTTAAGCTGCTGCGTTCGCGCTCCCAAGTGACGAAGAAGCCAGGGTTTACCTCGTTGAAGCCTGTGCCACCGATATGTTTTGAGCCGAGTAAGATGGAGAAACGATCAGGGCCAGCCTCTAGGGCTGTTGCAAAAAGGCATAGGCTGAGGGAGAGAAAAATCGGGCGCATATCAAGCTTTCCTTTTGGCAAGCAAACATTTGCCTGCGAAGCATTTCTGGCTTTCAGGCGCATTGGAAACCGGTGTTTCTCCCCTTATATATAGAAAATGGGACGAAAATTTGTCATCGCTTCACTTCTTGCTGTCAGCCTTCATGCGACATCGCTTCAGGCTGAAGAAAGCGGCAGTTCGCTCATGGAGCGGGGTGCGAAGCTCTTTCTGGAGGGGATCTTGAAAGAAGTCGAACCGGCCGTCAAAGACCTTCAGGGGATGATCGACGAGATGGAACCTGCGCTGAAAGAGTTTGTGGAGCGCATGGGGCCTGCGCTTGAGACTCTGTTGGAGGCTGTTGAAGACTTTAGTGCCTATCATCCTCCTGAAGTCCTGCCGAACGGAGATATTATCCTGCGCAAGAAGGCCTTAAACGAGCAAGCTGTGCCCTCTAATTCTGATGATCAGATTGACCTTTAAGCTACTGGCCTAGAACGATATTCGGCGTAGCTGGCAGAGCTGCTGCGAGTGAGTTAAAGCGCGCTTCGGCAACTTCTCCAAACAACGGGATCGCGTCTTGGCTGAGTGTAAGCTCGAGGATCCGCTTCTTGGGGTAGAGCCGCATCTGTCCGATTTGGGCGTCTTTCTGAAGCCAGAGCATGGCGCCAAAGCGCATCGCTTTACCAACGGTTTCAGCAACTTGCTGATCAGCCTCAGAGATCAACTCAGAGATTGGCTCAAACCGCGCAGTTGTGATGCGTGTATTTGAGTAGCGATAGAGCAGAGCGAGGCCTAGAAAAATCCTCTCGTTGTGGCGGATACCGCCTAGATTGGCCTGTGTTGCAAGGTTAAAGCAGGTTTCGGCGCGGTAGTCGGGGTGCGCACGCCAGCTCACGTCGTGCAAGAGGCAGGCAGCCTTGATGAGCTTAAGGCGTTCGGGCGAGGCTGATTTGAATAAGGGTTGGATGAATTCATACAGAGTACGCCCGAATCCTGGAAGACGCGCGTCTTTGGCTTCGGCAAAGCGGCAAGCCTCGATGAGCGGGTCGCGGTCGCGCAATTTCTGCGGCATTTGTTCATAGAGCATTCCTTCGCGGATGCCGTAGGAGCTGATGGCGATATCGTGTGGCCTAAATTCTCGAACGACTTCCTTAAGGACTTCTGAAGCGATCGGGACAAGCTTCATGCGGCTCGATGAGATACCCGCCATGGCGCGAATCGTTTCTTCATCGTTTTTGGCGATATACTCCGCAGTTGCCGTCACCGCTTTGCGGCTCATACGGTACTCATGCAAAACGTGCAGCGGATAGCCGCGGCGCTCCATATCAATTCGTGCAATTGCGCGCCATGAACCGCCGACGAGAAATAGGCGATTGTGCTGTGGCCCGAGTTCTTCGTGCAGTTTCTGGATCGTGCTGCGGATAATCTCTTTGCGGGCTTTCTTGCCGCCCTGCACACTCATCAGTCGCTGTGGACCGAGCGAGGAGCTGACGCGCTTGCCAACGACGCCATCCGAGATTTCAGCGAGTTCCATGGAGGAGCCGCCAATATCACAGACCAGCCCGTAAGACCCTGGCCAACCAAGCAAAACGCCTTGTGCTGACAGGCGGGCCTCTTCCGTGCCGTCGATAACATGAAGCTCAAGCCCTGTTTCGCTTTCGACAAGATCGCGGAATTCTTGTCCGTCTTCTGCCTCGCGCACGGCGGCTGTCGCCACGGCAGTGAGCGGGCCAGTGTTCATCCCTTCGG
This sequence comes from Lentibacter algarum, assembly GCF_040580765.1. Taxonomy (GTDB): domain Bacteria; phylum Pseudomonadota; class Alphaproteobacteria; order Rhodobacterales; family Rhodobacteraceae; genus Lentibacter; species Lentibacter algarum. Next base: position 1,953,662 of record NZ_CP158687.1, on the reverse strand, counting down.
CGAGGCGCTGAAAGCGACGGATCGCGCTCAGGGCACGGGTGCGTCCAGACGGATTGAGGCGGCCTGTTTCACCGATACCTTCGCCAAGGCCGCACATGACCTTTTCGTTGAAGAAATAGGCTGGGCTACGCGCTGCGCCATCAAAGACCACAAGACGGACCGAGTTGGAGCCGACATCTACAACGCCAACGCGTGACAATGCCCTTGCTTTTGGGTCTTGGAAGAGCGGGCGGCCAAAAAGCCCCCAGTCGCTTGAATTTGCTTGATTTTCGCTCATTCTCAGCGCTCCTAAAGCGTGTTGGCCTTGTTATGGCCCGCGGGGGCAGATGCGTCAACCATGGTGAGACGGGTTAACACTGCGTAACCTTGGCGCAGGCCCTGTTTACCACTTTTGACGGGGGCCAAAACAGGGGGGTGATATGCGTACACAACCCGTGCACAAGGCGTGCACCGCAAAATCGAGTCGTTTTGCATTAAGGCTTTGGAACGATGGCTTAGGGCTGTCTTAACCATTGAGGTGCTTGCCCGCCGCACCCTTTAGTCTTCTCCGTGAGTGAGTTTGGGCACATCGGATGCGCCTGCGGAGCCGCGCCCGGAGAGGGACGGGTTTTCCATAAAGAAACGGTGGCAGTTAAAGGAGAATGTGCCTTCGGGGAGCTCTTCGCGCAGGAAACGCCCAGAGGCGTCCATGACCCAGCTTTGTGCCGTATCTGCCATATTTGCAGCCATAATCTGGCTGGTGATCTGGGCCTTTACGGTTGGGGTATTGATTTCGACAAGGGTTTCGACACGGCGTGAGAGATTTCGGCCCATCCAGTCGGCGGAGGAAATGAAGACCCTCGCCTTTTTGTGCGGAAGGCCAAAGCCTGCGCCAAAGCAGACGATGCGCGAGTGCTCAAGGAAGCGTCCGACAATGGACTTTACGCGGATCGTTTCGGAGAGACCTTTGACGCCTGGTCTCAGGCCACAGATGCCGCGAACGACAAGGCTGATCTCGACACCAGCTTGGGAGGCCGCATAGAGAGCGTCGATGACTTCGGGTTCGATCAGTGAGTTCATCTTCGCCCAAATCTGGGCGGGGCGTCCCGCGCGCGCATGTTCGGCCTCAGCGGCAATCATGTCTAGCAGACGTGGCTTAAGCGAGAGAGGCGAAATGGCGAGGTTTTCGAGCTTGTCTGGCTCAACATAGCCTGAGAGATAATTGAAGACTTTGGTGGCGTCACGTCCGAGTGCCGCATCACATGTGAAGAGAGACAAGTCGGTATAGATGCGCGCGGTGATCGGGTGGTAATTGCCTGTACCGTAGTGGGTATAGGTTACGAGCTTGTCGCCCTCGCGGCGCACCACAGTGGAGATTTTGGCGTGGGTCTTTAGGTTGAGAAAGCCGTAAACCACATGCGCACCCGCTCGCTCAAGGCGGCGCGACTGACGGATATTGGCAGCCTCATCAAAGCGTGCTTTCAGTTCGACGAGGGCGGTGACAGATTTGCCCTCTTCTGCGGCTTCGCAGAGTGCTTCGACAATCGGACTGTCGCGTGAGGTACGGTAAAGCGTTTGCTTGATCGCAACGACATTTGGGTCGCGGGCGGCCTGTTGTAGGAAGCGCACGACCATGTCGAAGGTTTCGTAGGGGTGATGCAGCAGCATATCTTTTTGGCGGATCGCGGCGAAAATATCGCCCTCGTGATCGGTGACCCGCTCGGGGATACGCGGCGTGAAGGCAGGCCAGAGCAGGTCTGGACGCTCGTCAAGCACCAGCTCGGAAAGATCGGCGAGGCCGAGCATTCCGCCGATTTCAACGATCTCGTTTTCGGTCACATGCAGCTCACGCTGGATCATCTTGAGCAGGCGGGCTGGAGCATCTGCAGAAATGGTCAGGCGAACGACTTCGCCGCGACGGCGACGTTTCAGGGCAGTTTCAAATTCGCGTACGAGGTCTTCTGCTTCATCCTCGACTTCAAGATCACTGTCTCGCAGCACCCGAAAACCGCAGGCGCCTTTGAGGCGAAAACCGGGGAATAGGCTGGGCAAATGCTCCAGCAGCAGCTCTTCCAATGGCAAGAAGCGGAACTGCCCTTCAGGCGCGGGCAGCGCGATAAACCGTGCGATCTGGGCGGGAATGGGCAGGAGCGCTTGCAGCTTGCGCTTATCTCGCGTGCTTTCAAGCTCGAGCGCCAGAGCATAGCCCGTGTTTGGAATAAACGGAAAGGGATGTGCAGGGTCAATGGCCAAGGGCGAGAGCACGGGGAAGACTTGCTCTAGAAACACCTCATGCAAGAGCGCCTTGTCGGCTTCAGAAAGCTCGTCTCGTGTGCAGATATCGATGCCCGCTTCGGCCATTTCTTCTGTGAGGGCGGCGAAAATATCTTGTTGGCGGGCCAGAAGCTCGCGGGCGTTATCGTTGATCAGAACGAGCTGCTCGGCAGGGGTGAGCCCGTCAATGGCGGGGGCGGTGACACCTTCGTTGACCATCTCGCGCAGCCCCGCGACGCGCACGGTATAGAACTCATCAAGGTTGGTGGCGGAGATCGAAACAAAGCGCAGGCGCTCCAGCAGCGGAACACGCAGATTTTCGGCCTCCTCAAGCACACGCCAGTTGAAGCCAAGCCAACTGAGCTCGCGGTTCATAAAGCGGGCGGGGCCTGACAGGTCCCCGTCAAGGTCTTGAGGCTCAGGGAAGGGGGCAGAGAGAAAGTCGGCTTGGATCATGGGGGCGCTATAGGCTTCAATTGTAACGGTTTTACGATGCTGTCGTGGATAATGCGCGCGCCTTGGAGCAATGTCCACTGCCCCTTTCTTGATACCAGAAATATCGGAGGGGTCTGTGAGAGGCACAATGCGATCTCAGAAAAGGTCGGCTTGTCTCTCAAGCACTTCGGAAGCCAGCTTGCGGCTGACTTCGCGGCCTTCGCTCAGTGCGATGGTATCGAGGTCTGCGACAATGGCGCGCGCGGCCGAAAAGCTGCGCTCCATGTGTTTTGTCAGGTAGGCCAGCACATCTGGGCGGGGATTCAGTTGTCTGTCGGCAAAGAGCTTCATCAGGACCGCGGCGAGCAGATCATCATCTGGCGCGCCGAGGGCGACGGCGGGTGTGCCTTGCATGCGGCTGAGCAGATCAGGCAGCGTCAGCCCCCATGTCTGTGCTTCGCCTGTGCCTGTGAACAAGAGGCTCTGGCCTTCTGCCAGCGCGAGGTTGTGCAAATGAAAGAGCGCGTCCTGCGCTGTCGTTAGACCCGCAATTGCGGGGATATTTTCGACCGCAACAGGGGCTTGGGCGAGCTTGGGGATGTCAATTTCGGTGAGGTCGCTGGCCTGCACAATGGCTGCGCCCGAGAGGCTTGCCCAGACATGGGCGAGGTGCGTTTTTCCGGCCCCTTCTGGGCCGATCAGCAAGAGTTTGCGCGAGGGCCAGTTCTGCCAGCTCTCGATCATCGCGACAGCGCCTGCATTATTGGGAGAGACGAAAAAATCGTCGCGCCCCAGCGCTTGGAGGGCCGGGAGATCAAAGGTCAGTTGGCGTGCCATCAGCTTTTGTCTTCATCCCGTGTGGTGGCCTGCTCGGCAGCACGCAGGGCCGCTTTGGAGCGGGGGCTGCTTTTCCCTTCGAGGCCTTGGTAGAGCTTACTCTCTTTGTAAGTGAAGAGGACAAAGCGCGTGAGCACACCAATCGCTGCGGCCACTGGCACGGCCACGAGCATCCCGACAAAGCCGAACAGTGATCCAAAGACTGACAGCGCGAAAATCAGCCAGACAGGGTGTAGTCCGATGGATTTGCCAACAAGTTTGGGGGTGAGCACATTGCCCTCGACCACCTGACCAATGACAAAGACCAGAGCGACCAGCCCCAGCGAGACCCAATCGCCCCAGAACTGGAACAGCGCGAGGCCGATGGCAAGCACGCCGCCCAAAATGGCACCGAGGTAAGGAATAAAGGTGAGAAGACCTGCGATAAAGCCGACGATAAGGCCGAATTGCAGCCCGACCAGCATCAGGGCGATCGCGTAATAGCTGCCGAGAATGAGGCAGACCGTGCCCATGCCACGAATAAAGCTGGCCATGGTGCGGTCTACATCTGAGGCCAACTCGCGAATAACGGGGGCGTGATCGCGCGGGAGCACATCATCGATCGCTGCGACCATGCGGTCCCAGTCAAACAGTAGATAGAAGGCAACGACTGGCACAATCACAAGGAGCATCACCACATTGATGATCGACATGGCCGAGGAGAGCACGGTTTGCAAAAGCTCGCCTCCGCGTTCCTTGACGGTTTCGCCGACCGCGATCAGAGAGGTGCGCAGGGTGCTGTCTGTGTCCATGAGCGAGGGGAAGCGCTCTGTCAGGAAATTTTGTAGATCCGAAAACAACCTTGGAGCCGTGTTAAAGAGCGATACGGCCTGTTCCACCATCACCGGCACGACCAGAAGCGCGAGGATCACAAAGATCAAGACAGCACTCAGAGTGATGATCGTTGTGGCGATTGCGCGGGAAAAGCCCATCTTTTCGAGCTTGTCGGCGACAGGATCAAGAAAGTATGCAATCGCCCCGCCAAGCACAAAAGGCAGGATCACATCGCCCAAAAACCAGAGCGCCAAGCAGAAGACGAGGGCAGAAGCACCCCAATATTTGAGCTGGTCGCGGACAGGAAGGGCCATGAGTTCCTCTGGGTTGGCTGCACTCTCTATGTCACCGCTCGGGGCGCGCGTTTCAAGCTTAAACTTCGTAAAAGCGCTGGTGCTTGGGCGCGGGACGCCGAAAACAAGAGGCCCGCAGCGTGCGCCGCGGGCCTTCGACATAGCCTAACCTGTAGGGACGTACTTAGTGACAGGCGGGCCGTGTTCCGGGGAGTAGAACTTTGTCGACCACATGGATCACACCGTTTGAGGCTTTGATATCGGCGATCACCACATTGGCCATTGTGCCTGTGCCGTCATTGATCGTCACGCCGTCGGCGGTGCGAGTTATGCAAAGGCGCTCGCTTGTGAGCAGCGGCTTGAAGTAGGTGGAGCCATGCGGGATGCCTGAGGCCATGAGCTTGCGATCATCCACGTGATAAAGCAGCACATTTGTGAGTTGACCCTTGTTTTCGGGCTTCAAGAGCGTCTCGACTGTGCCTTCAGGCAGAGCTGCGAAAGCATCGTTCACGGGGGCGTAGACTGTGAAGGGGCCAGGGCCTGCCAGCGTTTCGGCGAGGCCAGCGGCTGTGACGGCGGCGACAAGTGTGGAAAAGCGCTCATCGGCAACGGCGATATCGACGATTGTTTTCTTGCCATGACCATCTGCGAGAGAGGCGGTGGCGGCTGCGGCAAAGGCGGTCGCGAGAATGAATTTACGTAGCATAATCTTTACTCCTGTCAGGGTTTCTCTGTGATGTAAGTAGAGGTGTTACGCGGAGGTTTTGCCGTTGGATGTTTGGTTAACGGATCTGTGACTGGCCGTGATCGAACACTTGCCCGCGGGCGCTCAAAGGCCTACACGGGGGCAAACAAAACATAAGGTTTTTCCCCATGCGCCTGAGCCGCTACTTCTTGCCCGTTCTGAAAGAAACCCCTGCGGAAGCGCAGATTGTCTCTCATCGTCTTATGCTGCGCGCTGGGATGATCAAGCAGTCGGCGGCCGGGATTTATTCGTGGTTGCCGCTGGGCTTTAAGGTTTTGCGCAAGATCGAGAATATTGTGCATGAAGAGCAGATGCGTGCGGGACATATGCCGATGCTCATGCCGACGATCCAGTCGGCTGATCTCTGGCGCGAGAGCGGGCGCTATGACGCTTATGGCGACGAGATGCTGCGCATTAAAGACCGCGGCGGGCGTGATATGCTGTTTACGCCCACAGCCGAAGAGCTTGTGACGGATATTTTCCGCTCACATGTGAACAGCTACAAAGACATGCCGCTGACGCTCTATCAGATCCAGTGGAAGTTCCGCGACGAAGTGCGCCCGCGCTTTGGCGTGATGCGGGGCCGCGAGTTCTACATGAAAGACGGTTATAACTTTGACCTGACCAAAGAAGACGCGCTGCACGCCTACAACCGCCACTTGGTGAGCTATCTGCGCACATATGAGCGGATGGGTTTGCAGGCGATTCCGATGCGTGCGGATTCTGGGCCGATTGGGGGCGATGATACGCATGAGTTCCTTGTTCTGGCAGACACAGGTGAGTCCGAGGTCTTTTATGACAGCGCAGTAACGGATTTGAGCTTTGGCGATCGTGACATTGACTACAGCGATGTGGCGCAATGTGCGGGTGTTATGGAAGAGTTCACGACCAAATACGCACGCACAGACGAGACCCACGATGAAGCGCTCTTTCATGCGATCCCTGAAGAGCGCCGCCGCACAGCGCGGGGCATTGAAGTTGGTCAGATTTTTTACTTTGGCACGAAATATTCCGAAGCGATGGGTGCGACTGTGCAGGGACCAGACGGCAAGCCGACACCTGTTCATATGGGCAGCCACGGTATCGGTGTATCGCGCCTTCTGGGCGCTATCATTGAAGCGAGCCATGACGACAACGGTATTATCTGGCCTGAGGGTGTGACACCGTTTCACGCGGGGATTGTCAATCTCAAGCAGGGCGATGCCGAAGCCGATGCCGCCTGTGAAGCCATTGAGTCCGCGATGGAAGCGCTGGGGCTTGAGCCTTTGTATGACGATCGCAATGAACGCGCGGGGGGCAAGTTTGCCACGATGGACCTGATTGGTCTGCCATGGCGGATCACGGTCGGGCCACGCGGCTTGAAGAACGGCGTTGTTGAGCTAACGAGCCGCCGCACGGGTGAAAGCGAAGAACTGCCACCTGAAGCAGCCGTTGCGAAATTGGCCGAGATTTACAAAGGACATATGGTAAAGGGGCTTTGAGCCCCACCATAGGCTGAAACGGTGTGGGACGTTTGGAGGAGCGATGCTTTCAAAGGTGATCACACTGGTGGGCGGGGTGGCTGGAGCCGCCTCGTTTTCGCAATTTCCCGAGTTTAGCCAGCAGTATATCCAGCGCATGGGCGGAGCTGTCGACGAGCTCTCGCGGTTTGTGGCCGAGTTTGATGCGGATGCGACCGAGCTGGGGCTGAGCCGTGAGGCGGCGCTTGTGGACCTTGCCGCTGGCGGCGACATGGGCCGCGCGCGTGCCGAAACCGTGGCGGGAACCATCACCCGACAAGCGCGGCTTGAGGCTGATTTGAGGGCGTTGGAGGGCGCTGGGCCCTTCACGCGTGCCTATGAGATGCGCCGTTTTTCCGACAGTGAGATCGCGACGAGGGCGTGGGAGGCTTATAAGCCTGCCGTGCCGCTCAGCTTTGAAGGCGGAATGTTTGCGGGCGCAGGTTTTCTGGGTGGTGTTGGCCTGATCGGCGGGCTTATGGGGCTTTTGCGGAGAATTTTTCGGCGACGGGTCTCTGTATGAGAATGTGCATCTGATCTGCTGGGACCGCCCAGAGCCAATCTAAATTGGGGGCTGAAGTCTTAAATCCCAGAGAATATTTGCGGCAAAAGCAGAAACGAGGGGGCAGCAAGCAGTTGGTCAGGGAGCACTTCCTTCGCGCGCGTGCACGCTTGCGCTTGACCTTGCATGGGTTGCCGCGCATTTTGCGCATTCCTTGTAAGTGAGCAGATCTATGGCGTTACCTCCTCCCCCTTTTGCAGGCTTTGAGTGGATGATCGCGTGGCGCTATTTGCGTGCGCGCCGTGCTGAGGGCGGTGTGAGCGTTATGACGTGGATCAGCCTGATCGGGATCACACTCGCGGTGATGGCGTTGATTGCGACTCTGGCTGTGAGGGCGGGCTTCAGGGCGGAATTTGTCGACACTATTCTGGGCGCGAATGCACATGTCACGGTCTATCACTCTGCGGAAGTGCGAGAGAACGGGCAGCTGGATCGGACCATTCAGGACTATGATGCTTTTGCCGAGCGTTTGCGCGCTGTGCAGGGTGTGACGCGCGCCGCACCTTTGGTCAAAGGGCAGGTCATGGCGAGCGCGGGTGGGCGCAACGCGGGCATAGAAGTTTTTGGGATTACAGAAGAGAACCTGATGACGATCCCGCGTATTGTGGCACCTCAGGAAGCATATGGTGATATTGAGCGCTTTGGCGAGGGGGTCGCTATCGGCTCGGGCGTTGCGCGCGAGCTTGGCGTTGTTGCTGGAGACAAGATCAAGGTGATTTCCCCCAACGGGGTCAAGACAGCTTTTGGGACAAGCCCACGCGTGAAGGCCTATGAGGTTGTTTATGTCTTCACAGCGGGGCGTTATGATATCGACCGTACGCGGGTCTATATGCCCTTTGCCGAGGCGCAGGTTTTTTTCAACCGTGAGGGGCGGGCGGACGAGATCGAAGTGATGGTGGCCGCCCCTGACGCTGTAGAGGATATGACGTTGCCACTGCTGCGCGCGGCGGGTGATCGGGCAATTTTGTGGACGTGGAAAGACGCGAGCGGCGGCTTCCTTAAGGCGCTCGATATCGAGGACAATGTGATGTTTGTGATCCTGTCGATCCTTGTTTTGATCGCCGCGATGAACATTGTGTCGGGTCTGATCATGCTGGTGAAGAACAAGGGACGTGATATCGGAATTTTGCGCACCTTTGGCCTCACGGAAGGGGCTGTGCTGCGCGTGTTTTTTATCTGTGGAGCCTTCACGGGTCTCATTGGCACGGCGCTGGGGGTATTGCTCGGCTGTCTCTTCGCAATTTACATCGATCCGATCTTTGCGATTGTGAACGGGGTCTCGGGGGGAGGCATCTGGGACCCAGCAGTGCGCGGGATTTCGTTTTTGCCTGCCAAATTGCAGTTTAACGATGTTATGAGCGCTGTGGCTCTGAGCCTTGGGCTGAGTTTTGTTGTGACAATCTTTCCAGCAAGGCGTGCGGCGCGGATGAACCCTGTGGAGGCGTTGCGCTATGAGTGAGCCTGTGTTGCGCCTGAGCGGAATTGAAAAGACCTATAACGCGGGCAAGCCGAGCGAGATACGGGTGTTGCGTGGGGCGGATCTGACTATTGAGCCGGGCGAGATTGTTGCGCTGGTTGCGCCGTCTGGTGCTGGGAAGTCCACGCTTTTGCACATTGCTGGGCTCTTGGACACTCCGAGTGCGGGGATTGTTGAGATCGCTGGGCAGGATATGACAGGGCGGGGCGACCGGCGGCGCACGCGAGTGCGGCGCGAGGATGTTGGATTTGTCTATCAGTTCCATCATCTCTTGCCCGAGTTTAGCGCGCTTGAGAATGTCATGCTGCCGCAGCTGGCCAACGGAGCCACGCGCGCTACGGCCAAGGCGCGGGCGCTGGAGCTTTTGAGCCACGTTGGCGTGGAGGAGCGGGCGAGTCACCGTCCTGCGGATATGTCAGGTGGGGAGCAGCAGCGAGTGGCGTTTTGTCGCGCGTTGGCAAATGCGCCGCGACTGTTGCTGGCGGATGAGCCGACAGGAAACCTTGACCCTGCCACGGCGGATCAGGTTTTTGCCGCGCTGATGGCGCTTGCTCGGGAAACGGGGCTTGCGGCTTTGATTGCGACACATAACCTTGAGTTGGCAGCGCGGATGGACCGCTGTGTTCGGCTTGAAGCGGGCGTGCTTGTGCCTGCATAAGATGCTGTGTGCGTGTGTACGAACCTGAGTGGTGGGTATCTTGCCACTCCAAAGTATTTTGAAGAAAAGAAGACTTGGAAATTTTGGGGATGGAATGACGATGATGGCGAAAACCTTGGACGAGATTTATGCCTTGAGCGAACGGGCTTTGCTGCGCCACGGGGCTGCGCCATGGGTCGCTGCACATGTGGCAGATGCTGTGAAAGTCGCCGAGAGCTTTGGAAACAAGATTTGCGGGCTGTATTATCTGGAAAGCTATTGTCAGCAGCTTGAGAGCGGGCGCGTGAAAGGCGATGTGGAGCCAGATGTGCGCCGCGTACGGCCTGCCGTTGTGCATGTGGATGCGCGATTTGGCTTTGCACAACCAGCCTTTGCGCGTGCTTTGCCTGAAGCCTTGAGTGCTGCGCGCGAATGCGGTGTGGCAAGCTTGGCCGTGGGGCATGCGCATACCTGCACAAGCCTTGGCTATTTCACCGAGCAGATCGCGCGTGCTGGGATGATCGGGATAGGTATGACCAATGCATCGCCGATTGTTGCACCTCCTGGCGGGAAGAGCCGCGTGATTGGAACAAATCCAATGGCCTTTGCTGTGCCGGACGGGGCGGGCGGCGTTGCGATGATGTTTGATCAGAGCACCACCACTGTTGCGCTTGGTAAAATTACTATGGCGAAGGCGGCGGGGCAGAGTATCCCCGAGGGTTGGGCCTTGGACAAGGACGGGCAGCCGACCACGGATCCTGAAGCTGCGCTTGGCGGCTCGCTTGTGAGTATGGGCGGCTATAAGGGCTGGGGCTTTGGTCTGATGGCTGAACTTTTGGTGGCGGGTATGACGGGGAGTCTTGCGAGTGTTGATGTGAAACCGCTGAAAGCCCCGACGGGCGCACCGCATGATTTGGGACAGTATTATCTTTTGATTGATCCTGCAGGGTCTGATGCTTTTGGCGCACGTCTTGCCCAAGTGGCTGCGGTTGTCGCAGAGGACGAAGGCGCGCGGATGCCTGGGCAGGGCAAGGTTGCCATGCACACTGTCGAGGTTGATCCAGCCTTTTGGGCGCAGATGGAGGCTTTGGCGGGCTAGGCTCTTGCCTGCGACGCTAGGCTTGCTGCGTGAGCCAGACGCCTGAGGCCATGAGGGCGATGCCGCCTGCACGGGTCAGTGAAAGGGGAGAAACGCGCGCGCCGAAGAGGCCGAAGTGGTCAATTAGCGCGGCCGAGGCGAGCTGACCGAGCAGCACAAAAAAGACCGCGTTTCCGACACCAAAGCGCGGTGCAACCCATGTGACAGAGAGCACATAGAAAGCGACAAGCAGCCCAGCGAGAAACAAATGCTTGGGCTGTGCCGGCGCTTTGGCAAGGGCGCTGGCGCTGCCTGTGAGAAAAAGCATGAGCACTGCCGCAGACAGCGCGACGCAAAAAAGAATGGCGCCAGCTGCGAAGGGCGTGCCGAGGCGTGTCCCGAGGCTGGCGTTGAGGGCTGCGAGCATGGGGATGCCGAAGCCTGCGGCGAGCATGATAAGGATATAGACAGGTGTGCTGTGCATTGGGTGTCTTTCAAGCAAGATAAAATGTGGCGGTGGCGGTGGCGATATCTTTGCCCGAAGGGGCGGCGCGCATTGTGGCGCGCGTGAAGATCAGATTGCGCCCTGGTTTGACGATTTCGGCGTCGCAGATGATCGTCTCGCCGAGGCCTGCGCGCAGAAACTGCACTTCGAGGTTGGTTGTGGCGACAGGCTTCATCTCGCCAAAGAGGCCTGCGCAGGCAAAGACCATCGCAGTATCGGCGAGGGCGGCGAGGGCTTGTCCAGAAAGCACATCACCCATGCGGGTCAAATCTGGGGTGATGGGCATTTCCAGCGTGGCCCCAGTCGGGCTGATCGCGGTGATCGAGAGATCAAGTGCGCGAACCCACGGGGCGAAACCTTGATCAAAAATGGTTTGGGCGTCTTTGGGTGTCAGGCTCATGCGGGTCTCGTCTATGTTTGAGGGAGAGTGGCACGGAGAGCACGGATGATCCAGATCAAAGCGCAGTGACTCTGTGTGCCCGCACACTACCTCAAACAGGAGACGCGTTATGAGATTTGAAATGCTGATATCTTCGCTCTTGGCGTTTGGTTTGCTGGCGGGCTGTACTGAAGAGATCGGGTTTGGGAGCCCACCAAAGAGCGGCGCCACGCTGTTTGCACAAAACTGTGCGATCTGCCATGGGGCGAATGCGCGTGGCGCGGGTGCAGCGGCCGTCAATCTCGAGCAGGTGCCACCCGACCTCACGCTGATTGCGGAGCGGAACGGCGGGCTTTTTCCGTCTGATGATGTGCTGGCCAAGATACATGGGTATGGCGGGCCGGGGCATTTTGGCGACATGCCTGATTTTGCCGATATTGATACGGGCGAAAATGTAATGTGGGAAACGCAAAACGGGCAGAAAATTGCCACGCCGCGCGCCCTTGTGGCGCTTGTGCGCTATCTGGAAGGCTTGCAGCGCTAGGGGCGTTTCTTTAGGCTGAAGAAAACGAAAAAGGGGCGAACCGATGCGGTATATTTTGACAGGTTTGGCGGCGGTTGCTGTAGCGGGCTGCATGGAGGCCGAGATGCCTGATGCGGGCGAGGGCCGAGCGGCCTATGACGCAAATTGTGCAATGTGCCATGGCGCGGGCGGCAAGGGTGACGGGGCGCTTGCGCAGGATCTGAGTGTTGCGCCTGTCGATCTGACGCGTCTGACGCGAGACAACGGTGGCGCCTTTCCTGTTAACCGTGTGCTGAGCTACATTGACGGCTACAAACGGAAAGCACCTGAGGCGGTTGAGATGCCTGAATTTGGGCTTTTGCTTGAGGGCCCGAGCGTTCCTGTGGCGACAGGGGAGGGCGTGTTTACGCCCACACCGCGGCCTTTGGCGGCACTTTTGGCTTACTTGGAGAGCATTCAAAGCTAGTCGTTTCGAATTTGCTGCGCAAATCCGACCGAGGCGGGGGACCAGTCCCACGCACCCCTGGGGTATTTTCAGAAAGAGGAAGCCACCGGCAGGGTTATGTCCAGTCGAGGACGACTTTGCCAGAACCGTGGGCCATGGCGTCAAAGCCTTGGGCGTAATCGCTGGCTTTAAGGCGGTGTGTGATGACGCCGCGCACGTTGAGGCCGTTTTCTAACATGGCGATCATTTTATACCATGTTTCAAAGATTTCACGGCCGTAGACGCCCTTGATCGTGATGGCTTTGAAGACGATGCGAGACCAGTCGACGGGGCTCTTGCCCGGTGGAATCCCGAGGAGGGCAATGCGACCGCCCATGACGAGATTTTCGACCATTTGATCGAGGGCTTGCTGGCTGCCGGACATCTCAAGGCCAACGTCAAAGCCTTCGCGCATTTTGAGCGCGCCTTCGATATCTTTGAGATCTTCTTTGGCGACATTGACGGGAACCACGTCGGCCACTGTGCTGGCGAGATCAAGTCGGCGCTGGTCTATGTCCGTGATCACCACATGGCGCGCGCCCACATGCCTTGCGACGCAGGCGGCCATAATGCCGATGGGTCCAGCGCCCGTAATGAGCACGTCTTCGCCCACGAGATCATAGCTGAGAGCGGTGTGGACCGCGTTGCCCAAGGGATCGAGGATTGCACCGATTTCGTCGTCAATTGCATCAGGCAGTGGCACGACATTAAATGCGGGCAGGCGCAGATATTGCGCGAATGCGCCTTGTTCATTCACACCGATGCCTCGGGTTTCTGGATCAAGGTGGAACTTTCCTGCGCGGCTTTGACGGGACTTTTTGCCGATGAGGTGGCCTTCGCCTGAACAGCGTTGGCCAATCGAGATGTCATGCACATCGCGGCCTATGGCGACGACTTCCCCTGCGAATTCATGGCCTGTTATAAGGGGTGTTGGCACAGTGCGTTGTGCCCAGTCATCCCAATTCCAGATGTGTAGATCGGTTCCGCAGATGCCTGTCTTGTTGATTTTTATCAGCACGTCTTCGGGGCCGATCTCGGGGATGGGTTCTTGTTGAAGCGTGAGGCCGGGTGCTGGCGTTGTTTTGACGAGGGCTTGCATGGTGTTTTTCATGGCTGGGCATTCCAGAGATCGGTTGAGAGGTATTTGAGGCCAGAGTCACAGATGACGATGACAACTGTGCCGCCTTTTTCGTGGCCTTGCAGAAGCTCGACTGCGCCTGCGAGGTTTGCGCCTGCGGAGTAGCCGCCAAATATACCTTCATGGCGGGCGAGGAGGCGGGCATAGCGCTGGGCGTCTGGGCCTGTGATGGTGAGATGACCTGCAAGAGGTGCGCCTTTGAGGTGCGCGAGGTCGGGCATGGAGTAGCCGCCACCCTGAATGGGATGGGCGGGCGTGTCGGGGTGGAGCGCGTAGCTTTTGACGCCGTGGCGCGCAAAGAAGCGGGCTGCTCCGCCGAGGGTTCCGCCAGAGCCGATAAAGTCGCAGAAGGCTGTGACGGAGCCTTTCGACTGTGCCCAGATTTCGGGGGCTGTCCCTTGCTTATGCGCGGCGGGGTTGCTGGGGTGGGCGAACTGGTCGGCGCGGAAGGCGGCGCGCTCGCGGGTGAGCTGTTGCGCTGCGGCTTCGACGAGGGCGAGGTCTTCACCCGAGACTTCGCCTTTGCGCCCCCCTGTGGCTTGGGGAACGAGGAGGACTTCGGCTCCGAGGGCGCGCATCATTTGCGCACGTTCGGGGGAATTGCCTTCGCTCATGACGGCGATGAAGGGGTGGCCAAAGACGCCACAGACGATGGCGAGGCCTGTGCCCATGTTGCCAGAGGTGAGTTCGACGACAGTCTGGGCCTCGGCAAGCTCGCCTGAGGCGCGGGCAGACTGGATGACTGCCAGAGCGGCACGGTCTTTCTTGGAAAAACCGGGGCTTAGGTAGTCGCATTTGGCGAGGATGCGACCCGAAAGGCCGAGGTGGTCTGTGAGGCGGTCGAGCGCGACGAGGGGCGAGTTGCCGATCGCGTGGGTGATGTCGGGGAGGAGCTCAGGCTGGATCATAGGGCACCCGCTTCGTGGCCTGCTTCGGCGAAGGCCTGCAAAGCGGTGTCCAGATCCCTGCGGGTGAGGGCGGCGTTCATTTGGGTGCGGATGCGGGCTTTTCCCTTTGGCACGACGGGGAAGAAAAAGCCCGAGACATAGACACCGCGTTTGTCGAGCGCGCGCGCCATATCCTGCGCGAGTTGGGCCTCGCCCAGCATCACGGGGATGATTGGATGTTCGCCGTCTAGGAGGGTGAAGCCTTGGTCAGTGAGGCCTTTGCGCCAGTGGGTGGCGTTTTCAAAGAGCTGGGCGCGCAGGGTGTCGCCCTCCTCAACAAGTTTGAGCGCGGCGATGCCTGCGGCTGTGATCATGGGCGGTAAGGCGTTTGAAAACAGATAGGGCCGCGCGCGCTGGCGCAAAAGGTCGATCACGGGCTGGGGGCCAGCAATGTAGCCGCCAAGCGCTCCGCCGAGGGCCTTGCCGAGCGTGCCTGTGAGGATATCGACCGATGTGTTGAAATGCGCAGGCGTGCCTTGGCCCTTGGGGCCCATGAAGCCTGTGGCGTGGCAGTCATCGACCATGGTGAGTGCGCCGTATTGATCGGCCAGCGCCTTGATTTCGGGGAGCTTGGCGAGCGTGCCGTCCATGGAAAAGACGCCGTCTGTCGCGATCATGATATGGCGCGCGCCGTCGGCTCTCGCGGCTTTGAGCTGAGTTTCCAGATCGTCCATATCGGAAGTGGCATAGCGGTAGCGTTTGGCTTTGCAGAGGCGGATGCCGTCAATGATTGAGGCGTGGTTGAGCGCATCGGAGATGATAGCGTCATCAGGGCCAAGGAGCGGCTCGAACAGGCCGCCGTTGGCATCAAAGCATGCGGCGAAGAGGATGGCATCGTCCATACCGAGGAACCGTGCAAGGGCGCTTTCAAGCTCGCGGTGCAGATCGGCTGTGCCGCAGATGAAACGCACTGAGGCCATGCCGTAGCCGTGCTCCTGCATGGCTTGGTGGGCA
Organism: Lentibacter algarum; assembly: GCF_040580765.1. Classification (GTDB taxonomy): domain Bacteria; phylum Pseudomonadota; class Alphaproteobacteria; order Rhodobacterales; family Rhodobacteraceae; genus Lentibacter; species Lentibacter algarum. The sequence continues at coordinate 1,938,103 of NZ_CP158687.1, read as the reverse complement.
GCGGCAATAAGTGCGGGGTGATCGGCAAGGCCGAGGTAGTTGTTGGCGCAGAGGTTGAGCATTGGCCGACCCTCGGCGGTGATATGGGCCGATTGGGGCGTGCTGATGGCACGCTCTCGCTTAAAGAGACCGTCTGCCTCGATCTCTGCGAGAGTGGCTTTGATATCGGTGAGAAAGGCGGACATGGGGGCACTCCCTTGAAGGTTTGTTCAAGGGTATCGGGTGGCCTGAAAATGTCAATATAAAAGAATTGTATCCGTTATAGCGGATTCTCACCACTGACATGCTTGACGACAAGGAGGGCGCGAGCGGGGACGCTGGCGCGAATGGCGTGGGGCAGATCGGCGCGGTAGCGTAGAGTGTCGCCCTGAGAAATAGCGGCTGTCTCTTCGCCGCTGGCGACGTTCAGCGCGCCTGTGAGGGCAGTGAGATGTTCCACGGCCCCGGTGTCATGCGGCTCGGAGACAAGGCTGCCGCCCGCCTCAAAGACAAGTTCGTAAAGCTCGGTTTTGCCTGCATCGGCAGGAGCAGAGAGGATGCGGATGGTGCAGCCGCGGCCCGCTTCGCTGAAGGAAGGCGTATCAGCGGCGCGAATATGCTCCAGGATCGGAGACGCGGGGGCGGCTGAACTATCGAGCAGGCCAGCAAAGTCGACGTTGAGTGCGCGGGTGAGGTTCCAGAGGCTGGCAACCGTTGGTGAGGAGGCTCCACGCTCGATTTGGCTGAGCATCGAGCGGGACACACCCGAAAGCTGCGAGAGTGCCTCAAGTGAGAGGCCACGCTCGGCGCGGGCCTCTTTTAGCCGCGCGGCAAGGTGGGATGTGATGTCGTGATCAATGGCCATGGGGTGTTATAGGGAGGTTTGGGCGCGGCTGGCAATATCACGCGCAGCAGCAACGCCAGACGACCATGCCCACTGAAAGTTGAAGCCGCCCAGCCAGCCTGTGACATCGACGCATTCGCCGATCATGTAGAGGCCTTTTTGTAGGCTGCTTTCCATCGATTTTGAGCTGATCTCTGCTGTAGAGATGCCTCCGAGTGTCACTTCGGCAGTGCGGTAGCCTTCGGTGGCGGTGGGCTTAAGATGCCAGTTTTGTAGGGCGCTGACAATTTCGGAGAGACGGGTGTCGGACTGATCCGCAAGATTGCCTGACAGAGCGAGGGGGATTGTGAGATGCTCTATGAGCTTGGTCGGCAGGTGGCGGGCGAGCTCTGTGGTGAGCTGCTTGCGGCCTTGCGTCTGGCGCTGAGTGCGTAGGGCCTCATAGAGCGTATTTTGCGGATCAAGATTGAGGGAGATCGCCTCACCTTCGCGCCAATAGGACGAAATTTGAAGCATAGCGGGACCAGAAAGACCACGGTGGGTAAAGAGCGTGGCCTCATCAAAACTTGTTTGTCCCGCTGTTGCGCGTGTGTCGGCGGCTGTGCCTGACATCGGCGTGAAGGGATTGTCTGAGAAGGTAAAGGGAACAAGGGCGGGGCGCGTCTCGGTGAGGCTATGTCCGAATTGAGCGGCGATATCGTAAGCCAGTCCTGTCGCGCCCATTTTGGGAATGGATTTGCCGCCTGTTGCGAGCACGAGATTGCGCGCGAGGACCGTTTTACGCTTTGATTTGTGCTCCAGAACGACCACGAAATCAGTGCCGTCATGGGCGACGCTGATGATATTCGTTTGCAGCCAGAGCGCGGCCTCAGCTTGGGCCATTTCAGCAAGAAGCATATCTATGATTTGCGTGGACTTGCCATCGCAGAAGAGCTGGCCGAGCGTTTTTTCATGATAGGCGATGCCGTGTTTTGCGACCAGCTCGATAAAGTCCCATTGGGTGTAGCGGGCCAGCGCGGATTTGGCGAAATGCGGGTTTTCGCAGAGGAAGTTCTGGGGCGTGCAATACATATTGGTGAAGTTGCAGCGCCCGCCGCCGGAAATACGGATTTTTTCGCCCGGTTTCTTGGCATGATCTATGACGAGCGTGTTTGGCCCAGCGTGGGCGGCGCACATGAGGCCAGCGGCGCCTGCGCCTAGGATGAGCGTGTTGACTTGCATGGGGCGGAGCTAATCTCAAGTGGGGGCTTTGGCAAGCTCTTGCCGCTTGCGCGATTGGGCTGCTTTTTCAGCAGTTTGACGCGAATCGCCTACTTCCCAAAGGCGAATCACCATGCTAAACTAACAGGAACAGACCCCGAAAAGGGGCGGTTGAGGCAGCTAGCGGTGAAGTTGAAATGACAGAGATGGTGTATGGCACGGTTCCCGTGCAGTCTGGCGAACCTGTGCTTCCAAAGTGGTGGCGCACGATTGATAAGTGGACGCTCTCATGCATTTTGCTTCTCTTCGGTATCGGGCTTTTGTTGGGTCTGGCGGCCAGTCCGCCTTTGGCGGAACGCAACGGCTTTGGCGCATTTCATTATGTGCAGCGGCAGGCGTTCTTTGGTGGGCTTGCGCTCATTGCGATGTTGATCACTTCGATGATGCCGCCGCAGCTTGTGCGGCGTTTGGCTGTGATCGGCTTTCTCGTTTCGTTTGTGGCGCTCTTGGGACTGCCTGTCTTTGGAACAGATTTTGGCAAGGGCGCTGTGCGCTGGTATAGTCTGGGCTTTGCTTCGGTGCAGCCGAGTGAGTTTTTGAAGCCTGGATTTATTGTGGTCACGGCTTGGTTGATGGCTGCGAGTTTTCAGATAAATGGACCTCCCGGCAAAGCGCTATCGTTTGGGCTGCTTCTCATCATTGTGTTTATTTTGGCGATGCAGCCTGACTTTGGCCAAGCGGCTTTGCTGCTGTTTGGCTGGGGTGTCATGTATTTTATCGCAGGTGCGCCTATGATCTTGCTGATCAGTCTTGCGGGGGCGGTCGTGGCGGCGGGAAGTTTTGCTTACAATTCGTCTGAGCACTTTGCGCGGCGGATTGACGGCTTTTTGAACCCAGACATCGACCCGCGCACACAGCTTGGCTATGCAACCAACGCGATCCGTGAAGGTGGTTTTTTTGGCGTGGGTGTGGGTGAGGGGCAGGTGAAGTGGAGCTTGCCTGATGCGCATACAGATTTCATCATTGCGGTGGCTGCGGAGGAATACGGGCTCATTCTCGTGATCTGCATTATTGCGCTTTATGCCGGTATTGTTGTGCGCTCTATGCTGCGCCTCATTCGTGAGCGCGACCCGTTTGTGCGTCTTGCCGGTACTGGACTGGCCGCGATTTTTGGTGTTCAGGCGATGATCAATCTTGGTGTTGCGGTGCGGCTTTTGCCAGCCAAAGGTATGACCTTGCCTTTTGTGAGCTACGGCGGGTCTTCGCTGATTGCGGGGGGGATCGCCGTGGGCATGTTACTTGCATTTACACGCACAAGGCCCCAAGGGGAGATCGATGATATCTTCAGGGGTCAGAAGAGATGAGTGAGCAAAAACCGCTGCTGATTATCGCTGCGGGCGGAACAGGTGGACACATGTTTCCTGCGCAGGCTCTTGCGGAGCGGATGTTGCGTGCGGGCTGGCGTGTTAAGCTGAGCACCGATGCGCGTGGTGCGCGCTACACGGGCGGTTTTCCTCACTCGGTTGAGATTGAAGAGGTGGCCTCCTCGACTTTTGCGCGCGGCGGGGCGTTGGCCAAGCTTTTGGTTCCGTTTCGGGTTTTGGGCGGTGTTTTGGCCGCGAGCTTCAAGATGCTGCGTGACAAGCCTGCTGTTGTGGTCGGCTTTGGCGGCTATCCGAGTATCCCTGCGATGGCGGCGGCATGGCTTTTGCGCAAGCCTTGTATGATTCATGAACAGAACGGTGTTTTGGGCCGTGTGAATAAGATTTTTGCCAAGCGGGTTGATGTTGTGGCGTGCGGCACTTGGCCGACCACATTGCCTGAAGGCGTTGAGGGTATCCACACAGGTAATCCCGTACGTGGCACTGTGCTTGAGCGCGCGGGGGCTGGATATATCACCCCTGGGCCATACCCGATGTCCTTGTTGGTGATTGGTGGCTCGCAGGGCGCGCGGATTTTGAGCGACGTTGTTCCTGCCGCAATCGCTATGTTGCCAGAGGCGCTTTTGATGCATTTGCGTGTGGCGCATCAGGCGCGCGATGAAGATGGCGAGCGCGTTGCTGCATTTTATGCTGATCACGGCATTCCCGCTGAGGTTGAACCCTTTTTTCACGATGTGCCTGCGCGGATGAGCGAAGCGCAGTTGATTATTTCCCGCTCGGGGGCCTCATCGGTGGCTGATATTTCAGTGATCGGGCGGCCCTCGATCCTGATCCCCTATGCTGTGGCAGCGGGTGATCATCAGAGCGCAAATGCGCGAGGCTTGGCAGAGGCGGGTGGCGCGATCGTTATTCCCGAAAGCAAGCTGACGGCAGAGGCCCTGAGTGAACAGATCTTGAGTGTCATGGACACAGAAGAAGGCGCGCGGATGATGGCAGAGGCGGCGCTCTCTGTTTCAAAACCCGAGGCGGCAGAAGAATTGCAAAAGCTGGTCGAAGAACTGGCGCAGAAAGGTAAGTAATATGAGTGCAGCGGCGACGAAGCTTCCGGGCGATGTAGGGCCTATCCATTTTGTCGGAATTGGCGGGATCGGGATGTCGGGGATTGCCGAGGTTCTTTTGACCCATGGCTATACAGTGCAAGGCTCGGACCTCAAGCGCAGTAAGATCACTGACCGTTTGGCCGAAATGGGCGCGAAGATATTTGAAGGCCAGAAGGCTGAAAATCTCGCTGAGGCGCAAGTTGTTGTGATCTCGTCAGCGATTAAGCCGGGCAACCCCGAGCTTGACGAAGCGCGCCTGAAAGGCTTGCCTGTTGTGCGCCGTGCTGAGATGCTGGCCGAGCTGATGCGGCTCAAATCCAACATCGCGGTGGCGGGTACGCATGGCAAGACAACGACCACGACAATGGTCGCTGCTCTTTTGGACCACGGTAAATTTGACCCCACGGTTGTGAATGGCGGGATCATCCACGCCTATGGCTCTAATGCCCGCACGGGCGAAGGCGAGTGGATGGTTGTTGAAGCCGACGAGAGCGACGGCACGTTCAACCGCCTGCCTGCGACGATTGCGATTGTGACCAATATTGACCCTGAGCACATGGAGCACTGGGGCACAGAAGAAAATCTACATCGCGGGTTTTATGAGTTTGTCTCGGGTATTCCGTTTTACGGGATTGCGGTTTGCTGCACCGATGACAGTGATGTGCAAACTCTCGTTGGCAAGCTTACCGACCGCCGCGTTGTGACCTATGGCTTCAATGCGCAGGCCGATGTGCGTGCGGTAAACCTTCACTACAAAGACGGTGCAGCATGTTTTGATATTGTGTTGCAGGGCGAGGGCAAACGGATTGACGGCTGCACGCTGCCTATGCCTGGGGATCATAACGTTTCCAATGCTTTGAGCGCTGTCGCCGTTGCGCGGCATTTGGGTATGAAGCTTGATGAAATTCGCGCCGCTCTGGCTGCCTTTGGCGGGGTAAACCGCCGCTTTACACGTGTCGGCGTCGTTGATGGCGTTACGATTATTGACGACTACGGCCACCACCCCACCGAGATTGCCGCTGTGCTCAAGGCCGCGCGGCAGGCCTGCAACGGGCGTATCATCGCGGTGCATCAGCCGCACCGCTACACGCGGCTGCACCACCATTTCGCCGAGTTCTGCGCCTGTTTTAATGAGGCGGATGTTGTTGGCATCGCTGATGTCTATGCCGCTGGTGAGGCTCCGATTGAAGGCGCGAGCCGTGACGATCTGATTGCTGGGCTGATTGCCCATGGTCACCGCAATGCGCAGGCGATACCTGATGAGGCGGCCCTTCTGGCACTTGTGAAGGCCGAGGCTAAGGCGGGTGATATGGTTGTCTGTCTTGGCGCGGGCACGATCAGCGCCTGGGCGAATGGTTTGCCCAAGATGTTGGTGAAGGGCGCATGACGTTTTCACTGACACTTGCCTGCCTTTGGGCCGCAGCGGCCAATCTGCTTGCGATGCTTCCAAGCCGAGATAACCACTGGGGCCGCGCCTATGGGCTTATTGGCCTCGGGATACCGCTCTTGGGATATGTGACCTATGAAAACGGGCCGTGGGTCGGCCTATTGGTGCTGGTGGCGGCGATGAGCATGCTGCGCTGGCCGGTGATTTATCTGATGCGCTGGCTGCGCGGTTTGGGGCGGGTGCAATGAGCCACACACTGCCAGAGGTGCGCGGCAGTTTGAGCCAAGGGAAGCTATTGAGCGAGCTGACATGGCTGCGCGTGGGCGGGCCTGCGGACTGGCTTTTCAGTCCTGCCGATGTGGACGATCTGGCTGCGTTTCTTGCGGCCATTGATCCCGATGTTGCAGTTTTCCCTATGGGTGTCGGCTCTAATCTTATTGTGCGCGACGGCGGCTTGCGCGCTGTTGTTGTAAAGATGGGACGCGGCTTTAACCATATCGAGATCGAGGGAAACCGCGTGCGCGCGGGTGTTGCAGCGTTGGATGCGCATGTGGCGCGCAAGGCTGCGGATGCAGGGATCGATCTGACCTTTCTACGCACCATTCCAGGCGCGATTGGTGGCGCAGTCAAGATGAATGCGGGCTGCTATGGGAACTATACCGCTGATGTTTTTGTGAGCGCCAAAGCGGTGGCGCGAGACGGGAAAATTGTCACGCTTGGGCCTGACGATCTTAAGTTTGCGTATCGGCAAACTGCCTTGCCTGATGGAATGGTCTTGGTTGAAGCGACCCTTGAGGGGCCCAGTGGTGAGCCCGATGCGCTCCATGCACGGATGGAAGAGCAGCTTAAAAAACGCGACGCCAGCCAGCCAACCAAAGAGCGCAGCGCTGGCAGCACCTTTCGCAATCCTGCGGGCTATAGCTCAACGGGGCAGGCCGACGACACTCACGAGCTGAAAGCATGGAAAGTCATTGATGACGCGGGCATGCGCGGCGCGCGGCGTGGCGGTGCGCAGATGAGTGAGATGCACTCTAACTTCATGATAAATGCAGGCGGTGCGACGGCGGCAGACCTTGAGGGCCTTGGCGAAGAAGTGCGAAAAAAGGTTTACGAAAACAGCGGGATCACGCTAGAGTGGGAAATTATGAGGGTTGGCGAACCAACCCCGTGAGTCAGGCACTACCAAACGACCAAAAATAGACGATAAACAGCAACGAGGGCCAAAAAAGGCCCCAAATTTAGGCGGATCGGGATGTCGGGCAGGACAACCCCCAAAGTAGCAGTGTTGATGGGCGGACCATCGGCGGAACGCGAGGTCTCTCTCGTGTCGGGCCGAGAGTGCGCCAAAGCATTGCGCGAAGAGGGGTATGACGTAACTGAGCTGGATGCTGGGCAAGATATTGCCGAGCGTTTGCGTGCGCTTGCCCCTGATGTTGTCTTCAATGCTTTGCACGGACGCTGGGGCGAGGACGGATGCGTACAGGGTATTCTTGAGTGGCTGCATATTCCTTACACACATTCGGGCATTTTGGCGTCTTCGCTGGCGATGGACAAAGAGCGCACGAAGAATGTGTACCGCGCTCATGGGCTGCCTGTCGTGCCCTCACTTTTGGCGTCAAAAGCCGATGTCAGCGCGGCGCATGTGATGACACCGCCTTATGTTGTGAAGCCCTATAATGAAGGCTCGTCTGTGGGTGTTTACATCGTGAAAGAGGCCGCGAACGGGCCGCCCAAGCTTGACGAAAATATGCCCGAAACTGTGATGGTTGAAGCTTATGCGGCGGGCCGCGAGTTGACGACCACCGTGATGGGGGATCAGGCGCTGACTGTGACCGAGATCATCACCGAGGGCTGGTATGATTATGATGCAAAGTACACAGAGGGTGGTTCGCGCCATGTCTGTCCTGCTGATATTCCACAAGATATTTTTGACCTTTGCATGGAATATGCGGTCACCGCGCATCAGGCGCTTGGCTGTCGTGGAGTGAGCCGCACAGACTATCGTTGGGATGAAGCGCGTGGCGCAGAGGGGCTTGTGCTTTTGGAAACCAATACACAGCCCGGTATGACGCCAACGTCGCTCAGCCCAGAGCAAGCGCGCGCTGTCGGAATGAGCTTTGGGGCACTTTGCGCTTGGATGGTGGAGGATGCGTCATGTCTGAGATGAGAGCGCCTCGCCATATGACCAAGTCCGATCCTGCGCCAAGCCGTTGGAACTATCGCTATCAACGTTTGATGCTCACGCCTTTGTTTCGGCGGGTGCTGCGCGTTGGCGTGCCCTTCACGCTCGCGCTTGGCGTTGGGTTGATTTATTTTGCCAATGAGGCGCGGCGAGACGGGTTTAACCTTGCGGTGTCAGAGATGCGCGCCGAGTTTGAAAACCGCCCTGAGTTTATGGTCAAGCTGATGGCGATTGACGGTGCGACTGTTGAGTTGGCCGAAGATATTCGTGAGATTGTGCCGCTCGATTTTCCGCTGTCATCCTTTGAGCTTGAGCTGGAGACGATCCGTCAGGATGTGGCAGGTTTGCAGGCCGTGAAATCCGCGCGGGTGAAGGTTAAATCTGGCGGAATTTTGCAGATCGATATTGAAGAGCGTCAGCCTGTGGCTGTTTGGCGTACGACCCAAGGGCTTGAGCTGTTGGACGCTGAAGGTGTGGCGTTTCGGGCTTTGGACAGCCGTTTCGAACGCGCCGACCTGCCCTTGATCGCTGGGGACGGGGCATCGCAAGCATTGGCTGAAGCGATGCAAATCCTCGCTGTTGCGGCGCCTTTGCAGGACCGTTTGCGCGGCGTTGCGCGCATCGGAGACCGGCGGTGGGATGTTGTTTTGGACCGTGATCAGCGGATTATGCTGCCTGAGGAGCGCCCTGTGCAGGCGCTTCAACGGGTGCTGGCGCTGAACACGGCGCGCGACCTTTTGGGGCGAGATGTGACAGTTGTGGACATGCGCGTGGCGCATCGCCCGACGATAAGAATGAGTGAAGCGGCAACACGCGAGCGCTGGAAAGCGCGCGCAACGGAAGTGAAAGTGGAAGAGCAATGATCGAGCTTTATGAATCCCAACGCGCGATGCGCAATATGCGCCGCGCCGCTATGCAGCGGGGTGTGATTGCCATTCTCGATGTGGGCAGCTCAAAAATTGCATGCCTCGTGTTGCGCTTTGATGGCAGTGAAGTTTTGGGGGACACAGTTGCCTCTATGGCAGGGCAGGCCGGCTTTCGTGTGATTGGCGCCGCGACAACGCGGTCTCGTGGCGTGCGCTTTGGTGAAATTGATACGATGGCGGAAACCGAACGTGCTATTCGCACGGCTGTGCAGGCGGCCCAAAAGATGGCCAATATCCGTGTCGATCATGTGGTTGCTTGCTTCTCGGGCGGCGACCCTCGTTCTTATGGGCTTGTCGGCGATGTGGATCTTGATGGGCACGTGGTCAGCGATGAAGATGTGAGCCGTGTGCTGAGCGCGTGTGATGTGCCCGAGATTGGCATGGGGCGTGAAGTGCTTCACGCGCAGCCCGTGAACTTTGCTCTTGATCACCGTTCGGGTCTGTCTGATCCGCGTGGGCAGATGGGTGCGCGGTTGGCGACAGATATGCATCTTTTGTCTGTCGAGGGCTCGGTGATCCAGAACCTCGCGCATTGTGTGCGCCGCTGTGATCTGGAGCTGGCAGGTATCTATTCGTCGTCTTATGCCTCGGGCTATGCCGCGCTTGTTGAAGATGAGCAAGAGCTTGGCGCGGCGTGTATCGACATGGGTGGTGGGACCACGGGTGTTTCGATCTTTATGAAGAAACACATGATTTACGCGGATGCAGTGCGCCTTGGTGGAGACCATGTGACGGGTGATATTTCGATGGGTCTGCAAGTGCCGATGAGCACCGCAGAGCGCATTAAAACGTTTTACGGCGGCGTTGTGGCGACTGGCATGGATGACCGTGAGATGATCGATATGGGTGGTGACACGGGTGATTGGGAACATGACCGTCGCTCCGTGAGCCGTACCGAACTGATCGGAATTATGCGCCCGCGCGTGGAAGAAATTCTCGAAGAAGTGCGCGCCAAGCTCGATGCAGCTGGATTTGACCACTTGCCGAGCCAGCAGATTGTTTTGACGGGTGGCGCAAGCCAGATCCCCGGCCTTGACGGGTTGGCAAGCCGTATTCTGGGCCAACAAGTGCGGCTTGGACGCCCGATCCGCGTACAGGGCTTGCCACAGGCGGCCACTGGGCCAGGCTTTGCAAGCGCGGTCGGTCTATCGCTCTTTGCGGCGCATCCGCAGGACGAGTGGTGGGACTTCGAGCTGCCTGTGGACCGCTACCCTGCGCGCTCCTTGAAGCGGGTGATGCGCTGGTTCCGCGACAACTGGTAAAACAAAAAAAGGCCGCCCTAAGAGGAGCGGCCTTTGTCTTTAGGGGTGTGCGCTTATGGCTTGATGTAGGTGTAACCCTGCATTTGAAGATGTGAGAGCTCGGCCACGCCGCTTGGCACGATGTCTTCTGCATAAACATCAAAGAGATCATTTTCGTAGGAAATTTTGCGGCCCTTCAGGGTGTTGTTGCAGACGTGCACAGCGACGTTCTGACCCTTGAGCTCAAGCACCTGACCGCGCAGGCCTTCATTGGCTTTGGCTTGGGACAAAAGGCCGAGGCCGTTGCCGTGGAGCACAACTTTGATGTCCATGTTCTCGGCGCCAACGGCATTGATGTGGTTTTGAATGTTGCGCATCGCGCCGCGGTATTTTTTGTCGTCCTGACCGCCATCATAGTTGATGTGATACACGACTTTCTGTTTGCCATAGCGCTCGTTTGCGTCGGCATCGGCTGCTGTAAAGACAAAGCTGGCGGCGGCAATTGTGAGCGCCATGGCCATAGAGATAAGTTTCTTCATGATAGTCTCCCTCTTGGTTTGGTTGCTTGGTGCAACGCTGTGAGAAGGATGGCAGGCTGGAGCCAAATGCAAAGCTAGGAGGAACCACGGGTTTGGGGCTAGGGCGATGCCTAGGGTGTGCTCTTAGCTGGCCAAGGCGACCAGTTGGCTTGAGGAGCGTGCCTCATATTTCTTCAACAGGTTGGCGCGGTGGAATTCGACTGTCTTGGGGCTGATGCCGAGTTTGCGCGCGATTTCCTTTGAGGAAAACCCTTCCGCAATCAGGCCTAGAATTTCGCGTTCGCGGTTGGTCAGTTCGGGCTGTGGCGTCGTGGACGGAGTGCGCGGTGCAGGGCGGCGTAAACGAAGCATTGCTGCGAGCAAAAGGAGTGGCAGCAGAAGGGTACCTACCAAAAGTGGCCAGCTGCGCCAGATCTTTTGCACGAGGCTCAGGGCTTCGATGCGTCTGGTGTAGGCATCATTGAGTTCTTGGACCGCGTGATAGGCAACTGGCGCCGTCCAGATATAGCGCAGCCGCGAGGCTTCGGCGCGCGGGCTTGACTTGGCGCTGAGAAGTGCGAGCGCCACACTGTCCCTTAATTCGGGGTCAACGCCTGCCAGAACGGCGAAGGGCCACTCGGGGTAAAGGCGTGTGCTGATGCGGTTGGGGTGCGCGTAAGTGGCGTTGGTATTGAGATACGTAAAGTCGGTTGCTTTGTAGTGTCCATCAGCGATCAGTCGTTCGATGAGCCCGCTGCGCACGATACCGATATCGGCGCGTCCTGTGGCGACGCGTGCCACGACCTCATCCATCGGGAAACCAACAAAGACCAGTTCGGCGGTATCGGTGAAAAGATTTAGGCCCGCATTCTCAAACTCACGCCACGCTGTTTGAAAGCCGCCAAAGGCCATCTTGTCGATTGCGGCAACTGTCTTGCCTGATGCATCAGTGAGCGTTGTTATGCCAGTATCGGCGCGTGCAAAGATGAGGCTGCCAAAGTCACCAGCATAACTGCCGTCGCTTTGCTGAACGCTGCGAGAGGCAATCACACTCATCGCATGCTTGGCGCTTAGGTCAACAAAGTGCCCTGGGTTGGTCAGTACAAAGTCGACCTGACCCGAGGCGATCTGTGTTGAGGCGGACGCGAGTGTGAGAGGGACAAGCTCGAAGCGATATCTTGGCAGGGAGGCATCAAGATAGGTTTTTAGGCCATGCCAGCGGGCGAGCGCATCTTCATAGCCGAGATAAGCAAGTACGCCGATGCGAGCTGTTGGCAACGTATCTTGGGCTTTGGCGGGGGTGAAACCGACCAAGGCGATCATGAGTATTGCTATCCATCCTCTGAGCATGAGCTCCTCCCTCTGTCTTTATAAGGCGCGGGGAGCGGGGCTGGCAAACAGACAATGGGATACTGCGGTTTAAAAACGCCGCGGTGGGGCTTGGCGGGGCTAGAAGTTATGAAAATCTTATGATAAGATTAGGTCAACGCTCAAAAAAGAAGCGACTAGGCCGAGCAGGGCCCAACGACATCTTAATATCAAAACACGCTTCTCATTTGAGGTGCGTCTTTTTGCGTCTTGTGTCGTGGGTGTTTGATTCCGCAAGATTTCGGGCCGTAGGCGAAATACCGCGGAGACTCCACCTAAATCGACTATATTTTGTAGCATTTTGCCGTTTTTTACGTGACGATACGGGAAAGGCGCGGTAGAAATAGGGCGGAACAGGCAGAAATCGCACCCGTGCAAGCGGACAAAGACATCAGGCGGACAGTAATTATGACACTCAATCTCACAATGCCCGGTCAAGAAGACCTCAAACCACGGATCACCGTTTTTGGCGTCGGTGGCGCTGGCGGTAACGCGGTCAACAACATGATCGATAAGGAGCTCGAAGGCGTAGACTTCGTGGTTGCCAATACTGACGCGCAAGCGCTTCAGCAGAGCAAGTCGGTTAGCAAAGTGCAGCTTGGGATCAAGGTTACGGAAGGTCTTGGCGCAGGCGCGAAGGCAACCATCGGCGCAGCCGCAGCCGAAGAAAGCATTGAGCAGATCGTTGATCACCTCGCGGGAGCGCACATGTGCTTCATCACTGCGGGTATGGGCGGCGGAACGGGCACGGGCGCGGCTCCGATTATTGCGCAAGCCGCGCGTGAACTTGGCGTTCTGACCGTCGGCGTCGTCACGAAGCCTTTCCAGTTTGAGGGCGCAAAGCGCATGCGTCAGGCTGAAGATGGTGTGGAAGCACTGCAAAAAGTTGTTGATACGCTGATCATCATTCCAAACCAAAACCTGTTCCGCATTGCCACTGAAAAAACAACATTTTCTGACGCCTTCTCGCTCGCTGATGATGTTCTTTATCAAGGTGTTAAGGGCGTTACAGACCTGATGGTACGTCCTGGTCTTATCAACCTCGACTTTGCAGACGTTCGCGCCGTGATGGACGAAATGGGCAAAGCCATGATGGGTACGGGCGAAGCCGATGGCGAAGATCGTGCAACACAGGCTTCCGAGAAAGCGATTGCAAACCCGCTTCTCGACGAAATCAGCCTGCGCGGCGCCAAAGGTGTTCTGATCAACATCACAGGTGGCCACGACCTTACACTGTTTGAGCTTGATGAAGCAGCCAACCGCATTCGTGAAGAAGTTGACCCAGAGGCCAACATCATTGTTGGTTCCACATTGGATACAACGATGGACGGCAAAATGCGCGTGAGCGTTGTTGCGACAGGGATCGACGCAAGTGAAGTGCGCAACGAACTTCCTGTGCCGCGCCGTTCATTGGCTGAGCCTCTGCGCCAAAAAGTGGCTGCTGAAGAAGCACCTGTTGAGCCCCAAGAAGCTGCTGTTGCCTTTACCGCTGCTGAGCCAGCCGTTGCGGCGGCACCTGTCGAGCGCTCGCTTTTTGAAGAACTCCCAGACGCGGAGAACGCGGCGGCAGAAGAGCAAATGGAAGATATTTTCACGCCTCGCCGTGATGCCTATGAGGCACCCGCCGCAAGCATGGTTGAAGACGATCTTCCTCCGCCCGCGTACCAGCCTCAGGCAGCCCAGCGTCAAGAAACGATTGATGCAGCGCCAGAAGAATTTGTCGCGCCACGCGCTCCAGCGCCTGGCACGCCTTCGCCCGAAGCTCTCGCGCGTTTGCGCCAAGCGGTTCACAACAACCGCCCCACGCAAGAAGCGGATGTGCCACAGGCCGAGGAAAAGCCTCGCTTTGGGATCAATTCTTTGATCAACCGTATGACGGGTCATGAGCAAGCGCAGAAGCCAGCCGCTCCACAAGCGGCTGCGCCACAGCAAGCGCCACGCCCTGCTGCGGCAGCGCGTGTGCAGCCACAAGTGAGCAGTGCGCAACCGCAACAGCAGCCAGATGCTGACCAAGAGCGCATCGAAATTCCAGCGTTCTTGCGCCGTCAAGCGAACTGAAGCACCCAAGTTATCACGAAAAAGCCGCCCTATATGGGCGGTTTTTTTGTTTTATATCAGAATATTATGTGAATTGAGGCGGGGTTCTGCCGATTGTAACAGTCCATGTTACATCTGGTTGCAAAGAGTGAATTGAGCCTGCCGCTCCCAAGACCTAAATTGCAGCCAACAAAAGAAATAGGCATACTGCGTGCAGAGAACTCTCAAACAATCGGTCACATTTGAAGGCGTTGGGCTCCATAGTGGAAAGCCTGCTCACCTCACAGTGCGTCCTGCGCAGGCGGGCCACGGAATCAAATTTTGCCGTACCGACATTGCAATTGGGGATGCGATCGTCCCTGCGCGCTGGGATGCGGTTGAACAAGGCCCGCTTTGCACACGGCTTGTGAACGCAAGCGGCGTTGATGTTTCAACCATTGAGCATGTGATGGCCGCGCTGGCGGGCTGTGGCGTTTATAATGCGCTGATTGAGCTTGATGGCCCCGAGGTTCCGATCCTTGATGGAAGCGCTGCGCCCTTTGTGAAACGTTTCCTTGAGGCAGGGTTGGCACAGCTTGAAGAGCCTGTTTGGGCGATCCGCATATTGCGCGACGTTGAAGTCCGCCGTGGCGAAGCCTGGGCGCGGCTGAGCCCTGCGGATGAAATGCAGATCGATTTTTCAATTGATTTTGAAGACGCGGCCATCGGCCGTCAGCAAAAGACGCTGAACATGGCGAATGGATCGTTTGTGCGCGAGCTTTGCGACAGCCGCACCTTCTGCCGTCAGGCAGACGTGGATGCGATGCATGAGCAGGGACTTGCTCTGGGTGGCACGCTGGAAAACGCGGTTGTGGTTGAAGGCGACAAAGTCTTGAGCCCAGGTGGTTTGCGCCACGCTGATGAAGCTGTGCGCCATAAAATGCTGGACGCCTTGGGCGATCTTGCCCTCGCAGGGGCCCCTATTCTGGGCGTTTATACTGGCGCACGGGCTGGCCACGCTATGACAAACGCATTGCTGCGTAAGCTTTTTGAGGCGGAGGGCGCGTTTTGTTTTGTTCGCTGTACCCCTGCACAAGCCGCGCGTCTTCCCGGCGCAGGCGTTCATTTGGGCGAAATGCCTCAGGTCGCTTGAGCGGCGCTTTACATTCACTGTAGCATTGGGAATATTCGATGTGCGCGTCTTTGAGACGGCACGATTAAAAGGCGCATTAAGGCGTTTTGCCCTAGAATTTTCTATGCTAGGACTCAGGCAAGAGTGGCGCTAGGCCAAGCACAAGACGAAGGTGGGATAACGAGCATGAAGAGCGGGCTTTCTCTGGTGAGAATTTTCGGTTTTGCACTGCTGTGCCTCTCGTTGGCTGGCTGTGGTCAGGAAGGCAAACTGGCGCGTGGTGAGGTTCCGCTGGAAACTTACACTGCCGAACAGATTTTTGAACGTGGCGAGTTTGAAGTGAACCGCAAGCGTTTTGAAGATGGGGCCAAGTATTTTGGCGAAGTCGAGCGGCTTTACCCTTATTCAACTTGGGCCAAGCGCGCTGTCATCATGCAGGCCTATGCGTTCCATCGGGCCAAAGACTATGAAAACTCACGCTCATCTGCACAGCGCTACATCGACTTTTATCCGACCGATGAAGACGCTGCTTATGCGCAGTATTTACTGGCCTTGAGCTATTACGACCAGATAGATGATGTGGGCCGCGACCAAGGCCTGACCTTTCAAGCGCTGCAAAGCTTGCGTGCTGTGATTGAGGGCTATCCTGACAGCGAGTATGCGCGGGCGTCTGTCCTCAAGTTCGATCTTGCTTTTGATCATCTCGCTGGCAAGGAAATGGAAATCGGACGCTATTACCTTAAGCGTGACCGTTTCACCGCTGCGATCAACCGATTCCGTGTGGTTGTTGAGGATTTCCAGACCACCACACATACACCAGAAGCGCTACACCGCTTGGTGGAGTCTTATCTGTCGCTTGGTCTCGCCCAAGAGGCGCAGACCGCGGCGGCTATTTTGGGGCACAACTTCCGCAGCTCTGAATGGTATGAAGACAGCTTTGCTTTGCTCTCTGGGCAAGGGCTTGAGCCGAAGTTCTTCAAAGGCAACTGGCTCGCGTCGGCCTACCGCCAGACCATCAAGGGCGAGTGGTTGTGACGGGGCCCGTTCTGGGCACTCTGTGACAGGAAAGCTGAGCCAAGATGCTGCGGGCGCTAGATATTAGAGACATTCTGCTGATCGATCATCTCGAGCTCGGCTTTGAGGCCGGTCTCAACGTACTCACAGGCGAAACAGGGGCGGGCAAGTCTATTTTGCTCGACTCGCTTGGCTTTGTGCTTGGCTGGCGGGGGCGGGCAGAACTTGTGCGCAGCGGTGCGGCGCAAGGGGAAGTTACAGCCGTATTTGATTTGCCCGACGGGCACGCGGCCTTTGCTGTCTTGGAAGAGGCGGGTATTCCACAAGGGAGCGAACTTATTTTGCGGCGGGTCAACACAAGCGATGGTCGCAAGACCGCGTGGGTAAATGATCGGCGCTGTTCGGGTGATGTGCTGCGGGCGCTGTCTGAGCATTTGGTTGAGTTGCATGGGCAGAATGATGACCGTGGCTTGCTCAATCCGCGTGGTCACCGCAATCTTTTGGACGATTTTGCTGGCCTTGGCCCTAAGCTGGCGGAGCTGCGCGGGCTTTGGCGGGCGCGGGCCAAAGCGGCATCTGAGCTGATGGCAGCGCGTAAAGCTATTGAGGCGTTGCGTGAGGAGGAGGAGTATTTGCGGTACTCCGTTGCCGAGCTTGATAAGCTTTCGCCAAAGGCGGGCGAGGATGAAGCGCTCGACCGTCAGCGCCGTCAAATGCAAGGTGCTGAGAAGGTACGCAGTGATATTGTCCGCGCTCTGAGCGTGCTACGCGACGAAAAGGGCGCGGAGGACAGTGCAAGTGAGGCGCTGCGTTGGCTTGAGGCTGTCGGCGGTGAGGCGGCCGAGTTGCTTGTTGAAGCGATTGAAGCGCTGGAGCGTGGCTTGAACGAGCTGGCTCTGGCCTCTGACGCTGTTGAGGACACATTACGGGCTATGGAGTTTAGCCCAGCTGAACTTGAAGCGTGTGAGGAGCGACTTTTCGCTATTCGCGGGCTGGCACGCAAGTATGAGGTGCAGCCTGACGCTCTGGCGGAGCACGCTGAGACGCTACGTACAAAGCTTGAGCAGGTGGATGCGAGCGATGCAGAGCTTGGCGCGTTGGAAGCCGCGAGCAAAGCAGCGGACGCTGCCTACCGCGCTGCGGCTGAAGCGCTGAGCGCGGCGCGGCACACTGCTGCGGCAAAGCTTGATGCGGCTGTGATGGCAGAACTCGCGCCGCTCAAGATGGAGCGCGCGGTCTTTACCACTGAACTTACCGATGGCGAAGCAGGACCTGAAGGCAGTGACGCCGTGAGCTTTGTTGTCGCGACGAACCCTGGCGCGCCAGCGGGGCCTTTGGCCAAAATCGCCTCGGGCGGCGAGCTGAGCCGCTTTTTGCTGGCACTTAAGGTGTGCCTTACAGGTGGCGCAAGCGATGTGACGATGATTTTTGACGAGATCGACCGTGGTGTGGGAGGGGCGACAGCAGATGCTGTGGGCCGCCGTTTGCGCGCCCTCGGGGAGGGCGGGCAGGTGCTTGTCGTCACGCACTCTCCACAGGTTGCTGCGCTTGGACAACACCACTGGCGGGTGGAGAAGAACGTTACCAACGGGCAGACGCTTTCAACGGTGAAGCCATTGGGTGTCGAAGAGCGCATTGACGAAGTGGCTCGGATGATTTCTGGCGACACGATCACTGTCGAGGCGAGAGCTGCCGCGAAGGCTTTGCTTTAATTCAGTTTTTGGGCGGGACAAGCTTACCTGGGTTCATGATGTTTTGCGGATCTAGCGCTGACTTTATGTCCCCCATCAGGTTCCAGCCCTCGCCATGCTCACGCTCCATATAGTGTAACTTTCCAATCCCGATGCCATGCTCGCCCGTGGCGGTTCCGCCCATATCAAGCGCACGGGAGACCATCCGCTCGGAGGCTTCTTTGGCGGCGGCGAGCTCTTCTGGTTTGGCGGGGTCAAACATTAGGATTGAGTGGAAATTGCCATCGCCAACATGGCCGAGGATCGGTCCGATGAGGCCGGAGCGGGCGATATCGTCTTGCGCAGCGGCGACGGCTTCGGCGAGGCGCGAGATTGGGACGCAGACGTCAGTGACCAAGGCGGTTGCACCAGGGCGAGACTGTAGGATCGTCCAGTAGGCGTGATGGCGCATATGCCAAAGAGCGGCGCGATCCTCGGCACGCGAGGCCCATTGAAAGCCCATGCCGCCGTGATCCGCGGCGATGTCACCAAAGGTTTCGGCCATATCTTGCACGCTGCTTTCGGTGCCGTGAAACTCAAGCATGAGGTGCGGTGTTTCTGGCATGGTTGCACCTGCCATCGTGTTGAAAGTCTGAACGGTTGCGGTGTCGACAATTTCGATACGGGCCATAGACAAATCCATCTGGATTGTGTCGATCACGCAGTTCACGGCAGCGTCTACGGTTGGAAATGCGCAGACGGCGGCGGTGATGGCTTCGGGCTGGCCGCGCAAGCGCAGGGTGAGGGCAGTGATGAGGCCAAGTGTGCCCTCGGCACCGACGAAGAGGCCTGTCAGATCATAGCCGGCCGATGTTTTGCGGGCTTCTGTGCCTGTTTGGATGATGCGCCCGTCGGCGAGAACCACTTCAAGGCCGATGACATTGTCACGCATGGTTCCGTAGCGGACAGCTGTTGTGCCAGAGGCGCGTGTCGAGGCCATACCGCCGAGAGAGGCGTTTGCGCCTGGATCGACGGGAAAGAACAAGCCCGTGGCGCGCAGCTCTTCATTGAGTTCTTCGCGCGTGATCCCTGCTTCTACGACGGCAACCATATCTTCTTGGGCAAGACGACGGATCGCCTTCATCTTTGAAAAGTCGACGCAAATACCCCCAAAAGGGGCTTGAGCTTGGCCTTCAAGGGAGGTGCCTGCGCCAAAACCAATCACGGCACAGCCTTCGTCGGCACAGATCTTGACGATTGCGCTGACCTCCTGAGTGTTTTTTGGAAAGGCAACGGCATCTGGCGCGGCAAGAGGGAAATATGTCTCGGAGCGACCATGATCTTCAAGAACGGGCTTGGACAGGCTTAGACCTTCGCCTAGTAATGAAGTTAACCTGTGAATGGCGCGTGTCACGCTCATGATTGCCCCCTGCTGTATTTGTTTTGCGAGGTTAGGGCTTTGGGAGCGCAGGGGAAAGCGTGGCTCGTTAATATTTTATTAAAATGCTGCATAAAAGGGTTTGGGTGCGCGATGGCCTCTAGATTTGTGAAAGAAAAGCTGGCTGCGGCGGGGGATGACCTTGGCCGCGCCTTGCGAGTTCTTCGCGACAGGGGGCCGAGTCAGGTCCAATTCTGGTTTATTGCACTCGCTATCGGGGTTGCTGCGGGCTTTGGCGCGGTCTTGTTTCGTTGGGGCATCGAAGGCTTGCAGGCGTGGGCCTATGGGACCGATGATGTCGATCATCTCTATAGTTTTGCACTCAATATGTCTTGGTATTGGGTGCTTGTGATCCCGATTGTGGGTGGGTTGGTTGTCGGGCAAATCCTGCACCATTTCACACCAGATGGGCGGGTGCGCTCTGTCGCAGATGTGATAGAGGGCGCGGCGCTAAATGATGGGCGTGTCGAGCGGCGTGAGGGTGTGGCCTCAGCGTTTGCTTCATTGATTACGCTTGGGACAGGTGGCTCTTCGGGGCGGGAGGGGCCTGTTGTCCACTTGGCTGCGGTGATCTCGTCTTGGGTGTCAAACAAGCTCCATGCAGATGGCATTACGGGGCGCGACTTGCTCGGTTGCGCGGTGGCTGCTGCCGTTTCCGCCTCGTTCAACGCGCCGATCGCGGGAGCTCTTTTTGCGCTAGAAGTCGTGTTGCGGCACTTTGCGGTTCATGCCTTTGCGCCTATTGTGATTGCCTCTGTGGCAGGGACTGTGATCAATCGGCTCGCCTTTGGTGATGTTACAGAATTCAGCTTGCCTGTCAGTTCTGCCTTGGCGTTTTATGTCGAATTGCCAGCGTTTCTCATTCTTGGTCTGTTGTGTGGGCTGATCGCTGCAGCGCTGATGCGTTCGATCTTTATTGGCGAGGATATTGCCAGCCATTTACAGCAGAAATTCAACGTGCCGCGCTGGTTGCGCCCCGCGATTGCTGGGGCATTGCTTGGGGGGCTGGCGGTCTTCTTCCCGCATATCATTGGTGTTGGCTATGAGACGACTTCTGCGGCGTTAACGGGCAAGCTTCTGCTCTGGCAGGCTGTCGTCTATGCGATGCTCAAAGTCGTGGCTGTCGTGATCACCATGGCAGGACGGATGGGAGGCGGTGTGTTTTCACCCTCGCTGATGGTTGGGGCGCTTACGGGTCTTGCCTTTGGAACCATTGCGACCAGTATTTTTCCCGAGGTGTCAGGCACAAGTGCGCTCTACGCGTTGGCGGGGATGGGCGCAGTGGCAGCGGCCGTTTTGGGCGCACCAATTTCGACAACTTTGATTGTCTTTGAGCTGACAGGAGACTGGCAGACCGCGATTGCTGTTATGGTCGCGGTGAGTATGTCGACGGCACTTGGTTCGCGGCTTGTGGACCGTTCTTTCTTTCTCACCCAGCTTGAGCGCCGCAATGTACACCTTGCGGCTGGCCCGCAGGCTTACTTGTTGGCGATGTTCCGTGTCGCCAAGCTCATGCGCGACAAAGACGATGAGAGCTGCCCCTCTGAGGAGGAACTTTGGGAGCTTGTCGAGCAGGGGGTTTATGTGGATGGCAACGCGACGCTGGAAACCGCCATGCCGCTTTTCGAGCGTACGGGCGCGCGCTTTTTGCCTGTCGTGAGTCTATCGGGAGAAGATGCACCACCCGAACTCTGGGGGGCGCTCATGCATGTTGATGCGCTGAAGGCCTACAACCGCGCATTGGCGGCCACAGCTGCAGAAGAACACAGCTGAGCGCGGGCGGTCAGACTCGTTCTACAGTGACATCATCTGATGGGTAGAAGGCGAGGTGATCTTTGATTTTGGAAACAGCGTCGAGTGGGGCTTCGTAACTCCAGACGGCGTTTTCGATCGTTTTGGATTTGGTCACGATCGAATAGTAGCTGGCATCCCCTTTGTGCGGGCAATGGCTTGTATGACTGCTGGCATCTAGGAAAGCGGTCGCAATATCGCTGCGGGGGAAATAGATCACTGACGGGTAGTCGCCTTCTGACAGCTCTAGTGCGTTTTTGCTCTCGCCCAAGACAGCGCCTCCAGCGCGCACAACCCAAGTGCCAGTGGCGCGGGTGATCGTGATTTTGGGGGCCATGTGTTCAGTCCTTGAGATACGTTTGCGCGCAGTATGGCGTCAAACTGTTACACTAAAATGTCAAATGTCTTGGGTCGCGTGACTTAACCACACTTGAGCCTCGGGGGAAAGCCTTGGTGCAATGTTCTCATAACAGGCCTTGTGATAAAGATTGAGCCAGTTCCGCTCGTCAAGACTGAGCATCTCTGCGCAAATCAGCGCTCGTGCAATCGGCACATACGTGAGCGTCAGGAAGTCAAACATTGGGCGCGGATCGGCGCCCTCAAGTGTGCGGGCGTCTTGAACAACAATGAGATTTTCCAACCGGATGCCGAAGGCGCCCTCGCAGTAATACCCAGGCTCGTTGGAGAGGATCATACCAGCTTGAAGCGGCACATCGGAAACGCGGCTGAGCCTTTGTGGGCCTTCGTGGACGCAGAGATAAACCCCGACGCCATGCCCTGTGCCGTGATTGAAATCTTGTCCGGCGAGCCAGAGTGGATAGCGCGCGATTGCGTCGAGATCGCGGCCTGCGAGCCCTTTGGGGAAACGCAGCCGAGAGATTGCAATCATGCCTTGCAAGACACGCGTAAAGCAGCGCTTTTCTTCGGTTCCGACAGCGCCGATAGGCAATGTGCGCGTGATGTCGGTTGTGCCGTCAATATACTGTCCGCCGCTGTCCAACACGAGTAGCTGGCCTTCTTTAAGCGGGGCATTTGTCTCTTCTGTGACGCGGTAGTGCATGATGGCGCCGTGCGGGCCAGTGCCTGCGATGGTTTCAAAGCTGATATCAAGCAAATCATTGGTGGCGTAACGGGCCTCTTCGAGGCGTTTGACCACATCTATCTCTGTGAGCGAGCCGATCGGCTGGGCGTCAAACCATGTGAGAAATTCGACGACAGCGGCGGCATCGCGCAGATGCGCCTCTTGAGTACCCTCAATTTCGGCAGATGTTTTGCAAGCTTTGGGCAGAATGCAGGGATCGTCGCCCCACGACAGGATTGCGTTGCCCTCGGCAAGCTCTTGGACGACTTTAATGGGTGCGGTTTTGCGATCGACGCGCACAGTGCCTTGGAGGGAATGGAGCGTTGGCTCGAGCGCCGAGGTTGGCCGTAGTTTGATTTCTGGGCCGAGGTGGGCGCGCAACATGTCGTCTATTTTCTTTGGATCGGCAAAAAGCGTCACGTGACCCGTGTCAAAGAGAATGGCGAAGGCATGCGGCACGGGATTGCGTGGAATATCGCTGCCGCGGATGTTGAGTAGCCATGCGATAGAATCGGGCAGGGTGATCACGGCGGCGGACTGGCCCGTAGCGCGTAGGGCTTTGGCAAGTCTGGCCCGTTTCGAAGCATGTGCCTCGCCTGCAAGTGCTTCGGGGTAGGGCGCGATCGGCCCAAGCGGCGGCGCGGGCTGATCAGGCCATATTTTGTCAACAAGGTTGGCACTGGCGCGAAAGCTGAACCCTTTTTTGGCGAGGCTTGCCTCGAGGTCTTCGATTTCACTCGCGACGTGGAGCCACGGATCATAGGCGATGACCCCGCCTTGGGGCAGCTCTTGGGCAAGCCAGTCTTTAAGCGCAGTTTCGGGCCATGGCACAGGCGTAAAGACAGCCAGATCGACCTGCTCTTTGACTTGTGTGCGATAGCGGCCGTCGATGAAGACCCCCGCGCTGTCCTTGAGGACGGCAGCAAAGCCGGCAGAGCCTGTAAAGCCTGTGAGCCAAGACAAGCGCTCATCATGGGGCGCACAATATTCACCTTGGTGGGCATCGGCACGGGGTACGAGAAAGCCTACGACACTTTCTTTGGTCATGCGGTTGCGAAGCTCCGTCAGGCGGATCTTTCCCTGACTTGGATCGGCGCGGTTTTCAAAACTTTGGAACATAATTTGTCTCCCAACTTGTGAGAGAGACTAAGGGGGAACGCCGCGTGGGGGAAGAGGCGGGATCGAATTTTGCGATGCAAAATCAGACCGACGATACGGCCATCCTCCTCGTGAGCC
Source organism: Lentibacter algarum (assembly GCF_040580765.1). Classification (GTDB taxonomy): domain Bacteria; phylum Pseudomonadota; class Alphaproteobacteria; order Rhodobacterales; family Rhodobacteraceae; genus Lentibacter; species Lentibacter algarum. The sequence continues at coordinate 1,914,598 of NZ_CP158687.1, read as the reverse complement.
ACGAGGATATTTGGGACAGAAAAAACCCGATACGGTGTCGGACCTGAGCCTAGCTGGCGCGCTTGATGCCGAGGAAGCGCGCACGTGCACGCGGGTCCGTATCAAAGAGGGAGGCGAGCTGTTCTGTCATGGCACCGGCAAGCTGCTCTACATCTGTGATGGTCACCGCGCGGTTATAATAGCGCGTGACATCATGGCCGATGCCGATTGCGAGCAGTTCGACTGCGCGTTTTTTCTCGACCATGGCAATGACATCGCGCAGGTGTTTCTCGAGGTAGTTCGCGGGATTGACTGACAGAGTGGAGTCATCCACTGGCGCGCCATCGGAAATCACCATGAGGATTTTACGCGCCTCTGAGCGGCGAGACATGCGGCGGTGCGCCCATTCGAGGGCTTCACCGTCGATGTTTTCTTTGAGGAGGCCTTCTTTCATCATCAGACCCAAGTTGTCGCGCGAGCGGCGCCAAGGGCTGTCGGCGTGCTTGTAGATGATATGGCGCAGGTCATTGAGGCGGCCTGGCTGTTGGGGACGGCCGTCAGCAAGCCATTTTTCGCGTGCGAGCCCGCCTTTCCAAGCGCGCGTGGTGAACCCTAGAATTTCGACTTTCACAGAGCAGCGTTCAAGCGTGCGGGCGAGAACGTCAGCACATATAGCTGCAATTGAGATCGGGCGGCCGCGCATGGAGCCTGAATTGTCTATCAGCAGCGTCACAACAGTGTCGCGGAATTCGGTGTCTTGCTCGACTTTGAAGCTGAGCGGTGTTGTTGGGTTTGAGATGACCCGTGCCAAGCGACCAGCATCGAGGATGCCTTCTTCCTCGTCAAAGGACCAAGAGCGATTTTGTTGCGCCTGCAAGCGGCGCTGAAGCTTGTTTGCGAGACGGCTGACAGCGCCTTTCAGCGGCTCAAGCTGTTGGTCGAGATAAGCGCGCAGGCGTTCGAGCTCGGCGGGCTCGGCAAGCTCTTCGGCGAGAATTTCTTCGTCGTTGCTCGCGTCATAGACCAGATAGTTGGGGTCTGCATCTGAGCTTGGCTGTGGGGGCGGCGGCTCAAGTGGGGCTTCGCCATCAGGCATATCTGCCTCATCGCCAAGCTCTTCATCGGCCATCTCATCCATCGAGACTTGCGCCTCGGCAGCGTCTTGGGTCTCTTCTTGGGATTGCTCTGGGCTGGCCTCGGACTCATCCTCTTGGGCGTCGTCCTGCCCCGTGCTATCTGGCTGATCCTCGTCTTGCTCTGCTTCGTCCTGACTTTCGTCGCTTTCCTCATCGGGGGCGTCTGGATCATCGCCAAGCTGGTCGGCATAGCCAAGATCTGAGATGACACGGCGGGCGAAGCGGGCAAAATCCTGCTGGCTTGCGAGGCGTTCTGAGACGTCTTCGAGCGCGTCGCCGGCTTGTTCTTCCATGAAGCCTTGCCAAAGCTCCATCACATTGCGCGCGCCTGCAGGCAAATCGCGCCCTGTGGCGAGGTGGCGTACGAGGTAGCCTGCGGCTGTCGCGAGGGAGGCGTCGGCGCGGTCGGTTATTTCGGCATAGCCTGCGCGACGGGCGTCTTCGGCGATCTTGGCATCAATGTTGCCTGCCGTCCCCGGCATATCGCGCGCGCCCATCGCTTCGCAGCGCGCGGTTTCCATCGCTTCGTAAATTTCGCGAGCCAAGTCGCCTGCAGGAGCGTAGCGGGCATGGGTGGCTGTGTCGTGATACTTATGTTTGAGGGCCAAAGCATCCGCTGTACCGCGAGCGAGCAAGACTTCATCGCGGGTCATGCGGCGGGAGACTTGCGGCAGCCGCATTGTGTCGCCCGACATGCCAGAAGGATCGACCGAATAGCTGACCGTCAGATCGGAGTCGTTCGCCAAGACTTTAGTGGCCTCGGCGAGGGCTTTTTTGAAAGGATCTGCTGGGTTATCGGATGGCTTTGACATCTCTTGTGCTTAGCCCAAGCTTACGCTTGCAGCACTTTCTGGCAGCTCTTCATCAAACAAGCGCTGGTAGAACTCTGCAACCGTTTGGCGCTCAAGTTCGTCACATTTATTGAGGAACGTCAGGCGGAAGGCATAGCCGACATTGCGGAAAATCTCTGCGTTCTGAGCCCATGCGATTACGGTGCGTGGCGACATGACCGTGGACAGGTCACCGTTCATAAAGGCCGTGCGGGTGAGATCTGCGACTTGAACCATGTGCTTGATGGTTTTGCGGCCAGCATCCGTGTTGTAATGCGGGTTTTTGGCCAAGATGATCTGGGTTTCAGCATCGATCGAGAGATAGTTCAGCGTGGCGACAAGCGACCAACGGTCCATCTGGCCTTGGTTGATCTGCTGTGTGCCGTGGTAGAGGCCTGTCGTGTCGCCGAGACCAACAGTGTTGGCGGTGGCGAAGAGGCGGAAGTATGGATTGGGTGTGATAACTTCGTTTTGGTCAAGCAGTGTCAGCTTCCCATCCACTTCCAGAACCCGCTGGATCACGAACATGACATCAGCGCGGCCAGCATCATATTCGTCAAAGACGATGGCTGTCGGGTTGCGCAGCGCCCACGGCAGAATACCTTCCTGAAACTCGGTGACTTGCTTGCCATCGCGCAGCTTGATGGCGTCTTTGCCAATCAGGTCGATACGGGAGATGTGGCTGTCGAGGTTCACGCGCACACAAGGCCAGTTGAGCTGGCTTGCGACTTGTTCGATGTGGGTGGATTTACCTGTGCCGTGGTAGCCTTGGATCATTACGCGGCGATTGTGAGAAAAGCCTGCAAGGATCGCCAGCGTTGTGTCTGGGTCAAACTTGTAGGTGCTGTCCATGTCAGGCACGCGTGAGGTGCGCTCAGCGAAGGCGGGCACAGTCATATCGGTGTCGATGCCGAAGACATCACGCACAGAAAGTTTCTCGGTTGGTTTTGCGTTAATGTCGATCATACCGTCCGCCATAGCCGGATTCCTTCATATCTCGAAAATGTTGTAGTTGTGGTGCAACAATTTCGGGGCGAGGGCAAGGCCAAGCCAGAAGATTGCCACTCTGGAATACGGAATTGGGAGAGCTGGCTCTATGGGGGTGTGTTACGAGGTGTTCACGCGAAGGTGCGCAGGCTTGAGCTGCCAAGTGATTGGGTTTGACGTATGATAGACGTGAATATGCGAAGGAGCAGTGCGTTATGAAAAGACGGTTGTTTATGGTCACAGCGCTTGGCGCAGCTGCGGGACTGCCGTTTGTGCGTGCGGCGGCTTCAAAAGAGTTTGACATCAGGCGCAGCGATGCAGAGTGGCGCGCAATGCTCACGCCCTTGCAATACAAGGTGATGCGCCAAGAGGGCACAGAGCGTGCTGGGTCTTCGCCTCTCGATAAAGTCTATGATGCAGGCATGTATCATTGCCGCGGCTGTGACCTTCCTGTTTATAGTTCAGCGCATAAATATGACAGTGGCACTGGCTGGCCGAGCTTTTACAAAGCGCTTCCCGAAGCGATTGAAACCAAGACAGACTATAAGATGATCTATCCGCGCACCGAATGTCACTGCCGCCGCTGTGGCAGCCACTTTGGCCATATATTTGATGATGGACCAAAGCCGACAGGCAAGCGGCATTGTCTCAATGGAGTGAGCTTGGTCTTTAAGGCCGCCTGACACTGAAATTGTGTAAAATCTGCACAAACGCCTCGCAAAAGCTGCGGGGCGTTTCTTGTTTTATCAGGGAGACAAGACAAGGAGAGCAGATATGGACGGTATCGAACTTATGAGAAAGCAGAACTGGAAGCTGCGAGGGGCTATGGCAGCTGGCGTGGGGGCGGCAGGGGGGCTTGTCTCAGTGGGCAGTCTGATCGGCTTTGGGAATATGGTCACAAGACACCTTGAGGCGCCCGTCTTTGTTGTGGCTGCCGTCTTTAGCGCGGGGCTGGCGGGCTTTTTACTCGGTCCGCTGATGGGGCGCGAGGGCTGGCGCGGGGTGGTGGTGTCGTTTGTTGCTTTTTTGATGGCGACCGTCCTGGCAGCCTATCTTGCTGGTTTCATGGCTTTGCCACTTTACAACCTAGGCCTCGTCACCCTCTGGCTGACGCTTCACTTTCTCACGCCTTTTGCGCTCTTGTGGATTGCGCTCTGCGCCGGCTTGCACTGGTCAGCGGGCAGGCTGCGCCGCCGCTTCACTTGAAGCTGCGGCTCACGTTGATCTGATCCCACGCCCATACGACTTCTTGGAGCTGCTCTTCTTGAGAGCGGTCGCCGCCGTTCATATCGGGGTGAAGCACTTTGATGAGCTTTTTGTAAGCCTTGCGAATCTCGGCCTTGGACCAATGGTCTTTGGCTTCCAAGATCTCGATGGCGCGTCGCTCTGTTGGTGGCAAACGGCGTGAGCCGCCGCCGCCTTTGCCCGGGTTCTTTGTCGCGTTTGCGCCAAGCACCTGATGAGGATCTTCGATACCGAGGCGTGCCCATGCGCGGGCCTCAGGATCTCCGATCGGCTTGGTTTCGCGCTCCCAGACTTTATCCTTGGACATCTGAGCGTTCATTTCGGCTTCTGTTGTGCCGTCAAAGAAGTTCCACTTCAGATTATACTCGCGAATGTGCTCTTTGCAGAACCATAGATATTCATCGAGCACATCAGGCGCACGGGGCGCGCGGAACTTGCCGGCTTCTTCGCAGCCTGCGTGCTCACACTGGCGTGTAGAGGTTTCTGACGCGCCAGACATGCCGCGGCGGCCACGTGGATTTTTCTTTTTGGCGGATGACACAGACATGTCAAAACCGAAAGGATCGTGTTTGGGCATGGGAACTCTCTTTTCGCGACTGGCTTAGCACTCTAGTGTGTTTGAAACTGGGGGAAAGAGGAAAGAGCGTAAAAAATGAATATGGAAGCAAAAATTCGTGAAGCCCTTACGGCAGCTTTCGAGGCCGAGACGCTCGATGTGATCAATGAGTCGCGTTTGCACAGTGGGCATGCTGGCGATGATGGCTCTGGAGAGAGTCACTTTCGAGTTCGAATGAAGGCGGCTGGCTTTGAGGCGATGAGCCGAGTTGCGCGTCACCGTGCTGTGCATGCGGCTTTAGGGCCACTCAACGAACAGATTCACGCGTTGGCTTTGGAACTGTCCTGATCGTCATCTAAAGACTCGGCTTCGACGGGCTCGGGCAGGGTCTCAAAGAACTGTGAGGGCGCAGTGTCTTCCCATACAGGCGGGGGCGCGGGTGTAAATTCTTCGGCGGCCTCTTGGACTTTTTTGCGAAAGACGAGCACAGAGCGGTAAACCACATTCGTGGATCTAAATCCTGAACGCTCTTCGCTTGGCAAAGTTTCAGCGCGCACAAACTCCCAACCTTCGTGTGCTTTTGAATTCATAAGCTCTTGAAGAGAATTGGCAAAACGGTCTTCATGTGACTTGATGCCTTTGGCCTTGAGGCCTTTGCGTGGTGCGGAGATAACTTTGTATTCGTACACTTTGTAACCCTTTTTGCAGCTCATGACGCGGCTTGACCCTAACAGGCACACGCGGCAGTTTCCATTATTTGTATTTGTTTAGCTCTTGTGGCGGATGCCCATAGGGCGACCAACGAAGCTTGGGATGGGGAGTTTGGCGTGCGCTGCGCGCATCGTCTTGAATGTCTCAAGAATATCTGCGGGCATGGACGCGACCCTTGGACCTGATTGGTCAATGTGCAGGCACATCCCTTCTCCGCCAGCAGACACCCACCCATCCTCATGGATGAGTTCTTGGCAGAAGTGGATAGACTTGTCATTCATATCAAGTACTTGGAAGGTTGCGCGCAAACGGTCTCCCTCGTGAACTTCGCGTATGTAGTGCATGTGATATTCGGCGGAGTAGGTCGTGTGACCTGTCCGAGTGAGATAGTCACCACCAAAGCCGATCTCGTGCCAGAGTGCGTCAACGCCCAAATCCATGAGGACATTGTAATAGGCCATATTGAGATGCCCATTAAAGTCGATCCACTCTGGGCGCACGACCATTGGCTCGGAGATAAACGGCTTGGTCATTGTCGGGCTCAGCCGCCCAGCTTGGCTTGGACCAAATCGTTCACAGCCTTTGGGTTTGCCTTGCCGCCTGTGGCTTTCATGACCTGACCAACAAACCAGCCTGCGAGCTTAGGGTTTTCGCGTGCCTTTTCGACCTGAGCGGGGTTGGCCGCGATGATCTCGTCCAGTGCGGTCTCGATGGCGCCTGTGTCTGTGACCTGCTTCATGCCGCGGGTCTCAACGATTTCGGCGGGGTCGCCGCCTTCGGTATAGACGATCTCGAAGAGGTCTTTGGCAATTTTTCCCGATATCGTGTCGGCTGCGATCAGGTCGATGATCCCGCCGAGTTGGGCAGGCGAGACAGGGCTTTCGCTGATGTCTTTGTCTTCATCTTTTTTGAGGCGACCAAAGAGCTCGTTGATAACCCAATTTGCGGCTGTTTTGCCGTCGCGGCCTGCGGCCACCTCTTCAAAGTAGGTTGCGTTTTGAACTTCGGCTGTGAGCACCGAAGCGTCATATTCTGTAAGGCCATAGTCTGACATAAAGCGTGCGCGTTTCGCGTCTGGCAGCTCGGGCAGGGAGGCAGCGATCTCATCGACCCATGATTGCTCAATCTCAAGCGGCATCAAGTCTGGATCAGGGAAGTAGCGGTAATCATGCGCTTCTTCTTTGGAGCGCATGGAGCGTGTTTCGCCTTTGTCTGGATCGTAGAGGCGCGTTTCTTGTGTGACTTCTCCGTCTTCTTCAAGGATTTTGATCTGGCGACGCGCTTCATAGTCGATCGCTTGCTGGATGAAACGCATCGAGTTCATGTTTTTGATTTCACAGCGGGTGCCGAGGTGGCTGAAGTCTTGCGTTGCCATGTATTTTTCATGCTGACCTGCGCGGCAGACCGATACGTTGACATCGGCGCGCAGGTTTCCGTTTTGCATGTTGCCATCGCATGTGCCGAGGTAGCGTAGAATCTGACGCAGCTTGACGACATAGGCGGCGGCCTCTTCTGGGCTGCGAATATCTGGGCGCGAGACGATTTCCATCAGCGCAACGCCTGTGCGGTTGAGATCGACGAAAGACATGTTCGGATCCATGTCGTGGATCGATTTGCCTGCATCTTGCTCAAGGTGAATGCGCTCGACGCGCACAAGACGGGCCACACCAGGGGCCATATCCACAAGGATCTCGCCTTCACCCACGATGGGCTCATAGAGTTGGCTGATCTGATAGCCTTGCGGCAAATCTGGGTAGAAATAGTTTTTGCGGTCAAACGCTGATTTGAGGTGAATTTCGGCCTTTAGGCCAAGGCCCGTGCGCACGGCCTGTTCGACGCAGAACTCGTTGATGACAGGCAACATGCCAGGCATGGCAGCGTCAACAAAGGCTACGTTAGAGTTTGGCTCGGCACCAAACAGCGTTGAAGCGCCAGAAAACAGCTTTGACTTGGAGCTGACCTGCGCATGGACTTCCATGCCGATCACAAGTTCCCAGTCGTATTTCGCGCCCGCGATCACTTTGGGCTGCGGTGTTTCATAGGCCAGATCCAGCATTGCCTCGTCCTTTATGCGTCTCATGCAAATTCGAGGTCGGTTCTAGGCCAGCCTTAGGGGCGGGGCAAGGGGGAGTTAGGCTTGAGGGGAAAGTGTGAGCCCACCTTTGCCAAACTCAAGGATTTTGCCGCTGATGATATCGCTTTTGAAGTGACTTGCGATGGCATTGAGTGCGGTGTCGCGTCCTTTGCGTAAAAGTGCGCCTCGCGGCGGCAGGTATGTTCCGGGGGTTGGGCCAAGATCGGCTTCGGCCCAGAGGAGCGGATGAAGCTCGCGCAGGTTTTCCCGCAGGATGTGATCAAACATCGAATGAATGTTCTGACGCACTTCACGCACGATATCTGGCGCTTCGACAGGTGTGCGCACTGGCGACATCGTAATGCCTGTATATGCGGCCAAGAGATTAGCGATATGTTGGTCGGGTTGAAGATAAAGAATATCGCGCAGGCCATCGAGGAAGAAGTCGATATCCAATGCGCGTGCAGCACCTTGATCAACCCTCAGGGCATCAAGAAACACCCATGTGTAGCCGCCGTTGCCCCAAAACTTGCTGCACCGCGCCGCTGTGCGACGGGCTTCGAGGTCGAGCGCATCATAAGAGCCGAACCAGCGCGGCAACAGAAAATTGCCTAAGCTGCGCATCGGTGCGGTGTTGGCTGGGTTAAGATCAATGAGACGCTCATAGGCATCGGCAATATGCATGGCGGGCTGCGGTTTTGCCACAACAAGCGAACATTGCGCCGCCGCCAGAAGCGGTGAGGCGAGGGCCGTGCGGGAGAAGCTGTCGAGAATGTCTCTTGCGCGTTCAAAATGTGCTTCAAAAAGAGCGAGGTTGCGCGCGGGAATTTCATGAGACCAGTTTGAGCCACGCCACGCCCAGCCGATATCCATGTGTGCTTGCGCAACGATTTCGGCGATGGCGTAGTCATCAGGGAATTCAAACAGAATGTCTTCGAGGGCTTCTATTCCCGCCAGGCCTGGCGTGAACCCGTCTGCAATGGCGTGCTCTGTCGCCAGCACCACATCTGTTCGGGCACCTAGGCTGAGCAGATCAGCGTGGGGCATGCCGCAGTGGGTCGCGACTTTGCGGTTGTCAGCGGCGCGGATCAGACGGCTGAGTTCCTCCCAGCGCTCCTGACGCGCGAGAAACTGACCACGATCCTGAATGCGCACGCGTGTGCTTTCTTCTGGAGGCTCGACTGCTGTCGGGATCAGAAGTTGTTCTTGCAAGCGGCTGGCAAGCTGGCGCTGTGTTGTTTCAACGGGGGTGTCTGTGCTGCCAGAACGCTTTGCGCGGGGCAGAAGCGCAAGGTTTTGGCGGGCTTGTGCCGCCAGTTCTGGAAGGTTTGACAGAAGTGCCATATTGATTCGTTCCCATATCAGGCCCCCTTTGTGTCGACGCAATCGGGCTAAAACAGGGCAATTGCGGGTTGGATTTCGGGAAAACTAGGCAAGATTTAGTGGACTGTGCAGGCCTCGGAAACAATCACTCGTGTCTGAGCGAAAAGATTGCCAAAGAGGGTCTAATCGGCTTAAGACCCAAAGAATGTTTGCTGCCAAGTTTCATAGTGTTTTGTGTGTGGGTCTGTTGCTTGTTTTGAGTAAGGGCGTTGCTTTTGCGTCTGAGACCCTTCCCGTTGGGGATGTTGCTGCGGAGCTTTCTGCGCAAACGATGGCCTTGATCGCCCCCAGCGGGGAAGAGACCGAAGGCTCTGTTCAAGATCACGTTCGTGCCCCTGGCCCCGAGTTTGCCAAGATACGGCCTCAGGCGCGCAAGGCGTCATACTCCACTGCTAGTGATGCGCGTCTGGCCCAGATCAGGCCAAAAGGCCGACCCTATGAGTTTGCCTTGCCCCATACGCGGTGGGAGCACCGCTCGGGCCATAAAGACTGGACGACAACCGCGATGAAGGCGGTCTTGTCCCATGGCAAGCCTTTGACGAAGACTGTGCCCAATGACTACCGTGACTGGTGCCCTGCCTACGCAGAGAATGACGAATTCCGCCGTGCGATGTTCTGGGTTGGCTTTATGTCGGCTTTGGCCAAGCACGAGAGCACCTACCGGGCTGATGCAGTGGGTGGCGGCGGGCTCTGGTATGGCTTGCTCCAGATTTTGCCGTCGACAGCGCGGCTATACAAATGTCAGGCCAAGACGGGCGAAGCGCTCAAGGATGGTGGGCTTAACTTGAGCTGTGCCACCCGGATTATGAGCAAGACGGTTGCGCGCGATCAAGTGATCCATGGATTTTTTCCTGAAAAGAAGCGTAAGTATCAGGGTGTGACCCAAGACTGGGGGCCGATGCATTCGTCTGCGAAGCGCGCGGAAATGGCAGCATGGACGCGCAAGCAAGCCTACTGTGTCTCGCATAAAAGCCTACGCCCGAAAGCGCGCCCTGAGGATCTTTTGGCGCAAAACGAAGGCTGATCAGCCAATAAGTGAAAAGTGGTGTCGCTCAGTTGGGATGCCCAATGCGCGCAACTCAGCCTCAAGGGCTTCAGGGGGCGGTGTGCAGGCATGTGGTAGACGCAGCTTGCGATTGTCTTTCAGAAAGAGCGTGACCTTAACGGAAAGATCAAGCCGTGTGTCAAACCGCGCGCGCAGGATCAGGCCAACGGGCATTTCATCGGTCAGCCTTGGCGTGCTCCAGCGCATATGCGTTTCTGTGAGCTCAAATGTGCTGATAGGGTTTTGGACCGCCTCCCAAAGGGCAGGCAGCGTGAACAGCGCCAAAAATGCCGCGATATAGAGATTGAGATCAATCATCCAAACAAGCCCAATCAGGACCGCATAGACGCCAGCAAGTGTAAGCAGGGCGGCAGGGGAGCGTCCATAGGAGGTGTGCTTCATAGGCAAGCTCATTTGCCACCCGATACCAATGACTGCCACTTTCCTAGAGGGCGCTGCACTGGCTCAGCCTTCCAAGATACGCGTGACCATTTCGGTTGTATCACGACTGAGATCATTTGTTGAAAGGATGCGCGTCAATTGGGCTTTTGCAAGGCTTCGGCGCGTATCGTCATACCGTGCGAAGGTCTGAAAGGCGGTGCACATCCGTGCGGTTGTCTGTGGGTTAAGCGCGTCGAGCTTGATAAGCCAGTCTGCGAGCAGTGCATATCCCCGCCCTGAGCTGTGGTGAAAGCCTGCGTGGTTCATGGTCAGCGCCCCAAAGACCGCGCGGAAGCGGTTTGGGTTTTTCGGGGTAAAGAGGGGATGCGCTGTTAAAGCTTCGGCGACATCTGCCGCTTTTTCGGGCTTGGCCAAAGCCACTTGGGCCGCGAACCACTTGTCCATCACCAAGCGGTCCCCTTTCCAGAGCTGGAAAAAATTCTCGGCTTCGTCGGTGCCTGTGTCTTGTCCCAAAAGGGCGTTGAGTGCAGCGAGCTTCAGGGTCATGTTGTCGGCGGTCTTGAATTGTGCGCGCGCCTGCGCACCACCGTCCATACGTGTAAGCATATAGAGAATGCGCCCGTTGAGCGCACGTTTGCCCGCGCCTGTTGCGTCAGGAACAAACGGCCCATCAACGGTTGTGTCAGCGTAGAGCCGTGGCAGGCTGTCGGCCAGCTCTTGAGCAAGACTTTGCGCCATTGTCTCGCTGGCGTCATAGATGGCTTGCGGATCAGGCGTATGGCCTTGGGCATGCAAAGTTGCGGCGAGATCATCTTGGCCAATAGGCTGGAGGACAAGCGCGCGGAACGCGGGATCAAGGCTGTCGTCGCGCGCAACACGCACAACGGCGTCAAGGAATGCTGTATCGGGCGCGGCGCCTGTTGTGACGCTGGCGATGAGGCTGGCGCGGCGCAGGGCTTGGCCCGCTTCCCATTTGTTGAAGGGATCAGTGTCATGCGCCAGCAGGAAGGCGCGCTCTGCATTGCTGCGCTCGTGCTCCAGAACAACGGGCGCAGAAAAGTCGCGCAGGATTGAAGCTACAGGCTTTGAGGCGAGGCCCTCAAAGGAAAAGCTCTGCTGACGCTTTGTCATTTCGAGCAAAGTTGTGGGCTGCACCTCGTCGCCATTTGGGCCGAGCAAGCCAACGGCGATGGGAATGACTCGTGGCTTCTTTTGAGGCTGACCAGGTGTGGGCGGCGTTTCTTGTTTAAATGTAAGTGTATAGCGCCCGTCTTTGAACTTGTCGGTGACGGTAAGGCGAGGCGTGCCAGCGGAGCTATACCAGCGCTTGAAGCGCTTCAAGTTGCGGCCAGTGACCTCTTCAAACACGTTCAACCAGTCCTCAATCGTGGCGGCGTCGCCATCGTGGCGGGTGAAATAGAGATCAAGCGCTTTGTAATAGTCTTCATCGCCGACAAGTCGCTTGAGCATGCCGATGACTTCTGCGCCTTTCTCATAGACGGTGGCTGTGTAGAAGTTGTTGATCTCAACGAAGCTCTCGGGGCGCACAGGGTGGGCCAGCGGGCCGCCATCTTCGCGGAACTGGCGGCCGCGCAGATCGATCACATCTGAGATGCGCTTGACAGGAGCGGAGCGCAGATCGGAGGTGAACTGGCTGTCGCGATAGACAGTGAGCCCCTCCTTGAGGCAGAGCTGGAACCAGTCACGACATGTTATGCGGTTGCCTGTCCAGTTGTGGAAATACTCATGCGCAATGATGGCTTCGATGCGCTCGAAATTGTCATCTGTGCTGGTCTCTGGGCTGGCGAGTACGCAGGAGGAATTGAATATATTGAGGCCTTTGTTTTCCATTGCGCCCATGTTGAAGTCGTCAACCGCGACGATATTGAAGATATCAAGGTCGTACTCGCGACCATAGACCTCTTCATCCCATGTCATTGACGCTTTGAGCGCTTGCATGCCAAAGGCGCATTTGTCCTCATCGCCTTTGCGCACCCAGATGTTCAGCTCAACATCGCGGCCTGACTGGGTTTTGAAGTTGTCTGGATGGTTCACGAGATCGCCGGCAACGAGAGCAAAGAGATAAGCGGGCTTGGGCCACGGGTCATGCCACTCGGCAAAGCCTGTACCAGCGTCGCCTTTGTTGCCATTTGACAAAAGAACTGGCTCTGAGCCCTCGACGCGCACCGTGAACGTGCTCATCACGTCTGGGCGGTCTGGGTAGTATGTGATTTTGCGGAAGCCCTCAGCTTCGCACTGCGTGCAATACATGCCGTTGGACATGTAGAGGCCCTCAAGCGCGGTGTTTGTTTCAGGGCTGATTTCGACTTCGCTCTCCCACACAAACGGGCCAACGGGTACATCCGCTGTCAGACCTTTCGGTGTGATTTTGGGCGGTATCGTTGCGCCGTCGATCGCAGCACTGATGAGTGTGAGATTTTCGCCATGTAGAAAGAACTCTTGAGGTGGAACATCAGGATTGGGCACGAAGCGGATACGACTTTTCACCCGCGTTTTGGTTGGATGCAGAGCGAACGTCAGATGCACCTCTTCCACAGTCCAGCCAAAAGGTGTGTAGTCTTTGAGGTAGATGGTTTCGGCGCTCGTCTGGCTCATGGGAAGCTCCTGTCCTGCAGTTGTGCAGACGGTAAGCGCGCCAGCGCGGAGCTTCAATAGGGCATCCTATATTGGCAGTTGCATTGTCTTGAAAATCCTGAAGGTTTTTCTGTTCGTCTTGAACATCCGAAAGATTGCGCCTTGAGCGCTTCGCGCGTTACAAGGTTCTTGGAGAAATTTAGCAAGATAGGGCGTGTCATGACACAGCGGGTAGAGCGAGCAGGGCTTTCAGTGGATGCGGAGTTGGCGCAGTTTGTGGATACGGTTGCTTTGCCTGACACAGGCGTGGCGGCCGACAGTTTTTGGGCTGGTTTTGCAGCAATGCTCGCAGACTTGACGCCTAAAAACCGTGCTCTCTTGGAGAAGCGCGAGAGCTTGCAGGCCCAGATTGATGCTTGGCATATCGCGCATCGTGGCAAGCCGCATGATCACGCCGCCTACAAGGCCTTTTTGCATGAAGTTGGGTATTTGCTCACTGAGGGCCCTGATTTCGAGATCGATACGCAGAATGTTGACCCTGAGATCGCCTCGATCCCTGGGCCACAACTTGTGGTTCCAATCACCAATGCCCGTTATGCCCTCAATGCTGCCAATGCGCGCTGGGGCAGCTTGTATGACGTTCTCTATGGCACGGATGCTATGGGCTCGATGCCACCTGCCGGTGGATATGAGCGCGGGCGCGGTGCGCGGGTCGTGGCGCGGGCGCGCGTGTTTTTGGACGACACTTTTCCTGTTGAGGGCACATCTCATGCAGATGCGCGGCGCTATCATGTTCAGGATGGGCGGCTCCTTGTTGATGAACGGCCGCTCCAAAGCCCTGAAAAGTTCGTGGGCTATACGGGGAACCCGAAGGCGCCTGACAGTGTTTTACTGAAGAACAATGGCTTGCACGTCGAACTGGTATTCGATCGCGCCCATCCGATTGGCAGCCATGATCAGGCCTTGCTGGCCGATGTGCAGCTTGAAAGCGCTTTGTCGGCGATTATGGATTGCGAAGATTCTGTTGCCTGTGTGGACGGGGAAGACAAGACGCTGGCGTATTCCAATTGGCTGGGCTTGATGAAGGGTGATCTTAGCGCCGATATCGAAAAAGGTGGCAAAACGGTCAGCCGTCGCCTTGTTGATGACCGCGAATATACTGCGCCTGACGGGGGCAAGCTTGTGCTGAAGGGGCGCGCATTGATGTGGGTGCGCAATGTTGGGCATTTGATGACCAACCCAGCGATTCTTGACGCGCAAGGAGACGAAGTATTTGAAGGGCTGATGGACGCTGCGATCACCACCATGATTGCGATGCATGACCTCAAGCGTGACAGCGGCAACTCGGTACACGGCTCAGTCTATATCGTAAAACCCAAGATGCACGGGCCAGAGGAAGTCGCCTTTGCGGATGAGATATTTAGCCGGGTTGAGGGCTTGCTCGGATTGCCCGCCAATACCGTGAAAATCGGTGTGATGGACGAAGAGCGACGCACCTCTGTGAACCTCAAAGAATGCATCCGCGCCGCGAAATCGAGAGTTGCTTTCATCAACACAGGTTTTCTTGACCGCACGGGCGATGAAATTCATACCTCGATGGAAGCAGGGCCGTTTAGCCGCAAGGACTTTATCAAACGCAAAGGTTGGATCGGGGCATATGAAAACCTCAATGTCGATATCGGCCTTGAGTGTGGCCTGTCTGGTAAAGCGCAAATCGGAAAGGGGATGTGGGCGATGCCCGATCTCATGGCGGCAATGATGGAGCAGAAGATCGAGCACCCGAAAGCGGGAGCAACCTGTGCTTGGGTTCCATCACCCACCGCGGCGACTCTGCACGCGTTGCACTATCACAAGGTAGATGTGCTTGCCGTGCAAGCGAAGCTGCGCAAGGGCGGGCGACGCGCACATGTGGACGGAATTCTGGATATTCCGCTTGCGACTTATCGCAGATGGACCAAAGAGCAGATCAGCCGCGAAGTGGAAAACAACGCACAGGGAATTCTGGGCTATGTGGTGCGCTGGGTTGACCAAGGAGTGGGCTGCTCCAAAGTGCCTGACATCAACGATGTAGGGCTGATGGAAGACCGCGCGACCTGCCGTATTTCGGCTCAGGGGCTCGCCAACTGGCTGCATCATTCGGTTGTAGATGCTCAGGAAGTTATGGCTGCAATGCGCAAAATGGCTGCTGTTGTAGATGCACAGAACGCCGGTGACCCAGCCTACAAGCCAATGGCACCAAGCTTTGATGGGATAGCGTTTCAAGCGGCCTGTGATTTGGTCTTTAAGGGGCGCACACAGCCGTCAGGGTATACTGAGCCTGTCTTGCACGCGCGCCGCCTTGAATTGAAGGCTTCGATTTAAGCTAAAGCACGTACGGCAACAGCAAAGGCACGCGCCTCTTCGGAGGCGCTGCCAAGCTGGGCTTTAGCCTCGAATACATCTTTGAAATCAATCTCAGGAAACAGCTCCGAAGCGGCCTCTGCTAAGGTTTTTCCCGTGCTCATGACGCTTGCGCAAAGCTCTTTGGTTTTGAGCTGTGCTTCGGGGCGTGGCATTGCGTTGGCCAGCGCAAAAGACAAAGCCTCAGCAAAGATCAGGCCTTTGCCACTGTGAAGAGTCGCGTTCATTTGCTCCGTGTTGGGGGTGAACGCCGCGGCCATGCGCTCTGCATGGCCAAGCGCGGCACCTGTGCCGAGCACGAGCTGTGGAACGGTGAGCCATTCGGTGATCCATGCGCCGCCGTCGCGCTGCTGGGCGTGTTGGGCGCTGGCTTGCAGACTTGAATTGAGCGCTGTGACATGGGTCGCTAAGGCTGTGATCACACCTGCGGAAACGGGATTTTGCTTTTGGGGCATGGTTGAGGAGCTGCCCGAACCGCCAAGTGTCACTTCGGCAAGCTCTGTCATGGTAAATTCTGAAAGGTCCGCCGCCATTTTACCCAGAGCATTGGCTAGGCGTGTCGCCCAAGACGCCAGTTTGACGATGGGGGTTCTGTCACTGTGCCAGCTGTGCGCGGGATCATGAAGTCCGAGTGCCGTTGCAAGTGCGGCGCGTGTTTCGCCTGCTTTGGGGCCAAGCGCGCTGCTTGTGCCTGCCGCGCCCGAGAGGGAGACCCAAAAAGCAGTATCGCGGGTGGCCTCAAATTCTGCTGCGAGTGTGAGCAGTGGGTGCCCCCAAGCGGCGACGACCGCACCGAAGCTTGTTGGGGTGGCGTGTTGTCCCCAAGTGCGGCCCGCTATCGGCGTTTCGCTATGTTTTTCAGCGAGATCCGCAAGGTTTGTAAGGTGTTGCTTCAGCGTGGTTTGGATGTAATCAAACGCGCGCTTGAGGCGCAGCATGAGGGCCGTATCAAGAATATCTTGAGAGGTGGCTCCCCAGTGCAAATATTGTGCGTGTTCAGGGGCCTCCAAGGTTTTGCGGAGGGCGGCGAGAAAAGCAGGAATACTGACGCCGTTTTGCGCGGTTGCGGCGGCCAGCCCTGAGGGATCAATCTGAACTTCCATCGCTGCACGATGTAAGAATGCACCGCTGATCTCCGGGATGACGCCAAGTGTCCCTTGGACTTTGGCCAGAGCACCTTCTACGAGCAGAAGCGCGCGCATCTCGGCGCTGTCGGTGAAGAGGGCGGCTAGTTCGCCAGTGTCAAAGAGTTTGGCGAGGTGCTGGCTGTCAAAGGCGGAAGCGGCCATCAGATATGTCCGATCTTTGAAAGGAATGTGGTGAGCAAGGCAGCGTAAGCTTCGGGCTGTTCAACGCACGGCAGATGTCCTGCGCGGCGGATAATTTCAAAGCGCGAGCCCGGAATAAGCGCGGCGGTTTCAGCCACAAGATCAGGCGGCGTGGAGCCATCTTCTGAGCCTGCAATCGCCAATGTAGGAAGGCGTAGGCCTGAGGTCGGCGTGATAAAGTCTGTGCCTGCAATGGCGGCAGAACAGCCGATATAGCCCTCTTTTGGCTGTCGAATGAGCATATTGCGCCATGCGGTAAACTCTGGCGTTTCACGAAAGGCGGGGGCAAACCAGCGCTCAAGGATACTGTCTGACAAGGCCTCTATCCCGCCCGCCTTTACGGCTTCGATTCGATCTTGCCACATCTCGCGCGTACCGATCTTGGCACCTGTATTGGACAGCACCATGGCACGCATCAAATCAAGGCGTTTCACGGCCAACCCTTGGGCAATCATCCCACCAATTGAAAGCCCGACAAAGACGCAGTCTTTCACGGCCAAATAATCTAGCAGACTTTCGACGTCGCGCACCAATGTGCCCATCGAATAGGGGGCAGCAGGGCAGTCAGACAGGCCGTGGCCACGCTTATCATAGCGAATGAGGCGTAGGCCTTTGGGGAGATGTGGCAGCACGGAATCCCATAGGCGCAAGTCCGTTCCAAGGGAATTTGCGAAAACAACGACAGGTCCAGATTTGGGGCCTTCGTCTTTGTAGTGGAGGCGGATATCGCCGAGGTCGGCTATCTTCATGTGCATGTCTCCGCAGCTTGGCGCTTTTGGGGCCTTAATCAGGGTGAAGAGGTTATAAACGGCCCCTATGGCCAAGTATAGGCCAGAGCGTCGCGTATTGAAGCTCAGTCTAAATAGGCCAGCGCCTTTTGAAAGACTGAAACATCGACATTCCCACCTGTGGTGACAGCGATGAGTGTGGATGCATTGGTCTTTTCTGCGTGAAAGAGCGCAGCCGCAAGGCCGACAGCGCCGCCGGGTTCGACGACTATTTTGAGACGCTGGAAAGCATGAGCCATGGCTTTGAGCGCTTCTTCTTCTGTTACGACAATTCCTGAGCCGCAATGCGCTGCCATGATTGGGAAGGTCATATCGCCCGGCTGTGGTGTGATGATCGCGTCACAGAGAGAACCGGTAAGCTTCTCATTGCGTTCGATTTTGCCTGAGGCCAGCGAGCGTGTCACATCGTCAAACCCCTCTGGTTCACACGGGCGCACCTTGAAACTGGGGGCTTCTGCCGCGAGCGCGAGGGCGATTCCCGAGGTGAGCCCGCCACCGCCACAACAGACCAGTACGTCTGCGTCTTGTACGCCGAGGTCTGCGGCTTGAGCGGCGATCTCTAGCCCTGTCGTGCCTTGGCCTGCGATAACAAGTGGCTCGTCATAGGGCTTGATTAGGGTAAGGCCACGCTGTTTCGCGAGGGTCGCGCCGATCTCGTCACGGTCCTCCGTCGCGCGGTCGTAAAGGACAACTTCCGCGCCAAGGGCGCGTGTGTTTTCGATTTTGAGGCGGGGAGCATCCGATGGCATGATAATCACCGAGCTGACACCATGAAGGGCTGCTGCGTAGGCAACGCCTTGGGCGTGATTGCCCGAAGAGAAAGCGATCACGCCGTTTTTCCGCTGATCTTCGGGCAGGCCAGACAGGGCCGACCAGCCGCCGCGAAACTTGAAAGAGCCAGTGTGCTGAAGGCATTCGGCTTTGACAAACACGGGCTTGCCCGCGATCTCGTCAAGAAAGGGCGACGAGAGGAGGGGAGTTCGGCGCGCGTGACCTTCAAGGCGAATGGCTGCGGCGCGGATCATATCGATATTCATAGGCGTTTCGTCCATTGAAGCAGCGCTTCAAGCGCTGCGGGTTCGTCTAAGTAGGGCACATGGCCACGGTCAGGGACCACGGCGGCGATCATATCGGGGCGACGTTCGCGCATTTGCGAGAAGGTTGTTTCACTTAGCAGGTTGGAGTTTGCTCCACGCAATGCGCAGAGGGGCAAATCTGAGAGTGTCTCAAAGAGTGGCCAGAGATCGGGCAGATCCGCGTCAAGTGCAGCAAGAACACCTTGACGTAGGGCTGGATCGTAATTGAGTTCTAGTCCGGTATCGCCTTGGGTAAACAGCCGAGAAATTTCTTCACGAAAGCGAATGGTCGGGACGTTATCAAAGCCTTGTGCAAGGTCGGGCCAAACTTTCAGAAGGCTGTCAAAGTCCTTGAAGTTGGGCTTTTTACCAATCACGAGCGCAATCTTTTCAAGGCCTTGGCGAGCAAGCACTGGCCCGACATCATTGAGCGCCACACCAAGCAGGCGCGGTTTGGCCATGGCCGAGAGTGTCATAGCGATAAGCCCGCCACGAGATGTTCCCAAAACCGCCGCTTGTGACAGCGCCAGGTGATCCATAAGTTCGAGCACGTCACGGCCCTCAATGAGCGGTGTATAGGTGCTTGGATCGGCCCAGTCCGACAACCCGCGACCGCGGTAATCCAGCCGGATAAGCCGCATATGGGCGAGGTGCGGTGCCACAAAGTCAAAGTCGCGCACCGTGCGTGTGAGGCCAGACAGGCAGAGGAGGGGCGTGCCCACTCCCTCGTCTTCATAATGAAGCGATAGCCCGTCTGATGTCTGGAACTTAGGCATTGTTGCGCTCAGCGACCAGTTCAGGCAGTTCTTTCAAGTCACTCAAGATATGCTTGGGCTTGCCAGAGAGGCGATCCATGGGCAGGCCCGTGCGGTTAACCCAGACGGTTTCAAAACCGAACGATGTTGCGCAGGAGGCGTCCCAGCCGTTGGAGGATACAAAGATCACCTCATTTGGCTTAGCGCCCAACACTGTTTCAACCAGCTGATAAACTTTGCCCGAGGGTTTGAAAACGCCAACATCTTGGACCGAGAGCACGGCGTCAAACTGGCCTGATAAGCCAGCGGATGAGACCGCACCATTGAGCATATCGGGCGATCCATTGGACAGGATTGCCGTTTGAAGCCCTGCTGCGCGCAATCGTTGCAGCATCTCAGGGACTTCGGCAAAGGCTGAGAGGGACCAATAGAGCTGCAACAGCCGCTCACGCAGATCGGGATTGCCGTGGAGGCCTGTCGCTTCGAGCGCCCAGTCAAGTCCATCGCCCGTCACTTGCCAGAAGTCTGTATGATCGCCTGTCACGGCGCGAAGCCAAGTGTAATTGAGCTGTTTGTCGCGCCAAAGCGCGGCAAGGGTTTGCCACTTGTCGGCCAACTCTGGAAAGGCGGGTTCTGCGGCGGCTTCGCGGGCCGCGGCGGTGACGTCAAATAGAGTTCCATAGGCATCAAAGACGCAGGCTTTTGTAGACATCACATTCTCCCTTGGTGACTTCGCAAAACACTGGGGGAGGGGATAGGAAAGGTCAATGCGCTGGGTGTTTGCATTCAGGAGATTTGACGTTTAGTTTATTTGCGAGCCTGAGAACCTGCGCAGCTGGCGCGGCCTCTAAATTCATTTCCCCCAAATAGAACTGGACACGCTATGAGCGAAGTAAAAAGCGGTGATACCGTACGCATTCACTATACTGGAACCCTGAGCGACGGATCTGTTTTTGATTCGAGCCAAGGCAATGATCCACTGGAGTTTGTGGTTGGCTCAGGCCAGATTATTCCAGGCCTTGATGTTGCGCTTCCTGGAATGAAAGTCGGTGATGAGAAGCGTGTCGAGATTGCCTCGGAAGATGCTTATGGCCCCCATCACGCCGAAGCGCGCCAAGCTGTTCCCCGCACAGAAATTCCTGCTGATATTCCTCTTGAGGTTGGTTTGCAGCTTCAAGCCAAGAACGAGCGCGGCGAAATTATGCCGCTTACAGTTGCGGAGATTACGGATGAAACAGTTGTTCTAGATGCCAATCATCCGTTGGCAGGCAAAGATCTGACATTTGAGATTGAACTCGTGTCCGTCAACTAAACTGTTTTGGGCGGGTTTGAAACAAAACCCGCCCAAGTCTCTCGAAACCTTGATTGGTGAGTGAGACCCTCTTTGCGCTATGTCATGATTAGCGAAAGCGTGAAGGAGAAGCCCATGTGGCGCATCATAACATTTGTCATACTCATGCTTACGGGCTTTGCAGCATCGGCTGGGGCCGAGGAGCGAAGACTTGTTGTTGTTGAGCTCTTCACCTCGCAGGGCTGTTCGAGTTGTCCGCCAGCTGACGCATTTTTGCATGAGCTTGCAAAGCGCGACGATGTCCTCGCGCTTGGGATGCATGTTGATTATTGGGATTATATTGGCTGGAAAGATGTTTTTGGTCAGAAGGCACATTCCGAGCGTCAGCGCGCTTATGCTCATGTTGGTGGGCGTCGCTCCGTTTACACGCCTCAGATGATTGTTCAGGGTGAGCAGCACGTTGTCGGAAACCACCCCGTCGAGGTGAACAGCTTGATAAAGCGTCATCAAGCGCAAGCGGGTAAGGCGAGCCTGACTGTGGTTCGCGACGCGGGAAAGCTGCGTATCTCGGCGCAGGCGCAAGGTGTGGCGCAGCCTGTGGCTGTGCTTATGGTCCGCTATATGCCGCAAGGCGTGACCCAAATCCAAAAGGGTGAAAATGCGGGCCGAGAGATTGCCTACGCGAATATTGTCACGGAGATCAAAGTACTCGATATCTGGGATATGAAGAGCCCGTTTGAGACAAGTGAGCGCGCGAGTGGTTCCGAAAAAACGGCAATTATCTTGCAAACACGCGGTCACGGACCAATTTTGGCAGCGGCACGCGCAGACTGAAACGAAATCGGTTCATTCTGCGGGTTGAAAGCCTTCAATGAGCTGCCTCAAGCCGAAGGCCGCTCCTGCAAAAATAGCTGCGAATGTGACGGGAGCTGAGTAACTAAGCGTAGAAAATGCCGAAAGACCTTGGCCAACGGTGCATCCCATGGCGATCACAGCGCCTGCGCCCATCAGGGCTCCGCCCAAGAGTTGGCGACGTAATTCGCGCGGATCTTCGCAGGCTTCCCAACGGAAATGTCCTTTGATGAGAGAGCCGATAAAGGCTCCGATCAGAACCCCCGCCACAGAACCTACCGCAAACGAGGGCAGGCCGGCTGATGAGGTCATGGCAAAGAGAAGGGCTTCGCCGACGGGAGCACTAAAACTATGGGACACAACGGGAAAAGCGCCAAAACCGTAGGCCGAAATATAGCCCGACGCGGCCCAGCCGCTGACAATTGCCGCTGCCACAACCAATGCCCAGAACGCGGAGGCGGGCCGCTTGAGAAAGGCGGGTGAGGCGAGAGAGGCAAGGGCGATGAGCAAGCCGATCGACATCCCAAGTGATGATATGCCAATGCCAGTTTGGGCCGCGATAAAATGAACGATACCAGGGGGCGTTGCCGCTTGGGTCTGCGGAAAGGCCCAGATGCGCAGATAAGCGAGAGGACCCGAAAGCACGGCATATGCCGAGACGCCCATCACCAGAACAATAACGAAGGCTCGCATGTCGCCGCCTCCAAGACGCGCCAAAGCTCCAAAGCCGCAGTTGCCCGCAAGCGCCATGCCATAGCCAAAGAGCAACCCGCCCGTGATTGACGCGAGAGGCATCCACGTGATCGAAAGATAAAAGCTCTGCTCTAGCGGAACCAAACCTGCGCCGGCGAGGGCATATGTACCCATGATCGCCGCGCCGATGGCAAGACCCCACATGCGCAAGCGTAGGGTGTTATTGCCGTAGAGCGTGTCTTCAATTGCACCAAGTGTGCAAAACCTGCCGAGTCGCGCAGCCAGCCCGAGCAAAACGCCGCCAAAAACGCCAGCAAGCGTCACGAAGCTGTTTTCAGAAATCATCTCAAGCACCTGCAACCCTCCCCAGTCACGATGCGGCGTGTTTAGCTATCGTCGTCGCAAAACAGCTCGTAAACAAGCTCCAAAATACGTTTGGGGCGATTGTCTGCCAATCGGTAGTAAATGGCTTTGCCGTCACGACGCGGAATAACTAGGCCCTCCATGCGCAAGCGGGAAAGCTGCTGGCTGACCGCAGCTTGGCGGGCGGACAACAGGCTTTCCAGTTCGGTCACCGACTTCTCTCCCGTTACCAAATGACAGAGGATCATCAGGCGGCCTTCATGGCTTACTGTCTTGAGGAAGTTTGATGCCTTGGTGGCATTGTCCATGAAGTTGTCGATCTCTGCATCGGTCAGATCATCGGTAAATTGTGGAAGTCCCATCGGGTATCCTTCTGCGCGGAGCTTGATGCCCCTGTTGTTCTAATTGCTGGCAGCCGAGCCGTCAGGTTTTACATAGCTTGTTTTGGCTCTTAACATCATTTCGAGAAGACCCCAAAAAAAATCTTCACCGGGATAACCTTCGATACGGCCGATTTCTGCGCCCTCATCCACGAGAACAAATGTTGGAGTGAAAACAACCTTGCGCGCGAATTGAACCCCATCGGGTGCGCCTTCAGAAATATTAACGACACTCAGCGGGGCAAACGCGCCCTCCGGTGTTTTTGGATAAATGGGGCCTATTGCCTTGTGCCAAGCTTGGCAATGGCTACAGCCTTTTTGCTCTACCATAATCAACTCGACTGCAAGCGCTTGGCCCGCCAGAAATATGGCAATGGCCATCGAGAAAATAAGACGACTGAACATGGTAACATCATTGACTGTTTCAATTACACTCAACATAATCTGAATATGTTAATATGACAAGGAGCGCGGGCGATGCTCGGCGAGATCAGCTATTGGGGCGCAGCGCTGGCCGGATTGGTGGCGTTTTTCACGCCGTGTATTCTGCCAATGGTCCCGTTCTACCTGAGTTACATGGCGGGTATTTCGATGAGCGAGCTGCGTGAAGAGGGCGAAATTGCGCCTGGCGCGCAGAAACGGCTTGTTGTTTCGGCGTTTATGTTTGCTTTGGGTGTAACCACTATTTTTATGTTGCTTGGCTTGGGGGCAACGGCGCTGGGCCAGGCCTTTGCACAGTGGAAGCAGCCACTGTCTTATGTTGCGGCGGCGGTTATCTTTGTGTTCGGGCTACATTTCCTTGGCATCATACGGATAGGCTTTCTCTACCGCGAGGCGCGGGTTGAGAGCAAAGCTGACCCGTCAACTGTCTTGGGCGCGTATGTCATGGGGCTTGCGTTTGGCTTTGGCTGGACGGCTTGTGTTGGGCCGGTGCTTGCATCGATCCTGTTTATGGCCAGTGGCATGGGCGAGCTTTGGAAGGGTGCCCTTTTACTGGCCTGTTTCGGGCTAGGCATGACAGCACCTTTTGTCTTGGCCGCCTTCTTTGCCAAGCCGTTCCTCGGCTTCATGGGGCGGTTTCGTCAATACCAAGGTCACGTTGAAAAGGTCATGGGGGTGATGCTGATCGTCTTTGCGATTCTCATTGCAACAAATACCGTCAATGTGATTGCCAACTGGATGATAGATTTTTTCCCCAGCTTTCAAACGCTGGGATGATGAGTGAATCAGGAGAATAAGATGAAAAAGCTATTGGCAATGGTCGCGGCGCTCTGTCTGGCGCTACCTGCTCTCGCGTCCGAAGTTGGAGACGATGGGCTGCACAAGACGGCATGGATGCGAGATACGTTCAAAGATCTGCGTGAAGATCTGGCTGAGGCAAATGCAGAGGGCAAACGACTCGCTATTATTATCGAGCAGCGCGGGTGCATCTACTGCAAGAAGATGCACGAAGAGGTGTTTATTGACCCTGCGATCGATGCTTACATCACGGACAACTATTTTTTCGTTCAGATCAATATGTTCGGTGACGTTGAAGTAACGGATTTTGATGGCGAGACCTTGCCGGAAAAAGAGATGGTCCAGAAGTGGGGCGCACTGTTCACGCCCTTGATGATTTACTTCCCTGAGGAAGTCGCGGAGGGCCTGACAGCCCCACAAGCGGCTGTCGCACAAGTGCCTGGTGCGTTTGGGAAATGGACAACGCTGAATATGCTTACTTGGGTGAACGAGAAGGGCTATGCAGGCGACGAACCTTTCCAAAAATATCATGCACGCATGCTGGAAACGCAACTTTCGCAATGAATTCTATTGGCTTTGCGTCTTTCAGGAACGTCGGGCAGGGATCGGTCTTTAAATAGGTAAATTCATTTTTCTGAATTTGTTGTTGCGAGTCTCTTGCCTGTCCACTACGGTATGCAAAGCTAACCTAGCTTTAGAACACGGGTGGCCAAGGGAGGAAATATGAGGTTCACAACACTTGCACTGGCGGCAACGCTTACAGCTGGAGCGGCATATGCCGAAACAGTTGAGCCAGCAAATGTCGTCTTCACGGAAGATGGCGCGGTTGAAATGTCGCTGAGCGGCGTAGCCGGCAGCGTAGAGGAAGGCATCGGTGTCTACTCTAGCCGCAGCAAAGGCAACTGCGTTGCTTGTCACGTCGTCAGCTCGCTGCCAGACGTAGCGTTTCCAGGTAACATCGGCCCTGCGCTTGATGGTGTCGCGGATCGTTGGAATGAAGCCGAATTGCGCGGCATCGTTTCAAACGCGAAGCTGACATACGACGGAACGATGATGCCAAGCTACTACAAAGTCGAAGGCTTTGATCGCCCTGGCAATGCCTATACGGGCAAAGCTGCCGAGGGTGCGCTTGATCCACTTTTGAGTGCGCAGCAAATCGAAGATGTTGTTGCGTTCCTTATGACATTGAAAGACGAGTGATCCGGGTTTCCGGAGCACTTTGAGAGAGACGTAAAAGGAGTTAGATATGGAATTCTCACGACGTGATACGCTCGCCCTTGGGGCCGGCGCTGTTGCTCTGACAATTCTGCCGTTTCAGGCCACTGCGGCCGCGGACGACATGATTGCAGCGTTTACAGGTGGCGCGGATGTAGCTGAAGGCGGCGTAACGCTGACAGCTCCTGAAATCGCCGAAAATGGTAACACTGTTCCAGTCAGCGTATCGGCTGAAGGCGCAGAGGCGATTTTGCTTCTGGCGGCCGGCAACCCGACACCTGATGTGGCGACATTTAAATTTGGTGAGCTTTCAGGCAGCCAGAGTGCTTCTACGCGCATTCGTCTTGCAGGTACGCAAGATGTTGTTGCAGTGGCCAAAATGGCTGACGGCACGTTCGCACGCGCAAGCTCAACAGTAAAAGTGACAATTGGCGGCTGCGGCGGCTAATCAGAGGAGACGACTAAAATGGCAGATGGTGTAAAACCCCGTGTCAAAGCGCCAAAGTCAGCAGCAGCTGGCGAAGTTGTGGTGATCAAAACTCTGATCAGCCACAGCATGGAATCAGGTCAGCGCAAAGACAGCGATGGCAACAAGATTCCGCGCTCGATCATCAACCGCTTTACCGCGGAATATAACGGTAAGATGGTTATCGATGTTGAACTCGCGCCAGCGATCTCGACAAACCCTTACTTCGAATTCGAAGCAACTGTTCCTGAAGCCGGTGATTTCAAATTCACTTGGTATGACGACGACGGTTCTGTCTACGAAGACGCAAAATCAGTCGCAATCGCCTGATCAACACGCATGAGTGCCTTGCCCCGCAGAAGGGCAGGGTGCTTTCCAAGGGAGGAAATGCATGAACTTCAAGACAATGTCCCTCATCGGCGCGGTTGCGCTGGCTTTGCCAACACTTGGTATGGCTGACCCCGACGATGACACGCTGGTGATCAATGGCGATATCGCCATCACCACAAAAGCTCCAGCTCCTGCTCACTTGTCAGACTCACTCGATGAAGTAATGTCTGGCTGGCACTTTCGCTCAGACGAAACGCAGGCCATGGAAATGGACGATTTCGACAACCCCGGCATGATTTTTGTCGAACAGGGCGTTGAAATCTGGAATGCGGTTGACGGTGGCGAAGGCAAGTCCTGCGCAAGCTGTCACGGTGCTCCAGAGGAAATGGCTGGTGTAAAAGCTGTTTATCCTAAGTGGAACGAAGCTGCTGGTGAAGTTCGCACGCTTCAAATGCAGGTGAATGACTGCCGTGAAACCCGTATGGGCGCTGAGCCTTGGAAAACAGACAAAGGTGGCTCCATTCCAATGGAAGCTCTTCTCGCATCTGTTTCTCGCGGAATGCCTGTAAACGTTGCTATTGACGGTCCGGCTCAGGCGACATGGGAAAAGGGTAAAGAGATTTACTATACCCGTTATGGCCAGCTCGAACTGTCATGCGCCAACTGCCACGAAGACAACTATGGCAACATGATCCGCGCGGATCACCTGAGCCAAGGCCAGATTAACGGTTTCCCAACATACCGTTTGAAAAACGCCAAGCTGAATGGCACGCACAGCCGCTTTAAAGGTTGTGTGCGCGATACACGTGCCGAAACATTTAGCCCGGGTGGCCCAGAGTTTGTGGCACTTGAGCTTTACGTTGCAAGCCGCGGCAATGGTCTTTCAGTCGAAGGCCCATCAGTCCGTAACTAAAACACCCGAAGCCCGCATCTTTCTGAGGTGCGGGTTTCTTTTTGTCAGAACGCATTAGGTTTTGTGCATATGTTGCCGCCAATGCCCGAAGGAAGGTTCTCAAGCCATGATCTCACGCCGCGATTTTCTACAAGTTTCTATGGCCGCGTCAGCGCTTTATGGCGCGAGCGGTTTTGGTAATTGGGCCCGCCTCGCGGCGCAGCAGGCGCTGACGCAAGACCAGCTTCTTGAGTTTGAAACCTATGGCAACGTGAGCTTAATCCACGTCACAGATATTCACGCGCAAATGAAGCCGATCTTCTTCCGCGAGCCTGAAGTGAACATTGGTGTCGGTGTCAACAACGGGCACGTTCCGCACATCACGGGCGCTGACTTCCGGAAGCTCTACGGTATTGCTGATGGAAGCCCATCGGCCTATGCGCTGAGCTATAATGATTTCACCTCTCTTGCGCAGCAATATGGCCGCGTTGGGGGCCTTGACCGCGTTGCGACTGTGGTCAACTCGATCCGCGCGGACCGCCCTGATGCGCTGCTGCTTGATGGCGGTGATACATGGCACGGTTCCTATACCTGCTACCAGACCGAAGGTCAGGATATGGTCAACGTTATGAACGCGTTGAAGCCAGATGCGATGACCTTCCACTGGGAGTTCACTTTGGGCTCTGAGCGGGTGAATGAGCTTGTGTCCAGCCTGCCGTTTACGTCTCTTGGCCAGAACATCTTTGATGCCGAATGGGACGAACCTGCCGAGCTTTTCAAACCCTATAAATTCTTTGAGCGTGGTGGTGTGAAAATCGCCGTGATCGGTCAGGCCTTCCCTTATATGCCGATTGCCAACCCACGCTGGATGTTCCCTGAGTACTCGTTCGGCATCCGCGAAGACAACATGGCAGCCATGGTGCAGGAAGTTCGCGACCAAGGCGCTGAGCTTGTTG
Organism: Lentibacter algarum; assembly: GCF_040580765.1. Lineage (GTDB taxonomy): Bacteria > Pseudomonadota > Alphaproteobacteria > Rhodobacterales > Rhodobacteraceae > Lentibacter > Lentibacter algarum. Next base: position 1,886,631 of record NZ_CP158687.1, on the reverse strand, counting down.
TTGTGCTGAGCCACAACGGCTTTGACGTGGACAAGAAGATGGCTGGCAATGTCGAGGGCATTGACGTGATCCTTTCAGGTCACACGCATGACGCGCTCCCTGAGCCAGTGCTTGTGGGCAAGACGCATATCATCGCCTCAGGCTCAAACGGTAAGTTTGTCAGCCGTGTTGATCTTGATGTGCGCGACGGTGAAATGAAGGGAATTAAGCACAAACTTATCCCGATTTTCTCAGATGTAATTACGCCCGATGCTGACGTGGCCAAGCTCATTGATGTTCAGCGTGCGCCTTATGAGGATCAGCTGAAAGAAGTGATCGGCACGACAGACACGCTTCTCTATCGCCGCGGGAACTTCAACGGATCTTGGGATGACCTGATCTGCAATGCTCTCATGTCAGAGCGTGAAGCTGATATCGCGATGAGCCCTGGTGTGCGTTGGGGGCCGAGCATTCTTCCAGGTCAGGAGATCACCCGGGAAGACATTTGGAACGTAACTTCAATGACTTACGGTGAAGCGTATCGTTCGGAAATGACCGGTGAATTCATCAAGGTGATTCTTGAAGATGTGGGCGATAACCTCTTCAATCCAGACCCTTATTACCAACAAGGCGGTGATATGGTTCGCATCGGCGGCATGGGTTACAAGATCGACGTAAGCAAGCCACAAGGCGAGCGGATTTCTGAAATGACGCTCCTGAAGACCGGTGAAGCGATTGATCCTGCGAAGAACTACGTTGTTGCTGGCTGGGCCAGTGTTAACGAAGGCACAGAAGGCCCGCAGATTTGGGATGTGGTGGAAAATCACATTCGCAAACAGGGCACTGTGACGCTTGAAGAGAATACATCGGTGAAGGTTACAGGCGCGTAAACGCTTCGATCCGGATTTATTTTACCGATTTGAAAATAAAAACGCCCGCGTGATGTACGCGGGCGTTTTTTGTTTTGGGGGATCGTTTAGCGCTTCTGGCGGGCCATAAAGGCAAGGCGCTCAAAGAGATGTACGTCTTGCTCGTTTTTGAGGAGGGCGCCGTGGAGTTTTGGCAAAGCGCTTGCGGCGTCTCGCTTGAGATCTTCTGCACTCAAGTCCTCGGCCAGAAGCAGTTTGAGCCAGTCGAGCACTTCGGAGGTCGACGGTTTCTTCTTGAGGCCTGATTGTTCGCGAATTTCGTAGAACTGCGTGAGGGCGGTTGTGAGCAACTGTTCTTTGATTGCGGGGTGATGTACCGCCACGATCTGGCGCATTGTGTCCATATCGGGGAAACGGATGTAATGAAAAAAGCAGCGGCGCAGGAAGGCGTCTGGGAGTTCTTTTTCATTGTTTGAGGTGATGATGATCACGGGCCGGTTCTTGGCGCGGATCGTTTCACCTGTCTCGTAGACGTGGAATTCCATGCGGTCGAGCTCTTGGAGAAGATCGTTCGGGAACTCGATGTCTGCTTTGTCGACTTCGTCGATCAGCAGGACAACTCGTTCGTCAGATGTGAATGCCTCCCAAAGCTTACCCTTTTTGATGTAATTTTTAACATCGTGCACACGCTCTTCACCAAGCTGGCTGTCGCGCAGACGGCTGACGGCGTCATACTCATAGAGGCCTTGTTGGGCTTTGGTGGTGGATTTTATATTCCATTCGATCATGCGAAGGCCCAGAGCACTGGCAACTTGACGTGCAAGCTCTGTTTTTCCTGTTCCTGGTTCGCCTTTGACAAGGAGCGGGCGCTCCAGCGTGACAGCGGCGTTGACGGCTGTTTTGAGGTCCTCGGTGGCGATGTAGGCCTCGGTTCCTTCAAATCTCATGTGAGCACTGCCTTCTTGATTGTTGATTTCCAAGGCAAACTAGCCGAGACGCAATTTCACCGCAATCTGATGTTATGGGGTAGTGACATTCGGCTTCCTTAGAGGTAAGAGCGGCGCAGACGAAGCGCGCAGTGTAGGAGAGTAACCCGTGTCATTGACTCGCTCAAACGTAGGGGAAAAGGAAATGAAAGCAGAGTTTTTTCTGCCTGATGATTACCGTCCAGCAGAGGACGAGCCTTTTATGAACGAGCGTCAGCTCGAGTATTTTCGCAGAAAACTCATCACGTGGCGCGAGGAATTGCTGGAAGGCAGTCGCGACACGATCGAAGGGCTTCAAGAAAGCACTCGCAACATTCCTGACGCGGCTGACCGCGCCTCCGAGGAAACGGACCGCGCACTTGAGCTGCGCACTCGTGACCGTCAGCGCAAGCTTGTTTCCAAAATTGATGCGGCGCTGCGCCGTATTGGTGAGGGCGAGTTTGGCTACTGTGAGGTGACAGGCGACCAGATTTCACTCAAGAGACTTGATGCACGTCCGATTGCGACGATGAGTCTTGAAGCTCAGGAACGGCATGAGCGGCGCGAGAAAGTCCACCGCGACGATTGATCTGCGCGGCGGAACGAGACAAAAATAGGGCGCCGGAGCAGCAGTTCCAGCGCCTTTTTGTTAGGGGCAAATGATGCTTGCGGGACTAAAAACCTACATTATCGGTGCTGGGATCGGCGGGCTGGCTTTGGCGCGGGTGCTGGCGTTGCGGGGCGCGGATGTGACCGTGTTGGAGCAGGCTGGCGAGATCAAAGAGGTAGGTGCGGGGCTACAGATTTCGCCGAATGGGTTGGCCGTCTTGCGCGCCATGGGGCTTGAGCCACAACTTGTGAAAAGTGGGGCCGTTCTGGCGGATACAGTCCGGCTTATGGACTACCGAGGTGGAGAGGTCCTAAAGCTTGATCTGACGCAGATGTCGCCGCAGAAATACTACTTTGTGCATCGGGCCGAGCTCATCTCGCTTCTGGCGGAGGGGGCGCGCGCGGCAGGTGCAAAAATCCAGCTTTTGCAGAAGGTTGAGCGCGTCGAAGAAGGCTGCCCTGCGGCTGTTGTTTTGCACAGTGGCGAGCGACGAGAAGCCGATCTGATCATTGGGGCCGATGGCGTGCATTCTGTCGTACGCCCCGCGCTCAACGGAGCGAGTGCACCCTTCTTTACAGGCAATGCTGCGTGGCGGGCTGTTGTGCCCAATGTCTGGGGGCGGCAGAGCGATGTGCAGGTCCATATGGGGCCGCGGCGACATTTGGTAAGTTATCCCTTGATGGGGGGCAAAATGCTCAATCTGGTGGCTGTGGAGGAACAGCGCGACTGGCTGGAGGAAAGCTGGACGCTCGGGGACGAGCCTGCCAATTTGCGGGCCGCATTCACGGATTTTGCGCCTGTGGTGCAGGAGATGCTGGGGGCTGTGGAAGAGGTTCGGCTGTGGGGCTTGTTCCGCCATGAGGTTGCCCCGCGCTGGCATGGGCAGGGGCTTGCGCTTTTGGGTGATGCGGCGCATCCGACATTGCCGTTTCTGGCGCAGGGCGCGGTTATGGCTTTGGAGGATGCGTGGGCTATGGGTGTGGCTTTGGACGACGTGGGAAGCCTTGAACAAGGTCTTGGAGACTATCAGCTATGGCGGCGTGATCGTGCTGCGAGAGTGATTAAAACCGCCACGGGAAACGCATGGAAATACCACCTCGGATTTGGCCCGCTGCGCTTTGCGGCGCATACTGCTTTGAGGCTGGGCGGAGCGCTTGCGCCTAGGCGGATGCTTGGCCAGTTTGACTGGCTCTATGGCTATGACATCACCCAAGATAGGCCACCCGAAAGAGCGCGTTAACGCTTGAAAAATCGCTGATTCTAGGGGGGTGAAAAGCGTGCACAATGCGTGCACAACCCGTGCACCGCCTGAACAGTTTTTGGAAGCGCACAAAAAAAACCGCCGTTCGTTACTTCAGCGAACGGCGGCTTCATTTTTGGGGCCGATTATTTAAGGATTGAGCGGCCTGCATATTGTGCGGACTCGCCGAGCGCCTCTTCGATGCGGATCAGTTGGTTGTATTTTGCCAACCGGTCTGAGCGTGCGAGAGAGCCTGTTTTGATCTGACCACAGTTTGTTGCGACTGCGAGGTCGGCGATCGTTGCATCCTCGGTCTCGCCAGAGCGGTGCGACATCACGTTGGTCATGCGGGCGCGGTGCGCCATGTCTACGGCCTTGAGTGTCTCCGAGAGCGTCCCGATCTGGTTCACTTTCACCAGCATTGAGTTGGCGCAGCCCTGTTCGATACCCATGGCGAGGCGCTCTGGGTTTGTGACGAAGAGGTCGTCACCGACGAGTTGGACTGTATCGCCGAGCTTGTCTGTGAGCGCTTTCCAGCCCTCCCAGTCGTCTTCAGAGCAGCCGTCTTCGATCGAGATGATCGGATAGTCGGCGCAGAGCGCAGCGAGGTAGTCGACGTTTTCGGCGGGTGTGAGCGATTTGCCTTCGCCTTTGAGCTCGTATTTTCCGTCTTTGAAATACTCTGTCGCGGCGCAGTCGAGGGCGAGGTAAATGTCTTCACCTGCTTTGTAGCCTGCCTTTTCGATCGATTTCAGGATAAAGTCGAGGGCTTCGCGGGCGGAGGCGATGTTTGGCGCAAAACCACCTTCATCGCCGATGCCTGTTGAGAGGCCCGCGGCTGTCAGCTCTTTCTTAAGCGTGTGAAAAACCTCGGCCCCCATACGGATCGCGTCACGGATGTTCTCTGCGCTGACGGGCATGATCATGAATTCTTGGATGTCGATCGGGTTGTCTGCGTGCTCACCACCATTGATGATGTTCATCATCGGGACGGGAAGCGTGCGGGCGGAGGTGCCGCCGATGTAGCGGAAAAGCGGCTGCGAGCAGAAATCAGCTGCGGCTTTGGCGACGGCGAGGGAAACGCCAAGGATCGCGTTTGCGCCGAGGCGGGATTTGTTAGGTGTTCCGTCCAGCTCGATCATGACAGCGTCGAGCAGTTCCTGCTCGGTGGCGTCCATGCCGATAAGAGCTTCGGCGATTTCACCGTTTACAGAAGCGCAGGCCTCAAGCACGCCTTTGCCCATGTAGCGGCTCGCGTCGCCATCGCGCTTTTCGGAGGCTTCATAGGCGCCTGTTGAGGCGCCCGAGGGGACAGCGGCGCGGCCCAGTGTGCCGTCTTCCAATACCACATCGACTTCGACTGTGGGGTTGCCACGGCTGTCGAGGATTTCGCGTGCGTGGATGTCGATGATGATGCTCATGGGGCGCTCTTTCGTCTCAAATGTAAGGTTGAGACGGGTTGTAGGCGCTTGAGCTATGAGCGCAAGGACGATAGCGCCAACATGAGGGATTATGCCGTGGCTGAGGCCTCACGGGCCATTGCACGGGCCAGTTTGCGCTCGCGCAGGAAGGTATAAAGGCCAGACGCGATGATCAGGGCGGAGCCAAGGTAGGTCAGTGCGTCGGGGGATTCGCCAAAAATCCACGCGCCAAGAATGATTGAGAAGAGCAGACGCGTGTAGCGGAACGGCATGATGGCGGAGGCTTCGCCCATGCGCATGGCTGTAACGATGAGGTAGTAGCCGATGACGCCAAAGGCCACGGCTGCACCGAGCGAGAGCGCTTCTGTCCCTGTGACCGCCTCGGGCCAGCCTGTTATTGCCATGAGCAGGGGGCTTGAGACCACGAGGGCGAAAAAGCCGTAAAAGGAGACGACCGTTGAGGATGTTTCTGTCGGGATCAGGCGCGTGAGTAGGTCGCGCGCGGCGATGGTGAAGACGGTGATGACCACGAAGAGGGATGCGGGGTCAAACCCCGCCATGCCGGGACGGATGATGATAAGCACGCCAAGGAACCCGACCATGATCGCGCTCCAGCGGCGCCAGCCGACTTGTTCGCCAAGAAAAAGCGCGGCGCCAAGGGTGATTGCCAGTGGGGTGGCTTGAAAGACCGCCGCCACTGTCGTGATCGGAACCAGCGACAGCGAGGTGATGAAGAAGAGGGCTGCAACGGATTCGGACGCGGTGCGCCAAAAGAGGGGCCATGAGAAATGCCGCTTTGCAAAAACATTGACCCGTTGGCGCAGGGCGACAAGGAAGAAAACCAACGCGCCGCCAAGACCGAGCAACAGCATGATCTGGCCTTTGGGGACCGAGCCTGAAAGATGCTTGATGAAACTGTCTTCAATCGAAAAAGCCGCCATCGCCGCTGTGATGAAGAGAATGCCGCGCAGGTTGTTCATGGGATGTGCGTCCGTAAGGGTTACGCGCCGTGCATCACGGAAAGCGGAGGGCTGTGCAAGCTCTTTCGCTTGTTAACGAGTTGGGGAGTTTGTTTAAGAGCGCTGGATCAGGGCTTTTTGAGCGGTACGCCGTATAGCTCAAGGCGGTGGCCCTTGAGAGTGTAGCCGAGCTTTTGGGCGATACGCTCTTGCAGGGCTTCGATTTCCTCATCGACGAATTCGATCACTTCGCCTGAATTGAGATCAATCAGGTGGTCATGGTGCTCACGCTCAGCATCTTCATAGCGGGCACGACCATCGCCGAACTCAAGCTTGTCCAGAATGCCAGCCTCGTCAAAAAGCTTTACTGTGCGATAGACTGTGGCGATTGAAATCCCTGAATCGAGGGCTACGGCGCGGGCGTAGAGCTCTTCGACATCGGGGTGGTCATCAGAATCTTGTAGCACAGCCGCGATGATGCGGCGCTGGCCTGTCATGCGCAGGCCTTTGGCTTCGCAACGGGAGGTGATTGTATCGGTCATGGCGTAGCTCATCAAAGGGTGACGTGGGTTTAGCCGAGCTCTGGGCTTTTGGCCAGTGGTAAGGGGGAGAGCGTGAGCTGTCCTTGCATGGTTTTGACGGCTTGGCCTGCGATTGTGACACTGCCGTCGCGGGCTTGTAGCCCGATGCGCGAAGGGCGGCCCATATCAGAGCCTTGTAGGACTGTGAAGGCGACGGGGGCACCGCTCAGTCTGGCTAGAAACGCGCCAAGGGCTGCGCAGGCGGAGCCTGTGGCGGGGTCTTCGGGGATATTGTCTAAGGGGGCGAACATGCGCGCATGCAAGGTCTCACCGTCTTGCCAATAGGCGAATTGGGCAAAGTCGAGTGCGCCTTTGTAGGCGGCTGCGCCTTCGCGGAAGGCTTCGGTATCGGGTGTGCAGGCGGCGAGCGCGGCGCGGCTTGTCAGCTCTGTCAGTGTGAAGGGAAGGCCGACAGAGGCGAGCGTGGGCGGGTGGTTGTCGAGGTAAATTGCGCTTTCGGGCAGGCCGAGTGCGCGGGCGACAAGGGCAGGCGATGGCTGAGCTAGTATGTCGAGCGGTACGGATGTGTCAAAGCTGGCCTCTGTGGGCGTGGCGCGGGCTGTCAAAGGGCCGACGCCAAGAGCAAGGCGCATGGCGGGGCCGTGGCCCTGCTGGGCAAGCGCGATGGCTGCGCCTATCGTCGGGTGACCTGCGAAGGGAATCTCCATTGTCGGGGTGAAGATGCGTAAGCGGGCCGTATCGGCGGGCTCTTCGGGCGGATAGAGAAAGACGGTTTCTGAAAAGTTGAACTCGCGCGCGATCTTTTGCAGCTCTGCTTCGGGTAGGCCTGTGGCGTCGGGGATCACGGCGAGGGGATTGCCTCCGAAGGGCGTGTCTGTGAAGACATCCAGCACGATGTAGTCTGTCATGAAAAAGGCTCCGCTCTGCTGGCTGAAGCCTAGCATGGGGGCGGGGCTTGGGCCAAGCGTTTGGGCTCTTGACCTTGGGGCTGCCGCCTGAGCAGATGGCGCGATGGAACGTAAATCACATATGGATCTGGCGGGCGCTGTGGCGCTGACTGTTTTTGCGGTTGTGCTGGGGCTCAATCAAGTTGTGATCAAGCTCAGCAACGGGGGCTTTCAGCCCATATTCATGGCGGGGTTGCGCTCGGCCTTTGCCTTTCTCGTGATGCTGGCGTGGATGCGCTATCGCGGGGTGCATCATGGGATACGACGCGATCTGCTTTTCCCAGGGCTTGTGCTGGGCCTGCTCTTCACCTTTGAATTTGTGTGTCTGTATTTGGCGCTGGATTATACGACAGTGTCGCGTGCCTCGATTATTTTCTATTCGATGCCAGTTTGGCTCACGCTTGTGGCACATTTTCTGTTGCCAGGTGAGCAGATGCGCGCGCCGCGCGCGCTTGGCCTTGCGCTGGCGATGGCGGGTGTGATCTGGGTTTTGGCGAAGCCCTATGAGGGCGCGGAAGCAAGTCTGTTTGGCGATCTTCTGGCGCTGGGGGCCGCACTTGGCTGGGGCGGGATTGCCTTGTTTTTGAGGCTTCACCCTGTGTCTCAAGAGCGCCCAGAAGTCCAACTATTGTGGCAGCTCGGCGTGTCTATGCTCCTGCTGTTTGCACTTGCCCCGTTGTTTGGCCCGTTGACGCGTGATCTGGCGGCGATCCATTGGGCGGGTCTTACGTTTCAGGTTCTGGCTGTGGCGAGCTTTGGCTATCTCTTCTGGTTTATGCTGCTCAAGATTTATCCGGCGTCAGGCGTGGCCTCGTTCAGCTTTTTGTCGCCCGTCTGTGGCGTTGCGCTCGGCTGGCTCGTATTGGGCGAGGAAATCGGCCCCGAGATCATCGGTGGGCTGTGCCTTGTTGCTGTTGGGCTTGTCTTGATCAACCGTAAGCCGCGCATTCCGCGCTAGCGCGTGCGGGTCATCAGAATGTAATTTTCGCGCGCTTCAAAGCCTGCGCGTTTGTAGAGCCGCTGGGCGGTTTCATTGTTGCGTTCGACCTCTAGGTGCAGGGCCTTGATGCCGTGATCCTTGAGGGCGGGCAGCAGGGTTGTGAGCACTTCGTGGCCCATGCCGCGGCCGCGGACTTTCTCGCGAATGAAAAATTCATCAATGAAGCCTTCGATGCCGCCAAGTTCGACGGAATACCCGAGTGTGATGATGATATAACCGACAGGCGCTTTGCGGGGGCCAGCGAGATAGATCATCCCGTGTGGGATGCCCTCAAGGAGTGGCATAAGGGCGGCTTGGCGCTTTTCGTCTGACAGAGTGATGCCGTGGTGGGCGTGAAAGCCCTCGACCAGTGGCAGGAGTTTCTCCATGTCATCAGGGCGTGCGAGGTGCAGCAGCTTCATAGGCGGGCCAGTCTTTCTGTGAGCAGGGCGAAGAAGCCCTCTGCGTTGATCTGTCCCATGAAGGTGCAATTGGGCGCGCGGTCTGTGACGCGCCACCAATCGGCGACAGTCATGCCAAGCGTGAGCTCTGATTGGGTTTCGATTTCGACGTTGACGGAGCGGCCTGTAAAGAGCTCAGGCTGCAAGAGGTAAGCTGTCACGCAGGGGTCGTGCAGGGGCGCACCGAGAGATCCGTACTTCTCGCGATCATAGCGTTCAAAGAACTCTGTCATCTCGGCAACGGCGACCCCGACAGGTGAGCCTATGGCGCGAAACGCGTCGTTGCGTTCTTTGGTGACAAGAGCCTTGTGGGTCACGTCCAGCGGCATGACTGTAATAGGAGCGCCAGATTTAAAAACAATATCAGCTGCTTCCGGGTCAACGTAAATGTTGAATTCAGCAGCGGGAGTTATGTTGCCGACCTCGAAATATGCGCCGCCCATGAGGACGATCTCTTGCACGCGGCTGATAATATCGGGCGCTTTCTGGAAGGCGGTTGCGATATTGGTGAGCGGTCCAAGGGGGCAGAGCGTCACTGTTCCGATGGGCTCCGCGCGCAGGGTATTGATAATGAAATCAACGGCATGATCGTCTTGCAAGGGCATCGTTGGATCTGGCAGGACTGGACCATCGAGGCCTGTTTTGCCGTGAACATGCTCGGCTGTGACAAGCTTGCGCATCAAGGGTGCGTCGCAACCCGCGAAGACTTTAACATCAGGTTTGCCTGCCAACTCACAGATTATACGAGCATTTTTCTCAGTAAGGTGTAGCGGCACATTGCCTGCAACACAGGTAATTCCGAGCACATCGAGCTCTTTGGGGCTGGCCAGCGCCAATAGGATTGCGACTGCGTCGTCTTGGCCTGGATCTGTATCAATGATGATTTTGCGCACGCTTTGAGCCTCTTTGAGTTTGGGCGACCTTGGCAACAGTTGTGCGTGCTGTCCAGCCAAGCGTTGCATATGGGGCCAAACTGGCGGACAGTTGCGGGGTAAAAAATAAAAAGGTGGCAGATGGTTCGTAAACTTTACCTGCATGCGGGGGCGCACCGCACGGGGACGTCCAGTTTCCAGCTCTGTCTTGCGGCCAATCGCCAGCAGCTCGAATCTGACGGGTATGACCTCGCTTATCCCGGACGCGACGGCGCGCCAGAGGGGCATTTGCACCTGCGTCTGCCCAAGCCGAGCCATGGCGAGGACCAACACGGTGCTTTTGTGGGTAAAGTTACGCGCGCGCTCAAGAAACATGTGAGCGGCGAGGACCAGCCGCTTGTCTTGTCAGAAGAAAACCTGCTCGGGCTGATCATTCATTTCTTTTCTGGGCGTCTCTACCCTGCACGGCGAAAGCGGCTACGTGTGTTTCGCGACGGGCTTGAAGCGGTGGGCGCGGAGGCGGAGCATATTCTGCTGATTGTGCGGCCTTATGACGAGCTGTTTGTCTCGGGGTTTCGCAAACATGCCGAGGACAATGCTGTGGAGCCGTTTGAGACCCATGCGGAGGCGATGACCACGTTTCGTGGCGGCTGGCCTGAGGCTGTGAAGGCTTTGCAGAACGTTTTGAAGCCAAAAAGCATGACTGTGGTTGAGTATGGCGCGCGTGGAACGAGTTCTGAGCTTTTGGTGCGGCTGCTTGGGGCTGAGGCGGGCGCATATGTGGAGCCTGACTATGATCTTAATGTCAGTGCGACAGATGCGGCGCTTGAGCATTTACAGGGTATTTATCATGCGGGAAAAGTGCTTGAGCGCGAAGGCTGGCAGGCCGTGATTGCTCAGTATGCTGAGCATGGCGAGGACCGTGGCTTTGCACGCTTCTCAGAGGCGCAATCAGAGACGCTGGCGACGCGCTATCGAGACGACCTTGCGCGGATCGGGAGCATGGAGGGCGTCACGCTTATAACGTGAGGCGTGCGATGTAAAAAAGGCGCCCCCGAAGGAGCGCCTCAGTGGTTTGACGACCAAGGGACTAGCCGTCAAAATCAACCGTTTCTGTGAGCTTGAGCGCTTCATCACGCAGGTGGGCGAGGTCCATCAGGTTGACAGGATCAGCCGTAAAGCTGCCCCAGCTTTCGACCAGAGGATCGGCCACTGTGCCAGGCGCGATTGGGTATTCAAAATTGTCTTTTGCATAGATTTCCTGTGCCTTTGGCGAGGTGAGGAACTCCATCATTTTCAACGCATTGTCTTTGTTTGGGGCGGCTTTTGTCATGGCGACGCCGGAGATGTTTACATGCGTGCCTGCGCCTTCAAAGACAGGAAAAACGATGTTGATGCTATCCGCCCATTCCTTTTGTTCAGGGTCCGCAAGCATCTGGCCCATATAGTAGGTGTTGCCGATGGCGATGTCGCATTCTCCAGCCCAGATCGCTTTGACTTGGGCGCGGTCATTGCCTTGGGGTTTGCGAGCGAGGTTTGCTTTGACGCCTTCAAGCCAAGCTTTTGCACCCTCTTCGCCGTGATGATAGATCGCTGCAGAGGTGAGGGCGACATTGTAGGCGTTGGTTCCTGAGCGCGTGCAGATGCGCCCCTTCCACTTTGGATCGGCGAGGTCTTCATAGGTTGTCACTTCGCCCTCGGCGACACGCTCTTTGCTTGCGTAGACGATGCGAGCGCGGGTTGTGAGGCCCCACCAATGGCCCTCTGGGTCATGGTAGATCGGGGGGACATTGGCTGTCAGCGCGTCGCTTGTGATGGGCTGTGTCAGGCCCGCCTCAACGGCTGCGTGCAGGCGCGAAATATCGACTGTGAAGATGAGGTCGGCAGGGGAGCGCTTGCCCTCGGCTTGCAGGCGCTCGACCATGCCTTTTTCAAGGTAGGCGACGTTTACGGCGATGCCTGTCTCGGCGCTGAAGGCGTCTGTCAGTGGCTTGATCAGCTCTGGCTGGCGATAGGAGTAGATATTCACTTCTTCTGCGAGCGCGGGTGCGGCCACGGCGAGGGCTGCAATGCTGAAAGCAAATTTGGGCAGGGGGGTCATGTGAGTCTCCGTTTCTGTTGAAGCGGTTTTATCCTGAGTCTTTTTGTCGGGTCAATACCTGAATTTTTAGATCAGGTATTATTTTGCTCACGTTCTTCTTCTTTTGCAGTTGTCCAGAGCGCGTCCATCTCGGACAGATCGCTGTCTTCGGGGCGCTTGCCGCGCGCCGCGAGCAGGGCTTCGACGCGGCCAAAGCGGCGCTCGAACTTAGCATTGGCTGCGCGGAGGGCAGCCTCTGGTTCAACGCCAAGGTGCCGACCCAAGTTGGCCATGACAAACATAAGGTCACCGTATTCCTCTAGGATGTGCTCTTGGTCTGCTTCAGCCTGCGCCTCGACAAGCTCTTGGGATTCCTCAAGAATTTTGTCGAGAACTTCACGGGCGCTTGGCCAGTCAAAGCCAACGCGGGCGGCGCGTTTTTGCAGCTTGTGGGCGCGCAAGAGCGCTGGCAGGCCAAGGGCCACGCCGTCGAGTGTGCCTTTTTCGGCTTTGCCCGCGCGCTCGGCCGCTTTGATGGCTTCCCAGTCGCGGGTCTGTTGTTCGGCGGATTTGTTGCGCGATTCTGCACCAAAAACATGTGGATGCCGCGTGACCATCTTATCCGACATTGTGTCAGCGACATCATCAAGACTAAAGAGGCCCGCTTCCTCGGCCATCTGGGCGTGAAAGACGGACTGGAACAGGAGATCACCAAGCTCACCTTTGAGCTCGTCCCATGCCTCACGCTCAATCGCGTCGGCGACCTCATAGGCCTCCTCAATGGTATAGGGGGCGATGGTCGCGAAAGTCTGCTCGATATCCCACGGACAGCCTGTTTCGGGGTCGCGCAGGGCGCGCATGATCGCGCGGAGGCGCGGGAGGCCGCCATTGGGAGTGTGAATGAGCGTGTCGTCAGCCATTGCCTATGCCTTCTCTTCGGTGTTGAGTGCTAGGGTATCTGAGCGGGCAGGAGGCGCAAGACATGGCGGTCATAAATCGGATTGCGGGCTTTGCCGAAGAAATGGCGGGCTGGCGGCGGCATATTCATATGCACCCAGAGCTGGCGCTGGATTGTCACGAGACGGCGGCCTTCGTGGTCAAGCGGCTGCGCGAGTTTGGTGTGGACGAGATCCATGAGGGCATTGCGAAGACGGGCGTTGTTGCCATTATCAACGGTCAGGGTGCAGGCCCTTGCACGGGGCTGCGCGCGGATATGGACGCGCTGCCGATGCAAGAAGAGACGGGAGCCGAGTGGGCCAGTAAAGTGGACGGCAAGATGCACGCTTGCGGCCATGACGGGCACACGGCGATGCTGCTTGGTGCAGCGAAATATTTGAGCGAGACGCGCAATTTTAAGGGACGTGTTGCGCTGATTTTCCAGCCTGCGGAAGAGGCGATTGGTGGCGGGCGCATCATGGTCGAAGAGGGCATGATGGAGCGCTTCGGGATTGATGAGGTCTATGCCATTCACACCGATTCATTTGCGCAGGCGGGTGAGCTGCGCACCTGCGCGGGGCCGATTATGGCTGCGGTGGATGAATGGGAGATTACTGTGAAAGGTGTGGGCGGGCATGCTGCCTATCCACACGCCTGCAAAGACCCAATGATAGCGGCGATGCAGACGGGGCTTGCGCTTCAGACCATTGTGGCGCGCAATGCGAACCCGATTGATCCAATTGTGGTTTCGGTGACGCAGTTTCATGGCGGCACTGCGAGCAATATCATTGCCGACGAAGTCAAGCTGAGCGGGACCGTGCGCACCTTTAGCGAGACGAACCGTGACCTTGCCGAGCGGCGGATTGGCGAGATTGCGCGGGCGCAGGCCGAGAGTTTTGAGATGTCTGCGGACGTGGTTTACGAGCGCAGCTACCCCGCGACGGTCAACCACGCCGCGCAGGTGGATAAATCTGCCAAAGTGGCGCGCGAGGTTGTCGGCGATGATCTGGTGATTACCGATTTGCCGCCAGAGATGGGCGCGGAGGATTTCTCCTATATGCTCAATGAGCGGCCGGGGGCGTTTTACTTTTTGGGCCAAGGGCTTGGCCCTTCTGTGCATCACCCCGAATTTGATTTTAACGACGAGGTGGCCCCGATTGGCGCTTCGTTTTTTGCGCGTCTGATTGAGACGTTGCATAGATAAGGAGACGACCGATGGCTGTGATCAACCGTATTGCGGGGCTTGCTGACGAGATGAAGGCATGGCGGCGGCATATTCATATGAACCCCGAATTGGGGCGTGAGTGCCATGAGACAGCAGCGTTTGTTGTGGAGCGCTTGAAGGAATTTGGTGTCGATGAGATCACCACAGGCTGGGCCGAGAGCGGTGTTGTGGCTGTGATCAACGGGCAGGGCGAGGGGCCAGCGATTGGTCTGCGTGCGGATATGGATGCGCTTCCGATGGAGGAGATCACGGGGCTGGAGTACGCCAGTAAAACCCCCGGTAAGATGCATGCTTGTGGCCATGACGGGCACACAGCGATGCTACTTGGCGCTGCAAAATACCTCAGCGAGACACGCAACTTTGCTGGCAAGGCTGTGCTTATTTTCCAGCCGGACGAGGAGTTGTCTGGGGGTGGCGAGGCCATGGTCAAGGAAGGTATGATGGAGCGCTTTGGGATTGATGAGGTCTATGCGATCCACAATGGACCTGGCCTTGAGGCGGGGCTTATCGGCACGGTTGCGGGGCCGATCATGGCGGCAGTCGACAGTTTTTATATCGATATACAGGGCAAGGGCGGGCACGGAGCAATGCCACATGAGAGCGTTGACCCTGTGGTGGCGGCTGTGGGAATGGTGCAGGCGATCCAGACGATTGTGAGCCGCAACAATGACGCGCAGGAGCGGCTTGTCGTCTCTGTGACGCAGATCAACACGGGAACAGCGACGAATATTATCCCTGACAGTGCAAGGGTTTGCGGGACGGTGCGCACGTTTGACCCTCATGTGCGTGACATGGTGGAAAAGCGTATGGGCGAGATTGTTGCGGGGCAGGCGGCGAGCTTTGGCGTTGAGTCTGTGCTGCAATATGATCGCGGCTACCCTGCAACTGTAAATGACGCGGGCAAGACCGTTTTCGCCGCTGATGTGGCGCGTGAGATTGTCGGCGAGGCCAAAGTTATGGACGATGCAAAGCCGATGATGGCGGCAGAAGATTTCTCCTACATGTTGGAGCAGCGACCCGGGGTTTATGCTTTTGTCGGCAACGGCGAAGGGGCGATGGTTCATCACCCAGCCTATGACTTTAATGACGAGATCGCGCCGATTGGAGCGTCGTTTCTGGCGCGGCTGGTTGAGAAGGCTGCACCGCTGAGCTAAGGCCTGCTTGAGCGAATGGAGAGACGACATGGCACTGGAAGACAGCAAAAATTATGTGGACGAGGCGTTTACACGCACATC
The DNA here is from genome assembly GCF_040580765.1 of Lentibacter algarum. Taxonomy (GTDB): domain Bacteria; phylum Pseudomonadota; class Alphaproteobacteria; order Rhodobacterales; family Rhodobacteraceae; genus Lentibacter; species Lentibacter algarum. The sequence continues at coordinate 1,871,311 of NZ_CP158687.1, read as the reverse complement.
TGACCGCGGCGTCAGCTTTGAAAACAGCTTTGGCGGGGCGCTTTCGTTTTTGCGCCGCCGTTACACCAAGGATTTGGCGGGCGTGGACATTGCTGTCACGGGCGTTCCGTTTGACCAAGCGGTGACCAACCGCCCTGGCACACGGCTCGGCCCACGCGCCATTCGTGAGGCGAGCACACTGCAAAGCCCCGATGCGCCTTATGGCTGGGGGTATAACCCGCTGGATGAGATGAATATTGTTGATTATGGCGATCTGGCGTTTGACTACGCCAATATCCCTGCCTTTCCTGAGGCGCTTACGGCGCATATCAGGGGCATTCTTGCAGAGGGCGCAGCCAGCGTCGCGCTGGGGGGGGATCACTACATAAGCTTCCCTATTCTCAAAGCCTATGCGGAGAAATACGGCCCTCTTTCACTGATCCAGTTTGATGCACATACCGATACTTGGGCAGATGATGACATGAGCCGTGTGGACCATGGCACGATGTTTTACAAAGCGGTCAAGAGCGGGATTGTCGACCCGAAGACCTCTGTGCAGATCGGTATCCGGACAACGAATGAAGACACGCTGGGCGTCAATATCATTGATGCGCGCGAGGTTCATGCGATCGGGCCTGCGGCCGTCGCCGCCAAAGCGCGCGAGATTGTTGGGGCGCGGCCAGTCTATCTCAGTTTTGACATTGATGGGCTCGACCCTGCCTTTGCGCCGGGCACAGGGACACCTGTTTGGGGTGGGCTGAGCTCGGCTCAGGCGTCTCATATTCTGCGCGATTTGGCGGGTGTGAATATTGTGGGGGGGGATATTGTCGAAGTCTCACCGCCGTTTGACACGAGTGGGGCCACCGCGATTGCGGGGGCGCATGTGGCGATGGAGATCATCTGTTTGCTCGGCTGGAATAAGCTTGGCAAAGCGTAAGCCGGTACTGGCTGGGCTATTTGGAGCAAAAACAAAGGGATGGGGCGTGTGAGCTGGCTTTTTATGGGAGCGCTTCTGCTTGTTTTGGGCTTTGCGGCCTATGTGCGTTTTGCGCCGCAGGATGCGGAGCGCTGGCGGCTTACAGGGCCGATGGCGAGACTTGGCGATCATGCTGAGGCGGGCGGTTTTCGTGCGGTACGCGTGTTTGAGGGCAATTGGGGCGCGGTGGAGGCTGTTCTGCTTGCAACGCCGCGCACCCGGGCGCTAGGGGGGTGGTACGACCAGCGGCTTTATGTGACCCGTTCGGCCCTTTGGGGCTTTCCTGATTATAGCACCGTGCGGCTTGCTGACGGCCAAATCGAGATCTACGGGCGCTTGCGGTTTGGCAAATCAGACCTAGGAGTCAATCAGGCTCGCATTCGCAACTGGCTCACTGATCTGAAGCTGTGAGCTCATGCAGCCATCCGATGTTTCGCGCCACATCGGGACGTTGAGCGACATCTGGCATTGGGCGGTAAACATACGCCCGCCGACCTGAAGACATATGCTTTCTCCAAGTTCGACGCGTGCGCCTGCGGTGTCTGTGCAATAGCAATCAATCACTTTGCCGCCGATGTTTTGATCGGCAAAAGTGGGGGCCGCGAGGGCCATAAGGAAGATGGCAAGGCGCGTCATGGGGCAAGTATAGCATCAAGTCGGCGCTTGACCAAGCGGGCTGAATACCGCACATCGGAGCCATGGTTCCTTCAGAGCGTTTAGAACAGATCATTCAGCGTTTCCAATTCCTTGAGGCCAAGATGGCCGAAGGGGGCGGGGACATTGCTGCTTTGGCCAAGGAATATTCCGATCTGCGCCCTGTGGTCGAGGAAATCGAAAGCTACCGCACGCTGCTTGCAGATTTGGCCGAGGCCAAAGAGATGCTCGCTGACCCTGAAATGAAGGCGCTGGCCGAAGAAGAGCTGCCCGCCTTGCGGGCGCGCTTGCCAGAGGCTGAGGCGGCTTTGCAGCTTTCGCTTTTGCCCAAGGATTCGGCGGATGGGCGACCTGCGCTCATTGAAATTCGACCCGGGACGGGCGGAGACGAGGCCGCGCTTTTTGCAGGCGATTTGCTGCGCATGTATCAGCGCTACTCGGAGGCGCGCGGCTGGAAATTCGAGATACTTGAAGAGAGCGTGAGCGAGCTTGGCGGGGTCAAGGAGGCTGTTGTGCGTGTGGCTGGGCAAGATGTGTTTGCTCGGCTGAAGTTTGAGAGTGGCGTGCACCGCGTGCAACGTGTGCCTGAGACGGAAAGTGGCGGACGTATCCACACCTCAGCTGCCACAGTGGCGGTTTTGCCTGAGGCGGAAGACGTCGACATCGTCATCAACACCAATGACATCAGGATCGACACAATGCGCGCGAGTGGCGCGGGCGGGCAGCATGTGAACACGACCGACTCGGCGGTGCGCATCACCCATATTCCCAGCGGTCTGGTTGTGACCTCTTCAGAGAAGAGCCAGCACCGCAACCGAGAGATTGCCATGCAAGTCCTCAAAACAAGGCTGTTTGATCTGGAGCGTCAGAAAGTCCATGACGAACGCAGCGCCAGCCGTGCCGAGCAGGTTGGTTCGGGCGACCGCTCAGAGCGGATCAGAACTTACAATTTTCCGCAGGGGCGGATGACAGATCATCGTATTGGATTGACGCTGTACAGCCTTGGGGCTGTGATGCAGGGCGATCTTGATGAAACCATTGATGCGCTGATTGCAGATCATCAATCACGACTTCTTGCGGAGATGAACGGGTGAGCGGAGCCACTGTGACTGCGGCGCTGCGCGCGGGTGGCAAGGCGCTTTCGGAAGCAGGGATCGAGGGAGGTGCACGTGATCTGCGCCTTTTGATGGCACATGTTCTCGGCATTGAAGCGGCGCGGATGACGCTGCATTTGCAAGATGAGTTGCCAGCCGCGGCCGCGGCGGCCTTTGAAACGCTTGTGGTGCGGCGGATGGCGCGTGAACCTGTCTCGCATCTCATTGGGCGTCGGGCCTTCTTTGGCCGCGCATTTAGCGTCACTGCCGATGTGCTCGATCCGCGCCCTGAGACGGAGGCTCTTGTTCTGGCTGCGCTGGAGCGTCCGTTTGAGCGGGTTCTTGATCTTGGAACAGGCTCGGGATGTATTTTGCTCACGCTGCTCTGTGAACAGGCCAGCGCGCGCGGGGTTGGAGCTGATCTTTCGGCAGCTGCGCTTGAGATTTTTGCATTGAACCGAGCGGCTCTTGGTCTTGAGGCGCGTGCGGGCAGCTGTCTTTCAGATTGGTATGATGGGCTTTCACAGGCGCGTGGGCCTTATGATCTGATCGTGTCAAACCCGCCCTATATTGCGCTCGAGGAAATGGCCGCCCTCGCACCGGAGCTGGGCTATGAGCCACGGATGGCGCTGACAGATGAGGCTGACGGGCTGAGCGCCTATCGTAAGATTTGTGAGCGCGCGGTGGAGTTCCTAGCGCCAAGCGGGCGTTTGATTGTTGAAATCGGCCCGACACAGGGCGCGGATGTGGCCGCACTGATGGGCGCGGCGGGGCTTGAGGCTGTGCAAATTTTGCCTGATCTGGATGGGCGAGAGCGGGTAGTTTTGGGTATTCGGCCTGCTTAGAGGGCATTTTGCACGTATTCGGCTCTTTTGGGCCTTGTGAAACATGTGTTTACATGGTTATTGGGGGCATGAGCGGTGGATGTCTTTAGGACGGTCCCGCATATACCCAAGCCAGAAATCTTTGGATTTGTAGCAAGTGCGTTTCGTACGCCGCAGATCAAACAAAGGCCAATTAACAAGCTCAGGCTCTATAAACATGAGATCATCTAAATCGCGTTCGCGATCAAAGAATAACCGGAACAACAACCGGCCATCCGGCAATATTGTAAACCGTGTGTTTGACAGCTCGGGGCCAGAAGGCAAAGTGCGTGGCACGCCACAGCAGATCATTGAGAAATACAACCAGCTTGCGCGCGATGCGCAGCTTGCGGGCGACCGTGTCGCAACCGAAGCGTTTCAGCAGCATGCAGAGCATTATCAGCGGATGCTGAGCGAAGCCATGGTTGAAGAAAACGCCAAACGCGAGCTTCAAGAGCAACAAAACCGTGAGCGTCAGGCTGAGCGTGACCGCGAAGCGGCCGAACGCCGTGAGCGCCAAGAGCGTGAAAGCAACGCTGGCGGTGCAGAGCCGCGCGAACCCAGAGAGCCACGCGAGATGCAGCGCAAGCCGCGCCGTGCAGCCCCTGTGAGTGACGCCCAAGACGCGCCACAGCCAGAGCATACGCCGCAGCCCGAAATTGCGCAGCTTGAAATGATGCGTCCACCAGAAGACAGCGGCCTTGTCGAGACGCCCGAGAGCGCGGCTGAAAAGCCCAAGCGGGTGCGCAAGCCACGACGCAAAAAAGAGGACACGCCGTCAGAGGACAGCGGTTCACAAGCAGCAGAATAAACAAGAAACCCCGCGCCCGACGCGGGGTTTTTTCTTTTTGGGCGCTTAGACTTAGGGAGCTTTGATGGCGCGCGCGAGGGCGCAGAACTGCTCAAGGCCAATGACTTCGGCGCGGTCTGTGGGCTTGATGCCTGCGGCGAGGAGTCTGTCTTCGAGATCAGGCGCGAGGCCTTTGAGCGCGGCGCGCAGCATTTTGCGGCGCTGATTGAAGGCTTTGGCGACGACGCGCTCCAGAGTCTTTGCATCGGCCTCAAAGCGTGGCTTTTCAAGAGCTTTGATATGCACGACTGCGCTGCTGACTTTGGGCGGCGGTGTGAAGGCCTCTGGCGGCAAGTTGAGCACAATTGCTGCATCAGAGCGCCACTGGGCCAAGAGGGCAAGGCGCCCGTAGGCCTTGGAGCCAGGCTTGGCGACGATACGCTCGGCGACTTCGCGTTGGAACATGAGCGTTAGGCTGTCCCAAAAGGGGGGCCACTCAGGGGGGGTGAGCCAGCGCACGAGCAGTTCTGTACCAATGTTATAGGGCAAGTTGGCGGCGATCTGGATTGGCTTTTGCAGATGCGTGAGAGGGTCGACTTCGAGGGCGTCGCCTTCGATCACTGTGAGGCGACCGTCGTAAGCTGCTGCGATCTCTTCTAGTGCAGGGATGCAGCGGCTGTCTTTTTCGATGGCAAGCACACGGCGCGCGCCTTCAGACAGCAAACCACGGGTGAGGCCTCCTGGCCCTGGGCCGATTTCAAGGACATCACTTTGAGACAGATCTCCGACATGGCGGGCGATCTTGGCGGTGAGGTTGAGATCCAGCAGGAAGTTTTGGCCCAAGGATTTTCTGGCCGACAGGCCGTGATTGGCAATGACGGCGCGCAGGGGGGGGAGGGTATCGATCTGGGTCATGTGGCAGTGCCTTTGGCCATGGCCCACGCTAGGCGCAGGGCTTCTATACTGGAGCTTGGATTGGCGAGGCCTTGTCCCGCGATGTCAAAGGCTGTCCCGTGGTCAGGTGACGTGCGCACGAAAGGCAGGCCGAGTGTCACGTTGACGCCGCGGTCAAAATCGAGCGTTTTGATCGGGATGAGGGCTTGGTCGTGGTACATGCAGATGGCGGCGTCATAGCGCGCGCGGGCTGCTGCGTGAAACATGGTATCGGCGGGCAGGGGGCCTGCGATATCAAGGCCTGTGCGGCGCAGCTCCTCCAGAAGAGGCGCGATCCATGTGATCTCCTCAGGCCCCATCGTTCCGCCTTCGCCTGCATGCGGGTTGAGCCCAGCTACAGCAAGACGCGGCGCGGCGATATGAAACTGTGAGCTTAGGGCAGCGTTGGTGATTTCGAGGGTTCTGCGCAGGCTGTGCGGCGTCAGTGCCTTTGGGACATCGGCGAGTGCGATATGGATCGTGGCGGGGACGACACGCAGCGCAGGGCTGGCCAGCATCATCACCACATGCTCCACCCCCGCGAGATGAGCGAGGAATTCGGTATGGCCCGGAAAAGCAAAAGAGGCGCCGTCTTTGAGAGCTTTTTTATGGATCGGTAGCGTACAGAGCGCACCAGCTTCGCCTGACTTTACGAGCGCTACACCACGCTCAATAGAGGCGATCACGCCAGCCGCATGGGCAGGGTTGGGTATGCCCGCAACGCGCGGCGCGCCCATCGGCAGAGGCAGAACAGGCAGGCCCTGCGCCATGGCGGCAGGCGCCTCCCACGGCGCGCTGATTTCGACATAGGGGCTACCCTCGGGGAGATGCGATGCATCGCCGATCAGAAAAAAGCTGAGCTCGTCTTTGAGGGCGTCCCAGAGCATTGGCGCAAGCTCTGGTCCAATGCCGGCGGGTTCGCCACAGGTGAGCGCGACGGGCTTAGTATTCAATGATCCGTGCCTCGGCGCGCAGCTGGGCGAGGTAGCTGTCGGCATAGCTGCCAAGGCGGCGGTTTTGCAGGCTCAACCCGATTTGGCCGCGATCCAAGTCCTCGGTCTGCTTGGGCGTGCGGCCACAGAGCATAAGGAAGACGAGGGTTTGGCCATCGGCGCGGGTGAGCGCTGTGGACACTTCGTGTTTGTCGAGCTTAGCAAGCTCAAGAGCGATGTCCGTGGGGATATCGGCGGGCGCTTTAGAGCCGCGCTCAAGCACTTCCTCGGGCTGTCCTTTGGCGATGCCGTAAAGATCATCGCATGTGTCAGCGCGGTTTTTGATTTTTTTGGCAGTTGCAAAGGCCTCGGGGCTGCGTCCGCCTGCAATGTAATAGGCTGCATATTCAATGGCAGAAAACTCGGGTGCCGCCACTGTGCCCTCTTCGATACCACGCATCTGAAAGAGAGCGATGCCACCATTGATTGGGATCGGGTCTGTCACTTGCCCGCGTGCGAGGCCAAGGATGATCGGGTGCAGGGCAGGCGGCAGGTTGGAAAGGGGCATCCAGTCAAGCTTGCCACCACGACCACGGCTGGCTGTTGCAGAGTATTTGCGGGCTGCAGCTGCAAATGCGCCTTCTGTTTTGATTTGTGAAAGCTCGTTGGCACGTGCCTGAGCTGCGGCTGCCTCTTGGGGCGGGGCGGGTAAGATGATCTCCGAGAGGAGAACGCGAATGTTGCCAGCCCCAGTGGCTGCGGAGGTAAGGGCTTGGTCGATATCACTGTCACCGACTTCGACCTTTGGGCCGAAGCGGGCGCGCACGAGCGTGCGCCAAGCCACGCCTGATGTCACAAATTCGCGGAACGTTTGCTCTTCGACGCCGCCCCCTTTGAGAGCGCGTAGGAACTGCTCGTTGCTCATATTGGCGCGGGCGGCAAATTCTTCCATGCCGACGAGTACTTCTTCACGGTCGGGCACAACACCGAAGGACTGCGCTGCATCTAGCTTCAGGCGCTCTTCGATAAGCTGGATACGAGCCTCTTTTGTGGCATCGCCAGGCGAGCGGAAGAGCGTCAGCATCCGTGCGCGCTGGTCCAGATCAAACTGGGTGATCACTTTGTCATGCACTTTTATTGCAGGCGCGAAGAGGTTTTGCGCTTTGGCCATGCTGGCAAGCGTGAGGCCAAGCGCAAGGCAGATAAAGAGGAGCGATTGGAGCGGTGAACGCATGATCATCAGTTTTAGTCCTTGCATTGGCGGGTGTAGCTCTTGTCCCGCGAGCTCGCATTAAACCCGAGAAGCCCGACGGTCAGGCTCATTTCGGTTGCTGGCGATAGAATAGTGGAAGAGGTAAACCTGCGCGAGAGAGAAAGGTCAACTTTCACGCATTCATTTTGATATTGTAAGCCAATACCCGCCTCTGCGGCCTCATCAGCGGTCACATCATAGCGCATATTGGCCGTACCAGCCCAATGGCGCGAAAACCGGTAGAGGCTATCAAGTGAAAGTTCTGCGACAATATCATTGCGGTCTTCATCGGCATCAGCATCAAGCCAGACATAGCTTGCGCCGACGCCAAAGCGCTTTTGTTGCCATGTACCGCGGGCCTCGGCTTTGGTCAGGTCGAGATCTGTATCAAAAAGCGCGCGGCCTGTCAGGGCCAAGCCGCTTGGTGCGCGCAGCTGGCCAGCCACAAGTACATCGGAGTTTGTACCCGCAAGGCCTGAGGAGGCCGAAAAATCGACATGGTTCTTTTGGCGCAAGATTTGGCCCAAGGTCAGCGTGCTGTCCCAGCCGTGTGGCCCTGTACGGGACCAATTGACCCCGTAAGTCAGCATGCGGCCGCGCTCGCGGCGGTCGTTGCTTGGAAAATGCGTCAGATCTAGCAAGTTGCCTTCGTCAAACTCGACGCGTGTGCTTTCGTCATTGGCGACATCAGGGTTTTCGCCACCGACCCAACCGAATTGTACAAAGGGTTCCACAATATGGTGTGAGCCATTCTGCATTGTCTTTTGCATTGGCCAGCGCAGGGCCAGTGCGGCCATGGGGGTGATCTCGTTGGCACTGGCGGAGAGGAGCGTGTCTTGCGCTGTGTAAAACTGATCCGCGGCGACACCTGAGAAGACTTTGGCCTGCAGGCCATAGGCCGTGGTCCAATTGCGCTGCCAGCTGAGCTCGGCGTTGAGACGTGTTACATCGCGTCCGTCCACGATACCGTCATTGTCTGTATCTGTGCCTGCGTCAGAATAGCGGTAGTGGCTATGTAGTTCTGTGCCAATGCGCAGCTCGCCTCCCAAAGCGCGGGGGAAAAAGCGCTCCTCGTGGGTCATGTCGGCGATCAGAGATGGGATGTTTGCGTTGATCTCGCCGAAGCGCAGGGAGCGGTAGTGTATTAAGGCTGCGCTGGAGTAGCTGTCGCGCTTGGTGCGGTTGAGGGCAAACTCACTTTCGAGGCGATCTTTGGAAGAATAGCCGTAATCGACCAAAAAGGTATCGTCGCGTGTCGCCTCGATATTGAAGCTGAGCTGAATGTCATGGGCCAGAGAGAAAGCCCCCTCGCCAAACAAATACGCTCGCGTTGTGCCGGGAAGCTCATCATCCCGTGAAATCGCCCCATCAAAGGAGATGTCGCCGCGTTTATACGCCTGACGATATGTGAATTCGAGCGTGCGGGCTTTGGTGCTGAGGTAGGGCGTTATGGTGAGATCGCGGTGATCGCCCATACGGAGGAAAAACGGAATACGGATGCCCGTGCCAAGCGTTGTTGAGCTGTTGAGCGAGGGGATCATGAAACCAGATGCGCGTTTGAGCGTTGGATCAGGCAGGCGCAGGTATGGCAGGTAGAAGATCGGGACATCTTTGACGCGCAGCTGCGCACCTTCAAAGTAGAGCTGTTTTTCGACTTGATCGTGGATCACTCGGCGGGCGCGGATCTGCCACAGTGGTGGGGTTCCGTCATTGCATATGCGGCATGAGGTGACAGCGGTTTTGTAGAGCTGCGAGTAGCGCCCGTTGACGCGGTTCATCTGATAGGCGGCGAGCTGGACTTGCTGATCAAGCACCACGCGCGCACTTTTGAGGACAGCGTTTTGGAAGCCAGCATCCATCTCAGCACTGGAAGCAAGGACCGTAATGCTGCCGCCTTCTTCGATGCGGATGGGCCCCTCGATCGCGAGTGTGCCTGCCGTGCGATTATAGGTAATTTTCTGTGCCATGATCCGTGTGTCGCCTGAAAGGGCCTCAACACGGCCCTCGGCCACAAGGCGGGTCTTTCCGTCCAGATAGACGCTATCGGCCACAAGCATTGCTGGGCCAGCAGCCTCCTCTGCGGCAACGGGCAGAACGAGGCAAAGCGCGATGGCAAGAGGGCTTAAAAAGCGCTTCATTCGATCTCTCACCCGTCTTCCATATGCAACAACAAGCCCCAAGCCAGCAAAATTGAGGCGGTTGGCGGCGCCCACGCGGCCAGAAGCACAGGAATCTGACCATTTTCACCAAGGACTTGCGCGAAATTGCGAATGTAGTAAAGCCCAAAGCCGAGCAAAACAGAGGCCAAAACCGCAAGGCCTGTGCCGCCACCGCGCCCATGTCGCATGGTGAACGCCGCGCCGACGAGGACCATCGCGAGCAAAAACAGCGGCTGAGCCAGCTCCATTTGAAGCCAGACGGCATGCCGGCGTGTCGAGAAACCCGCTTGGTCGAGCTGTTTGATGAAAGCGGGTAAGTCCCAAACCGAAATGGCGCTGGGCGCGCCGAAGCTTTCAAGGATGCGCTCTTGTGTGAGAGTGGACGAAATTCGCAAAGTCAGGTGACGGGCCACACTGCCTTCAGGGTTGACGCCTGAGGAGAGCGGCCAGACGGTGGCGTCGGTCAACTCCCATGCACCTGGCTCAAGGCGAGCTTCTGCGGCTTCGACGCGCTTGAGCGGGCCGCCTTTTGGGGCATACGAGAGGAAGGTGACATCATAGAGGACCGTGGCGTCTGGGTTGGCCGAGGTTGCACGGATTACAGTCTGCCCCTCGGCGCCGCCTTGGCGCAGCCAGAGCCCCTCTGCGGACAGCGAGAGCACATCGATGCTGCCATCGCGTAACTCTTGGCTTTTGTCATGAAAGCGTTTGGTTGTTGCGGCGACGATGGGATTGAACATGGCGACGAGTATCACGCCGATCAGAAAGGCCATGCTGGCAGGCGCAATGAGCGCGCGTAGGGCAGAACGGCCCGTGGCGCGCACCACAACAAGCTCTGAGCTGCGGGCGAGACCCAGAAAGAGCGAGACTGTGGCAAGGATCATCACCAAGGGTATGATTTGATAAAGACCTTGGGGAACATTCAGCAAGGTCAGGCTGATCAGGCCCCAAAAGGTGACATCGGCGCCTTGAAAGCGGCGGACTGTTTCGATGAGATCAATCAACGCCTGAAAGACAAAGAAGAGAAGCAAGAGGCCAAAGAAGAGGCCAAGAAACTTGCGGATGAAATAGCCATGCAAAATCATGAGAGCACGGCCTTTCTGCGACGCCATGCGGAGAGCGAGGGCAGCTGGCCCGCGCTGCGCGCCAAGAGCGCTATGGCAATCGCGAGCCCCAAGAGCGCTGGTAGATAGAGCAGAGGCCAGAGAGAAGGATTGGAAAGCACGGGTTCTGTCACAAGACTTTCAAGCGCCTTGATCAGGATCAGAAGGATGAGGGCGATCACAATTTGACGCCAAACGCCAAAGCGAGAAAAGCCGCCCGAAAGCAAGGAGGCAAAACCAAGCAGAACGGCGGCCAGTGCGAAGAGCGGCTGGGTAAAGCGGGTGTGTAGCTCTTCGGCAAAGACGCCCGTGTTGACCCCTGTACGGACCTGAATATGCACAGGTGTTGTGAGCATTTCAAAGGTGTTGAAGTGGCGTAGTTGTGCGGATGTTCTGTCTTCCGTCGAGATCAAACCACTGATCGAGTAGGAAAGATCAGCAAAATGTGTGGTGTTGAGTTGCAGGGCAGGACGGGAGAGGCGCTGTGTGAGGCCGTCGATCATCACAAGAGCGGGGCCTGTTTCTGTGCGTATCAGATAGGCCGAGGCAGCGGTATGTGTCACGCTTTCGCTCGGATCACGGCGATCGGAAAGAAAGACGTCATTCATGCGTCCGTCAGGTGCAATTTCGCGGATATAGAAGGTGACACCGTCAGTGGGGTGAAGAAATGTGCCTTCGGTCAGGAGCCGCGCCGTCACGTTTTGGGAGATTTCGGTCTCGCGCAGTTGGAGCTGTTTGAGCGAGGCGGGCACAAGCACATTGGCCAACATTGCGACCATAACGCCGACGATCAGTCCGAAGTAGAGCACGGGCCGCGCCAGACGCCACGGTGAAAAGCCTGTGGATTGCATCACGGTGAGCTCGCTCTCTGTGCTGAGGCGGTTGGTGACATAGAGTGTGGCGGCAAAGCCTGCGATTGGGAGGACGACACGGATCACGGAGGGCAGAGTGAGCGCGGTAAACTCGGCAAATACCATTGCGGTTTGCCCGTCGCCGATCAACCTATCGAACAGTTTGACGGCGCGATTGATCCAGTAAATCGAAACCAGAACCAATGCAAAAAAGCCAAACAGGACCATAAGCTGCGACAGCATATAGCGGTCGAATCTGGCCACGGTATCCCCCTCGGATGGTGTAACAATGGGCTGACACTACTAGATGTGGCGGGGCAGGGTAAACTGTTAATGCGGTGTCTGGCGCAGGACGCGCCAAAGGCTGCTCAAAAGCTTGGGTTTGTGCTCTGGCCAAGGCGGGCGGGCCGCGATACGACTTGGGCAAAGATATGGGAGAATAACATGGCCGAGCTTGTGACATTTGACTTCAAAGACCTTGATCTGGACGCGCTGGGCAGCGCGAAGGGGCGTGTGGCTGTTGTGGCCAGCCCTGAAGGAACGCTGGATAAGGCCGGACGGCGCATTGCGCGGCTCACCAAGGGGGCATTGAAGCGGCTTGTGGAAAGCGAGCGCTTTGAGAAGGCCAAGGAAGGCGATGTTCTGACGCTGGGCTACCCTTCGGGGATGGAGGCTGACGCTGTTGATGTGGTCAAGCTCTCCCGCACAGCTAAGTCCGATATGGCGCGTAAAGCGGGCGTTTCTTTGGCCAAAGCCAAGGGCAAAGCCGTGTTGACACTCTGCCTTGGGGCGATGCCAAGGGCTCATGAGGTTGTTATGGGGCTGGCGCTGCGTATCTATGAATTTACGCCGCATAAGACCGCCGAGGCTGAGGCTGACGGGGGTATTCTGGTGCTCTGTCCTAACCCTGAGAAGCTTCAGGAGGCTGTCGCCGATCCGCTGGCTGTGGCGCGCGGTGTGCATTTTACGCGCGATTTGGTCAACGAGCCTGCCAATCACCTGACCACGACAGAATTTGCCAACCGCCTCGTGGCGCTCGGCAAGCTGGGCCTTAAGGTTAAGGTGATGGAAGAGGACGAGCTTGCCAAGCTTGGGATGCATTCACTTTTGTCTGTTGGCCATGGCAGTATCAGCCCCTCAAAAGTCGTTGTAATGGAATGGCTTGGCGGTGAAAAAGGCGCTGCGCCACTGGCGCTTGTTGGTAAGGGCGTTGTCTTTGACACTGGCGGGATCAGCCTCAAGCCAGCGGCTGGCATGGAAGATATGACCATGGATATGGGCGGTGCGGGCACTGTTGCGGGCACGATGCAAGCTTTGGCCGAACGCAAAGCCAAGGCCAACGTGATCGGGCTTGTCGGGCTTGTAGAGAACATGCCGAGCGATCGCGCCACACGTCCGGGGGATGTTGTGACCTCAATGAAGGGCGATACTATTGAGGTGATCAATACAGACGCCGAGGGCCGCCTCGTTCTGTGTGATGTGATGTGGTATGCGCAGGAGGTCTATAAACCTGCGGGGATGATCGACCTCGCCACGCTCACAGGCGCTGTTCTTGTGGCGCTGGGGCATGAAAACACAGGTGTGTTCTCAAATGATGATGCCTTCTGCCAGAGCTTCATGAAAGCGGCCGAGGCTGAAGGTGAGGGCGCTTGGCGTTTGCCGCTGGGGCAAGCCTATGACGACCTTCTCAAGAGCCGCATTGCTGACATGAAAAATGTTGGTGGGCGCATGGCGGGCTCGATCACAGCGGCGCAGTTCTTGCAGCGCTTTGTAAAAGAGGGCCAGCCGTGGATTCACCTTGATATTGCGGGCACAGCCAGCGTGAAGGCGGAAACGGCCTATGCGCCGCTCGGTGCGACGGGCTGGGGCGTTATGGCGCTCAACCGTTTTGTGGCGGATGCTTACGAGACGAAAGAGGTCTGATCCACATGGGCAAGGCGATGTTTTACCATCTGACGCGGCGTCCGCTGGAGCAGGCGCTGCCGCAGCTTTTGGAGGCATCGCTTTCGCGTGGCTGGAAAGTCGCTGTGCGTGGACCTGAGCGCGGACGGCTTGAATGGCTTGACGAGAAGCTTTGGGGTGGGCGGCCTGAGAGCTTTTTGCCCCACGGTCTTTCGGGTGGGCCACATGACGCGCAGCAGCCTGTTTTGCTCACCGAAACTGCCGATCTGCCCAATGGGGCGACCTGCCTGATGGCGATTGATGGGGCCGCTGTGAGCGCTGAGGAAGTCAACAGGCTTGAGCGGGTCTGCCTTGTCTTCAATGGGTATGAAGAAGAGGCTGTGTCGGTCGCACGCGGACAGTGGAAGACCCTGACGGGTGCGGGCTGTGCCGCCGAGTACTGGTCCGAAGAGAGCGGACGCTGGGAGAAAAAGGCTGAAAGTGAAGGCGCTTAGGCCGTCAGTAGGCTGGCCAGATCCTGCGGGACATTCTGGCCGAGCTGCAACACCAAAGCTTTATCGCTTGTCAGGGGCATATTGAAGGGTGCGACCAGCTCTCCTGTGTCGAGGGCGTTCTGTACGAGGGGCATATGCCCCATCAGGACGCCAAAACCTGCTCTGGCGTCGGCCACAGCGAGTGCATAGAGCGAATAGCGTGCAAGGTCTTGGCTGGGCGGGAGAGACAAGCCGTGGGCTTTGGTCCAGATTGGCCAGTCATCGTGCCAGCTTTCATCATAGAGCAAAGTTTCGTTCGCGAGATCTTGTGGCGCTTTGAGGCGTGCGGCGACGCTTGGCGCGCAGACGGGCAAGAGGCTGTCTTGGACGAGTACCGTTTCATGCGTCGATCCTGTGGGCTTTTGTAGGAACAGACTGCAATCAAACGGCGCGCGGCGCATATCTGGTGGCGTTTCCAGTGCATAGACCGATAGGCTTGTGGCGCCAAGGGCGGCGCGCACTTGCGCAAGACGCGGCTGTAGCCAGAGCTGTGCGATACTGGGCAGGGTTGCGATATTGAGCGTTGGTTTGGGGCTAAGTGTGCGCAAGAGGCTTGTCGCGTCAGAGATATTGTCAAAGGCAAGGGTGAGTGGCGCGAGAAGCGTACGGCCCGCAGATGTCAGTGCGACCCCTTGTGCGCGACGCACAAACAAGGTGGTTCCAGCCCAGCCTTCGATCTGTTTGATGTGCTGAGAGATCGCGCCTGCTGTCACGCTTAGCTCTTCGGCTGCCGCGGCAAAACTGCCAAGCCTTGCCGCAGCTTCAAAGGCGCGCAGGGCGTTGAGTGGTGGGCCCTTTGGGCGGGGAGGTGCAAGCGCCATGAAATCTAGCCTTAGTTTTTCTAAAGCAAAGTTAATGTCTTTCTGGTTTGCCGCAAGCGCCAATCTGCGCCACCGTTCTGTAAAGAAATTTGGAGAGCGATCATGACGTTGCAAAAGAGAAACTGGGTTCCGACAGGTTGCGAAAGCCTTGTGATGCGTGTGGCGGGTGAAACAGGGGCCGCGGCCTCGAGCGATGTGCTCGCACGGATCGAGGCGCTGGCAGCCGACAACAAGCGCATTCACGAGGCAGAGTGCTTTAACCTCAACCCTGCGACCAACGTGATGAACCCGCGCGCCGAGGCGCTTCTCTCGAGCGGGATCGGCTCGCGGCCCTCGCTGGGCTACCCTGGTGACAAATACGAGATGGGGCTTGAGGCGATTGAGGAGATCGAGGTGATCGCGGCTGCACTGGCCTGTGAAGTCTTCGAGGCGCAATTTGCCGAGATTCGCGTGCCATCTGGGGCGATTGCCAATCTCTATGCCTTCATGGCGAGCTGCAAACCTGGCGACACGATCATTGCACCTCCTGCGAGCATTGGTGGGCATGTGACGCACCATGCGGCAGGCTGTGCGGGGCTTTATGGTCTGCGTGTGATCGATGCGCCTGTTTTGGCAGACGGCTATACCGTTGATGTCGATGGCTTGCGCGCGCTGGCGAGAGTTGAAAACCCCAAGCTTATTTCGCTGGGCGGGAGCCTTAACCTGTATGAACATCCTGTGGCGCAAGTGCGTGAGATTGCCGACGAAGTGGGCGCTGTGCTTTTGTTTGATGCTGCACATCAATGTGGAATTATTGCTGGTAAGGCTTGGCGGAATCCGTTGAGTGAAGGCGCGCATCTGATGACGATGAGCACCTATAAAAGCCTTGGTGGACCAGCTGGCGGCTTGATTGTGAGCAATGACGCGGAGCTGGTGAAGCGGCTCGATGCGATTGCCTTCCCGGGCATGACGGCAAACTTTGATGCGGCGAAATCGGCGGCATTGGCTGTGACACTGCTGGACTGGCGCGACTTTGGGCAAGGCTACGCAGCCGAGATGATTGCTATGGCGCAGGCTTTGGCTGGGGCGCTGAAGGCGGAAGGGCTGCCTGTGTTTGAAGGTAAGCACGGTGCGACGCAGAGCCACCAGTTTGCGCTTGAGGCGGCGGGCTTTGGTGGTGGACAGGCGGCGAGCAAAAAGCTGCGGCAAGCTGGCTTTCTGGCCTGCGGGATTGGCCTGCCGATCGAGACGGTGACGGGTGACATGAATGGCCTTCGGATCGGCACGCCCGAGCTTGTACGCTGGGGCATGACGGCGGCGGATGCGCCAAGGCTGGCCGCGCTGATTGCGCGCGGGCTTTTGGGCAATGATGCCGAGGCTGTTGCGCGCGATGTTGCGGCGTGGCGAGGTGAGTTTGATCGCGTGCATTTTATTCATGCGTAGTGTCATGCGCTGATGCGCGCGACCCGCTGGGCGCGTTGCCCCCAGACCCCCTTATTTGGTGGGGCCAGCCCCCACTCCCCCGGGATATTTAGGGAAAGAGAAAGACGGGGGCGGATTTTTGGGAGGATGCGTTAGACGCCGAGGCGGTCGCGCAGGGCATACCATGTCATGGCGAGGGTGAGGAGCGGGGTGCGCAGGGCTGCTCCGCCCGGGAAGGGCGTGTTGGGGATGCGCGCCATTGTGTCAAACCCCGTGGCCTCGCCTGCGATCGCATCGGCCATGAGCTTGCCCGCCTGAGTGGCTGTTCCGACGCCATGGCCCGAGTAGCCCGAAGCGGAGAGGATATTGGGCGCAAGGCGCGCGAGATAAGGCAGGCGCTTCATCGTGATGGCGAGGGTGCCGCCCCATGTATAATCAAAGCGTATGTCTTTGAGGTGTGGGTAGATATCGATCATTGGTTTGCGCACGGTTTTGTCGATATCGGGGAACTTATATCCGTAACTTTCTCCGCCGCCGAAGAGGAGGCGATTGTCTGACGAGAGGCGGAAATAATTAACAACGAATTTGCTGTCGGCCACGGCAATGTCTTTGGTGAGCACGCGCGCCGCGTCTTCTCCGAGCGGCTCAGTCGCGGCGATAAAATTGTTGATTGGCATGACGCGGCCTGCGACGCGGCGGTTGAGCCCGCCGAGGTAGCCATTGGCCGCAAGGATCACATGATCGGCCAAGACGCGGCCAGTGTCGCAGCGCAAAGTGACTTTAGCCCCGTCTTCGATGTGATGGACGTGGGTGCTTTCATAAAAGGTGACACCAGCGTTTTCGCAGGCGCGCGCAAGGCCCAAGGCGTAATTCAGCGGGTGCAGATGTGCCGCCCCCATATCAAGCGAGCCGCCCTTGTAGCGAGGCGAGGGGCAAAGTGCGCGTAAAGCCTCCTCGCTCAGAGCGGTGATTTGATCGTAGCCGTAGCGGCTTTGGAGGTGCTCGACATAGGCGTGTTCATGGGCGGTTTCTGAGGCGGAAAACGTTGCATGGGCGATGCCTGGTTTGAGATCGCAGTCTATGTTGTGTTTTGAGATCAGCTGCTTAACGAGGTCTTTGGCGTTTTCTGCAAGCTCCCAGAGCTTTCGTGCCTCGGCGTCGCCAACCATTTTCTCAAGATCGGTTTGCTCGACGCGTTGGCCAGAGCCGAGCTGGCCGCCATTGCGGCCTGACGCGCCAAAGCCGACACGGTGCGCTTCAATGAGCGCGACAGAGTAGCCGCGCTCGGCCAAGTGAAGCGCAGCGGAGAGTCCTGTGAAGCCGCCTCCGACAACGCAGATATCTGCGGCGGCATCGCCTCGAAGCTGGGGCGCTGGTGTGCGCTCGTGAGCGGTCGCGGCATACCAGCTGCGCGGGAAGGCGCCTTGCGTGTCGTTTGAGTAAAGAAGGTTCATATCAAACGTTGAGCAAGAGGTGTTCACGCTCCCAAGGCGAGATGACGCCGAGGAACTCTTCATATTCGGCGCGTTTCACGATGGAATAGACGCGGGCAAACTCTGGGCCGAGCACTTCGTGTAGCGCGCTGGCTTCGTCAAAGAGATCAAGGGCTGCGCCCATTTCGCGCGGGATATCCTCTTCGCCTTCATAGGCATCGCCCTTGAACTGGCGGTCGGGGCGCTTCTCTTCATTGAGGCCAATGAGGCCACAGGCGAGCGACACCGCGATGCCGAGATAAGGGTTGCAATCCATCCCTGCGAGGCGGTTCTCGACGCGCCGCGACTTGGGGCTGGAGAGGGGGACGCGGATACCTGTGGTACGGTTGTCGCGGCCCCACTCAAGATTGATTGGAGCGGCGTGTTCGCGCACGTAGCGGCGATAGGAGTTAACATAGGGCGCGATAACTGCGATTGCGGCGGGCAGATGATTTTGGAAACCCGCGATGTAGTGAAAAAACGCGTCCGTCTCGCCGCCTTGCGGCCCAGAAAAGATATTCTGCCCTGTCTCTATATCAAGAACCGAATGATGAATGTGCATGGCAGAGCCTGGCTCGTCGGCAATGGGCTTGGCCATGAATGTGGCGTAGCAATCGTGGCGCATGGCGGCTTCGCGGATGAGACGTTTGAAGAAGAAAACCTCATCGGCGAGCTTCACAGGGTCGCCATGCACAAGGTTGATTTCAAGCTGGCCTGCGCCGCCTTCTTGGGTGATCCCGTCGATCTCAAAGCCTTGCGCTTCGGCGAAATCATAGATGTCGTCGATCACGGGGCCGAATTCGTCAACGGCAGTCATGGAATAGGCCTGACGCGCTGCGGCAGGGCGGCCCGAACGGCCCATCATTGGCTCGATCTTTTTGGCGGGGTCGATGTTGCGCGCCACGAGGAAAAACTCCATCTCCGGCGCAACAACGGGCTCAAGACCTTGCTTTCGATAGAGCTCGACCACGCGCTTGAGCACGTTGCGGGGCGCAAATTCGATCGGTTTGTTTTTGCGATCATAGGCGTCATGAATGATCTGGAGGGTCCAGTCTCCTGTCCATGGCGCGGCTGTTGCTGTGCTCATGTCAGGGCGCAGGATCATGTCTCGCTCTATAAATCCGTCGTCGCCTGCAGCTTCACCCCAGTCGCCAGTGATGGTCTGGTAAAAGATGCTGTCGGGAAGGTGGAAATACTCCTGCCGCATAAATTTTGTTGCAGGAACCGCCTTGCCGCGGGCGATGCCGGGCAGATCGGAGATGATACACTCGACCTCGTCAAGCTTACGGCCTTCGAGATAGGCTTGGGCGGCTTCGGGAAGTTGGCTTGTCCATTCATCGTTCATGATGTGGCCTCTGCTGTCTGGCGTTTGAGATGCGCGACCATCATATCGCGGAAGATGCCGCGGTTTGTTGTGTTTTCAAGTTCGGCTTTTGCCGCGTTCAGAAGCTCGGCTGGCACGGCCCCGCCCCGATGGGCGATCAGCCCCGCGATGACACCTGCGCCAAACTCAGGGTGTGGCTGGATTGTCAGGGTATTTTCACCGATCATCAGTACGGCGTTTTCACAATGGGCGTTGCCCGCGAGGACTTTGGTGGCAGCAGGCAGGGCGACAACTTGATCTTGGTGCCATGCGTTTACGGCGAGCTTTTTGCCATCCATATCATAGGTTTGACGGCCTACGGCCCAGCCGCCTGCGAACTTCTCGACCTTGCCGCCCAGAGCCTGCGCGATGATTTGGTGACCAAAGCAAATGCCGATCAGGGGCTTTGCTGTGGCGCTGATCGCGCGGATCAGGTCTTCGAGGGGCGGGATCCAAGCGTGGTCTTCATAGGCGCCGTGCTTGGAGCCTGTGATGAGCCAGGCATCTGCGGCCTCTGGCCCGCTCGGAAATGCGCCATCAACGACATTGAAAGTTTCAAACGTGAAGCCTTCTCCTGAGAGAAGACTGCGGAACATAGCGTCATAATCGCCTTCTGTTGCCAGAAGCTCGTCGGGTGCATGCCCCGTTTGCAAAATACCGATTTTCATGTGTCACCTATTTGATCAAACCCAGACTATTGCGGCCTGATGAACCGCGCAAGAGGGGCTTAAACAGTTTCCAGATATGTCATCCAATGGTCTTCGGGCGGGATATCGGCCAGCAGCCGCAGCTCTTGGCGCTTGGTCATCACCAAGTTTTCGATCAACCGAGGATGGAAGATTTGGGCGATTAGTGGATCATTTTCAAAGAGATCAATGGCGTCGTTCCAATTGGTCACAAGCTCGGGGTGCTCACCTTCATAGGCATTGCCTGTGATCGGGGCGGGGGGTGTCGCCTTGCGCTCGATACCGTCGATAGCGGCCCCAAGCACAGCGGCGAGGTGAAGATAGATATTGGTGTCTCCGCCAGCGATACGGTGCTCGATGCGCCGCCCAGCGGGCGGGCCTGCGGGGATACGGATTGCGGCGGTGCGGTTTTCATAGCCCCAACAAACCGAAATTGGAGCGTGTTCGCCTGGCACGATCCGGTCATAGCTTGGGCCGTGGGGCGCAAACACGAGTGTCGAAGCGCGCATGGCCTCAAGGCAGCCAGCAACAGCGTGGAGCAGGGTGTCATTTCCTTCCTCTGAGCCGTCATCAAAGACGTTATTGCCGTCAGCGTCCACAACCGAGAAATGCACATGAAGGCCTGTGCCAGCGTCGCCTGCGAAGGGCTTTGGCATGAAGGTTGCCGCCATATTGTGCTGGCGCGCGATGCCTTTGACCATTGTCTTGAAAAGCCAAGCGTTGTCAGCGGCTTCCATGGCTTCGCGGTGATTGATATCAATCTCAAACTGGCCTGTTCCGACCTCTGAAATCGCTGTTTGTGCGGGGATATCCATCATATCACAGGCGCGATAAAGCGAGTTGAAGAAGGGTTCGAAGGCGTCAAGCTCGGCCAGTGAGAGGATATTGGCGCCGACAAGCGGGCGGCCAGTGCGCGGGTTCTTGACCTGCACGGGCGTCTCGCCACTGTCATCGACAAGATAGAATTCCATTTCCGCGGCAGCGCGAACTTCCCAGCCTTTGGCCGTGTAGCGCTCAAGCACGCGTTCAAGCGCGCGGCGTGGGTCGCCCTCAAAGGGGGTCTGGTCTTCTTTGAGCATGGTGGCGGGCATGAGATAGGCGTCATCAGACAACCATGGCATCGGAACAGCGCCGCGGCCTGTGGGCTGCATATAGCCGTCGCGGTCACCAGTTTCAAAAACCAGCGGGTTATCATCGATGTCTGCACCCCAAATATCGACATTGAGAACCGAGAGGGGCATACGGACTGCGCCGTTTTCGACTTTGCGCATAAAATCGGCGGGCAGGCGCTTGCCGCGCATCCTTCCGTTTAGGTCAGAGGCCGCGATACGAAGAGAACTTAAGTCGGGTAACATGGGGTCGCCATAATTTGATCAAATCTTCGGGCACGATGCCAGAAGCCCCCTATGTTGCGCAAGGGGTTTGATGAAAAGATCAGATCTGAGGCGGTTTTGGTGTGGCGACTGCGAGGTAATCTTGGCTCGGCACGGTGACCAAAGCCTTAAGGCCAAGGGCGTCTTGTGTGGCCGAATCAAGGGTGGAGAGGGCTGTGCTCATCGCGGCGAAGAGTGCGTCTGCATCTTGGGTCAGGCTTGTAATGTAGGGCAGGGCTGGTGTGGGCGCGGTCTGGGCGACGACGTCGAGCGCCTCGCCAAGCGGGGTGTGGCGGGTGAGAAGCCGCCATGTCTGGGCATCAAGGGCTGCAAAATCGGCGCTGCCTTCGGCAACGGCGGCGGCAGACAGAGCGTGCCCGCCTGTCTGGACAAGGGGGCCATGGGCGAGGCCGAGACTGTCGAGATGCACTTTGGGCGCGGCCCAGCCCGATTGGGACATTGGCTCGTTAAAGGCAAAGCGCTTGCCTGCAAGGTCTTCGAGCGCGCTGACTTTGTCAGTCCGGCGGGCGACAAAGACCGAGTTGTAGTGGCCAGCGGGGCAGTCGGGCAGGCCGAAGTCAGGCGTGGCGACAAGCTGCACATGTCCGTGGAGGCGCGCGCGGTAGGGAAAGCCGCAGGTCTGGGAGAGCAGGAGATCAGGCGATTGCCAGTGATCCCAGAGATCGCCTGTGCGGGTGAGAGCCGCTGGCCCGTGGCCGAGAGTGGCGCGGATGGCTTGCCAAAAAAGATCGTTCGCACTGTGAAGCGCGGGCAGATCATACATCGGCAGAGAGGCGATCATGCGCCTGATGCGCGTTGGCGTGCGAGGTTGCTGTCGCGATCAGAGACACCAAGCAGATTTGCAACCATGCGCAGGAGCGCATCTTCGTGCTCGTCGCGTGTTGCATCTGCGAGGACAACGGACCAGAGCGATTGAACGACAGCAATCCGCTCGTCATAGGGCACGGCATCTTTGATGGCACGGGTAAAGCGGACGGTGTCTGGCGCGTCGGCCTCAAGCGCTTCGGCCTCGTGGCGCAGGGCCTCTGTTTCGGCGGACGAAAGCGCGTAGCGGCGAGAAATCACCTTGTCGATCTGGGCCTGCTCTACGGCGTCATAGCTAAAGTCGGCGCGGGCCACGCGGACTAGAAGCGCTGTGAGGGCAAGGCGGGCGTCTGCGTCTGATGCAGTGCTGTCGCCTGCGCCGAGGAGGCGCTCAAAGAATCCCTTTATCATTGTTTTTCAAAGCCTTCGGACAGGTTCGTGGGGAGCGTGGCAAAGCCCAGTGCGAGACTTGTTTCTTGCAGCACGGTTTCTTCTTCGGGGCGGTCTATCCCGTCAGCATGCATGACTGCGTGGAGGGCGCGTAACGCATTGAGGCGTTTGTCCTCGTCCAAGCTGTCGTGAATGAGTTTGGCGAATTTGCCCTCGTGCGGAGCCTTGGCCTCCAGCTTCTCGCAGAGCGCGCGCATTTTGGCGGCTTCGACAGGGTTGATGTCGAAGAGTTTGGCAAGAATTTTGTCTATCTTTGCAATTTCTTCTACGGCATAGCTTTTGTCTGCCTTTGCCACACGGATCATTAGCGCCCCGAGGGCCATATTGGCGTCAGGCTCGGGCAGCGGGGCTTGGACAGGGGCGGACTTGTGAAAGCGGGAGAGAATACGGTCGATAAATTCCATTTCAGCCCTCATAGCCTTCAACAATTACGATATCTCCGATTGAAGCGAGCTTGCGCACGGCCATCGCCGCTCGATATTTGGGATCGTTATAGCAAGCAACAGCGGCTTCATAGCTTGGAAATTCAATAACGACGGTGCGGCTGCGCCAGCTGCCCTCGGGGTTTTCCTGAGACCCTCCGCGCACGACAAACCGAGCGCCATATTCTTTGAAAGGCTCAATGTTTGCGAGTGTATAGGTGTTGAAGATTGCATCATCGGTGACATCAAACTGACCAACCCAATAGCCTTTGCTCACGCGCTTTTCCTTTACTACCGCTTTGCCCTCCAAGTTGGAGAGTTCACCCGCAAACGTCAAGTCGGGTCATGGGCCAAACACGGCTCCACGGGCTTTGATCTTGGTTGAAACATCGGCCGATTGCTTCAGTCTTCATAGCCCTTCACGATCACCATGTCCCCGATGGAGACCTCTTTGCGGATGTCAAAAGCGGCTTGGTAGTCGGGGCTGTCATAGCAGGCAACCGCGGCCTCGTAGCTTGGAAACTCGATGACAACGGTGCGGGAGCGGACTGTGCCTTCGCGCACCTCTTGGTCACCACCGCGTACGATAAAGCGCGCGCCAAACTCAGCGAACGGAGCCGCATTGGCAGCTTTGTATTTCTCGTAAACCTGCGGATCTGACACGTCGACATGTGCAACCCAATAAGCTTTGGCCATTTTTCCCCCCTGTTTTCAGAGCGCTCAGGCTGCGGCGGATGAGTGCGCGCGTCAAGCCTTGATCGTTTAGACGAGGCGGGATGTCTCAACAGCTGCGCGCACGAAATCAGCGAAGAGCGGATGCGGCGCGAAGGGCTTTGACTTTAGCTCTGGATGGAACTGCACGCCAATAAACCAGGGATGATCTTTCCACTCCACAATCTCGGGTAGGCGACCATCAGGGGACATGCCTGAGAAGGTCAGCCCGCAAGCTTCGAGCTGTTCGCGGTACTTCACATCGACTTCGTAGCGGTGGCGGTGACGCTCTTCGATGGCGGTTGTGCCGTAGACTTCGGCAACCTTGGAGCCTTCGGCGAGCGTGGCATCATAGGCGCCAAGACGCATGGTGCCGCCTTTGTCGTCAGTTTCCTTGCGGGTTACGGTGTAATTTCCCTGAACCCATTCTTTCAGGTGGTAAACCACTGGTTCAAAACGCTTTTTGCCTGCTTCATGGTCAAACTCCTCAGAGCCTGCATCCTTGATTTTGGCCACGTTGCGGGCGGCCTCGATAACGGCCATTTGCATCCCCAGACAGATGCCGAGGTAAGGCACTTTGCGCTCGCGGGCGAACTGGGCGGCCTTGATCTTGCCTTCTGTGCCGCGTTCACCAAACCCGCCGGGCACGAGGATGGCGTGATAGCCTTCAAGGTGAGGGGCTGCGTCGCCTTTATCAAAGACTTCCGCATCGACCCAATCGACATTGACTTTGACGCGGTTGGCCATGCCGCCGTGCATGAGCGCTTCCTTGATCGACTTATAGGCGTCTTCAAGCTGTGTGTATTTGCCCACGATGGCGACATTGATTTCGCCGTCTGTGGTTGTGATGCGGTCTTTGACATCTTCCCAGACTTTGAGCTCGGGCTTGGGCGCAGGGCTGATCTGGAAGGCGTCCAGAACAGCTTGGTCAAGGCCCGCTTGGTGATAGGCCAGCGGGGCCTCATAGATGGATTTCAAGTCATAGGCAGGGATGACCGCCTCGGGGCGCACGTTACAGAACAGCGCGATTTTGGCGCGCTCTTTCTCGGGGATGATCTGCTCGGAGCGGCAGACAAGTACATCGGGCTGAAGGCCGATGGAGCGCAGCTCTTTGACGGAGTGTTGGGTTGGTTTGGTTTTCAGTTCACCAGACGCCGCAAGATAGGGCAGCAAGGTTAAGTGCATGAAAATGCACTGGCCGCGGGGGCGCTCTTGGGCGAACTGACGAATCGCCTCGAAGAATGGCAGGCCTTCGATATCGCCCACTGTACCGCCGATTTCGCAGAGCATGAAGTCGACCTCATCATCGCCAATTTCGATGAAGTCTTTGATTTCATTGGTGACATGTGGAATGACCTGAATGGTTTTGCCCAGATAATCACCGCGGCGCTCTTTTTCGAGAACGTTGGAATAGACGCGTCCCGAGCTGACCGAGTCAGTCTTGCGTGCGGCAACGCCTGTGAAGCGTTCGTAGTGGCCCAGATCAAGATCGGTTTCGGCACCATCGTCCGTGACGAAGACTTCGCCATGCTCAAAGGGCGACATGGTTCCTGGATCAACATTGAGGTATGGATCAAGTTTGCGCAGGCGCACCGAAAATCCGCGGGCTTGCAGGAGCGCTCCGAGGGCCGCAGAGGCGAGGCCCTTGCCCAACGAGGAAACAACACCACCCGTAATGAAAATGTAACGTGCCATGTGTGTAACTCCCGTGAATGCAGTGCGAAGGACGCTCAAAAATGCTCAGAAACGGTCTGAAAAGACCGCATCATCACGGGATTTGAGCTATAGTAGATTCGGCCCCGCTTGGCAATGGAGACGCAACATAATGTTGCGCTTTTTAACGCAGGGTCAATGTGTAGTGGTTAGTCGGCTGATGGAACGAGCGGCGCATCGTCGCCTTCTGCGGGGGGCAAGAGCGTATCTGTTGTGCTCTGTTCTTCCACAGCTTCGGGCGCTGTCACATCGCTGAGGCGGTCAATGACGGAGCCACCAGCAGATTTTTGCGCTGCGATAATTGTCAGCGAAATAGATGTACAAATAAAAGCAATCGCAAGGATCCATGTGACTTTGCCAAGGGCTGTCGCAGCTGCGCGCCCTGAAACGCCGCCACCGCCGCCGCCCATGCCAAGGCCGCCGCCTTCGGAGCGCTGCATAAGCACAACACCGATGAGGGCCAAAGCCAAAATAAGATGGACGATAAGAACGACGTTTTCCATGAAATGCCCGATGCCTGAGACTGGTCTGGGCGGGTTTTAGGGGAAAGCCCCAAGGCGCGCAACCCGTGTTCTGGACTGTCTGGCCCTGAGACAGATGAATGCGGGCTTAAGCCTGCGTTTGGCTCGGTTAATCCGCTTCTTTGACGGCGAGTCTGAGGGGGTGAAAAGCGTGCACGATGCGTGCACAACCCGCGCACCGGCCAAACGGGGGCTTTGGTCAGGAAAAATTAGTCAATCCAGCGTGCGTTGCCGAGGGGAGATTCATTATTCGTCAACATCATCCATATCGGCCTGTCCCGAGAGTGCGCGGCGCACATGGCTCCAGCTGAGGCCGATCCCGAGGACAACGGAGAGCGCCACGATGGCGAGCCAGATGTTGACAGTCGGGTTTTCAAAGCTGAGCCAGCCGTAGTCGGACGCAACCCAGAGCAGGGCGGCGACCAACGCGAGGACAAGACACATACCAAAGAGGCCGATCGAGCGCAGCGTGGCTCTTAGGTAGATAATGTAGCCGACAAGGAGCAGAAGCCCGAAAAGTACGGCCAGAGGCATTTGAGCGCTCCAATTGGCCTCGGCCCAACGCGCAAAATTATATTGGGTTGGATTGTAAGTCAGGCTCAAGAGGCCAAAGGCGGCCAAGACGCGTAAAATGTAACCCATAAAAATGCCCTCGTTTTTTTGGATTTTGCCACCTTTGGGCAGGCTCTGTAAAGCGCGCCTTGTTTGCGTCAAGGAGGGGCCTTGCAGCGATTAAGGCTTTGGTAGGCTTTGCATGACAGGATGCGCGGAGGACTGTCAGGGAATGATCATGAATATTTATCACTGCGAGATTGACCTGCGTGACAATGCGAAGGCGCTTGTCTTTGCTGTGGCTGTTGAGGCTTGGATGGAGCATTTGCTCAGTCAGAAAGTTATCTTGGGTTGGCGCTTGTGCCGCCGCAAGCTTGGCTTTGGGGCGCCGCAGTCACGAGATTTTCTGCTTGAGATCGAAGTCAAGGACATGACCCAGCTTGATCAGGCGTTTCGCTATGCGGGGCAAGTCGATGAGGAGATCGAGCAGCTCTATACCACCATGCATCAGATGGTGGGGGAGTGCGACATTGGGCTCTATCGCCCGTTTCCAGACCCCGAGCGCGCAGAGCGCATGGCGCTGATCTGAGGTTTTGCTGCCAAGCCCCTGAACGGGTTTTCGTGAATTAGGTGTTTCGCCCCTTGAAACAGCGCGATATACGAGCGCGGGTTTGACAGAGAACTCAACACAGAATCTGAGGGGGCCAGTATGGCAAATGTAGTGGTTGTCGGCGCACAATGGGGCGACGAGGGCAAAGGCAAGATTGTGGACTGGCTTTCAGAGCGCGCGGATGTGATTGCGCGCTTTCAGGGCGGGCACAATGCGGGCCATACGCTTGTTATTGATGGCAAAGTTTACAAGCTGCATGCGCTGCCTTCGGGTGTGGTGCGCGGCGGTAAGCTAAGCGTGATCGGCAACGGTGTCGTGCTTGACCCTTGGCATCTGATGAATGAGATCGAGACTGTGCGCGCACAGGGCGTCGAGATCAGCCCAGAGACACTGATGATTGCGGAAAACACACCGCTGATCCTGCCGATTCACGGGGAACTTGATCGCGCCCGCGAAGAAGCCGCGAGCAAAGGCACAAAAATCGGAACAACAGGACGGGGCATTGGCCCATGCTATGAAGACAAAGTCGGCCGTCGCGCGATCCGTGTGGCCGATCTTGCGGATGAGGCCACGCTGATTGCGCGTGTTGACCGCGCGCTTCAGCACCATGACCCGCTGCGCAAAGGCCTTGGCATCGAGCCTGTCGATCGGGAGGCGCTGATCAAGGCGCTGCAAGATATTGCAGGACAGCTTCTGCCCTATGCGGCGCCTGTCTGGAAAGTGCTGAGCGAGAAGCGCAAAGCTGGCAAGCGGATTTTGTTTGAAGGGGCGCAGGGCGCGCTTTTGGATATTGATTTTGGCACATATCCGTTTGTGACAAGCTCCAATGTGATCGCGGGGCAAGCGGCGACGGGCGTTGGCATCGGGCCTGGCTCGATTGATTTTGTGCTTGGAATTGTAAAGGCTTATACCACACGCGTGGGCGAGGGGCCTTTCCCCACAGAGCTTGAGGACGCGGACGGCGAGCGTCTTGGCACGCGTGGCCACGAATTTGGCACAACAACGGGGCGCAAGCGGCGCTGTGGCTGGTTTGACGCGGCTCTGCTGCGCCAGACGTGCGCGACGAGCGGTGTGAACGGGATTGCGCTCACCAAGCTCGATGTTCTGGACGGGTTTGAGACGCTGAAAATCTGTGTGGGCTATGATCTGGACGGTGAACGCCTTGATTATCTGCCATCTGCGGCAGACGCGCAGGCGCGCTGCACGCCGATCTATGAGGAAATGAAGGGCTGGTCTGAAAGCACTGAGGGCGCGCGCTCTTGGGCCGATCTGCCTGCGGAGGCGATCAAATATGTACGCCGTGTGGAAGAGCTGATCGACTGCCCTGTGGCAATGGTCAGCACGAGCCCAGAGCGCGAAGATACGATCCTTGTCACTGACCCGTTTCAGGACTGAGGCGGATGTTTGACAACCTGAGCTTCAAGATGCGGCGCTGGCTTGTTTTGCTGGTGCTGCTGGTCGGGATGCCGCTTTATATCGTGGCGGCTGTCAGCGCTGTTGGTTGGCTGGAAGGCGTCTTTGGGCGGCTGCCTCTGCTTGTCGAGCTGATTGTCTATGTGGGCCTTGGGTTGGCGTGGATTTTCCCGTTCAAGGGCCTTTTCAAAGGGATTGGCAAGCCTGATCCTGACGCCGCTCCGATCAAATGGGATGACGAGGTGTAACCTCTTTGTGAGGCAGGGCGGGCTGTGTTGCTTGGCCTGCCGTTTCTCTTTACCTGTCAGGCAAATGCTTGAAGGAGAGAGCCTATGCAGCACGAATCTGTTCAGAATTATTATGGAAAAGTGCTGCAGAGCAGTGCGGACTTGCAGACCAACGCCTGCTGTAGCCCTGAGGACATGCCTGAGTATGTGAAGCGGGTGCTCTCCAAGGTGCATGACGAAGTCTTGATGCGCTACTATGGCTGTGGGCTCGTGATGCCCCATGTGCTGAAGGGCGCGCGGGTGCTTGATCTGGGCTGTGGAGCGGGGCGCGATGTGTATGCACTGGCGCAGCTTGTCGGGCCTGAGGGGCATGTGACGGGCGTTGATATGACTGATGAGCAGCTTGACGTTGCCCGCGCCCATCAAGGCTGGCATGCGGAGCAATTCGGCTATCAAAATACCAGTTTTCATAAGGGTTTCATCGAAAAACTTGATCAGCTGCCTGTTGAGGCAGGGAGTTTTGATGTGATCGTGTCCAACTGTGTGATCAATCTGGCGACAGATAAGGAAGCCGTTTTGCGTGGAGCATACGGGCTTTTGAAGGCGGGGGGCGAGATGTATTTTTCCGATGTTTATGCCGACCGCCGTGTGCCTGCTGCGATGGCTGCGGATGAAGTATTGTATGGGGAGTGCCTGTCGGGGGCGCTCTATTGGAACGACTTTTTGAGCTTTGCGAAGCGGGCAGGCTTTGACGATCCGCGGCTCGTGACACAGCGCGAGCTGACGATTGAGAACCCTGCCTTGGAGGCGCGGGTTGCGCCTTTACGGTTTAACTCTTCGACCTACCGACTGTTTAAGCTCGAGGGGCTGGAGCCCGCGTGCGAGGATTATGGGCAGGCGGTGATTTACAAGGGCACGATCGAGACGGCGCCGCACGGGTTTCAACTTGATGATCACCACTACATGGAGGCGGGGAAGGTCTTTGCGGTATGTGGCAACACATGGAAGATGCTGGCGGAGACGCGCCACGCCGAGCACTTTGAGTTTATTGGCGATTTTTCAAAGCACTATGGCATTTTTGAAGGCTGTGGAGGCGAAAGCCCTTTTGAACGAGATGCGGCAACGGGTGGGGCGTTGAGCTGTTGCTAGATTAAGCCTCTAGGGATTGCGCTGCCTGCGGCATCGCCAAGGGGGCGTGCCAGACCTGTGGTCTGGCACGCCCCTTTTGCCTTTTATGCTCAGCGTGGAGGTTGGGCGCAGGCGTTGTGTCTGGTGAGAGGGCGAATGGATGTTTTCAGAAAGAAAAAGACGGGGTTGATCTCTCGGGCCATCGCCTCCGATCCGCTTGCGGGGCTGGGATGTGGCTGATAAGGGTTTTTAAACCCGATGAAACCTGTCGGATACTGCAAGAGGCGCCCTGTGACAAAGCTCCCCCCGAGGCTCGATATTCGCAATCTCAAGCGCTCTTTTGAGGGGCGCGTTGTTGTGGATGATGTGTCGCTCACGATTGAACCTGGGCAGGTGACCTGTCTGTTGGGGCCGTCTGGCTGCGGCAAATCGACCACGCTGCGCATGATTGCGGGGGTGGATATGCAGGACAGCGGGCAGATTTATGTTGATGGGAAGCTGATCTGCGACACGGTGTTTCGTATTCCGCCTGAGCGGCGCAACACGGGGCTAATGTTTCAGGATTTTGCGCTGTTTCCGCATTTGAGTGTAGCGGAAAATGTGGCCTTTGGCCTCAGTGGCTCACGAAGTGAGAAGGCGGCGCGGGTGCGTGAGCTTTTGGGACGGGTCGGGCTTGCGCGCTTTGAGGAGAGTTATCCTCACGAGCTTTCAGGCGGGGAGCAGCAGCGCGTTGCTTTGGCGCGGGCGCTAGCGCCACGGCCACGGCTGATGCTGATGGATGAGCCGTTTTCCGGCCTTGATAACCGCCTGCGCGACGAAATCCGCGATGAGACGCTGGATGTGCTCAAGCAAGAGGACACGGGCGTTTTGCTTGTGACGCATGAGCCTGATGAGGCGATGCGCATGGCCGACGAGATCGCTTTGATGCGCGCGGGCAAGATTGTGCAACGCGGTGCCCCTTACAATATTTACAATGCGCCGCGTGATAAGGAAGCTGTCGGATTTTTCAGTGATATCAACGTGATCGACGGCGTCGTGCGCGGTGCGCTGACGGATACGCCTTTTGGGCAGTTTCTCGCACCAGGGGTTCCCGACGGGCAGGCTGTGGAGATTGTCATTCGTCCGCAGCACTTCAAGATTGATTTTGACCGTGATGGGCGCGGCCCTGATCCGACGCCGAGCGACGGCGCTGCGGCGCGGGGTGTTGTGGAGCGCGCACGCTTTATGGGCAATGAGAGTCTTGTCGAATTTCGTATGGATCACGACGGATCCAAGCTGCGCGTGACGGTTCCGAATGTGTTTTTGCCCTCGGTGGGCAAAGCGCTCTGGCTGTCGATCCGCCGTGATCGCTGCTTTGTTTTTCCGAAGGTGGCATGAAGAGGCTCCTGCTTCTGGCGGGGGCAGGTGAAGCCCGAGCTGTGGCTCAAGGGCTAGCAGATGTGGGCGCTGCGGCGGTCGCATCACTGGAAGGCTCAGCGCGGTTTCTGAGTGGTCTGGCGCTGCCGACACGCCACGGCGGCTTTGGTGGCGCAGCAGGGTTTGAGCGCTATCTGGATGAACAAGAGATTGCTGCGGTTTTGGATGTGACCCATCCCTTTGCCGAAGAGATCAGCGCACGCACCGCCGCGAGTTGTGCCGCGCGGGGTCTGCCCTATGCGCTTTTGTGGCGGCCCGCGTGGCAGCCTGACGTGGGAGACGACTGGGTGGCGCTTGAGAATGAAGCGGCGGCGGCTGCACATATCCCCGCGGGATCGACTGTTTTTGTTGCGACGGGGCGGCGGGGGCTCGCGGGCTTTGCCAATCTGCGTAACTGTGAGGTGATTGCGCGGCGGATCGCTGAGGCGGCGCCTGAGCCCTTTCCTTTTGCTGGCGGGCGCTATCTGGCCAGTGTTGCGCCGTTTAGCGTTGCTGAGGAAGAAGCGCTTTTTCGGCAGCTTGGGGTCGATTGGCTTGTGGTCAAGAACGCAGGCGGGGAGGGCGCTCGGCCCAAGTTGCACGCGGCTCGCAACCTTGGGCTGAAGGTGGGGATGATTGCGCGGCCAGCGCCGCCTGAGGGTGTCACGCTATTGGCGACAGTTGAAGAGGCTTTGGACTGGGCGCGGGCGCATGGATGAGCGGGTGATCCTTGGGGCTGCCTGTGTGGCAGAGGGCGCGGAGTGGCTTGCGGCAAAAGACACGCGCATGGCTGAGGCTTATGCGCTGACAGGGGCGCTGCCGCTCAGGCTCAAGCCTGAAGGCTTTGGCGAGCTTTTGAGCGCGATTGTGAGCCAGCAGGTGAGCGTGGCCAGCGCGGGCGCAATCTGGGCGCGCTTGGTTGCGGTGGGCTGTGATGCGCCGGAGACGGTGGAGCGCATGAGCCAAGATGATTTGCGCGCCCTTGGACTGAGCCGTCAGAAGGCCGCTTATGCCAAGGCGCTCGCGGAGGCGCGGATTGATTATGAGGCTTTGCGGGCGGCGCCGAGCGAGGATGTGATCAAGACGTTGGTGGCTGTGAAGGGCATTGGGGCTTGGACAGCAGAAATCTATGCGATGTTCAGTCTTGGGCGCGCGGATGTCTTTGCCAGTGGCGATCTTGCGCTACAGGAGGCCGCACGCGTGCTTTATGGACTAGAGACACGGCCCAAGGAGCGGGAGATGCGCGCGATGGCCGCACAATGGGCGCCTTGGAGGGCGGTTGCGGCGCGCTTGCTCTGGGCCTATTACAAAGACATCAAAGACCGAGAGGGAATCCGATGACACGCGCATTGCAAGCCAGCCGAAGAGAACCAGTTTCAGGGGAGACCCGTTCTGTTGTGGTGTTTTTACACGGCTACGGCGCGAATGGGGCTGACCTTATGGGGCTTGCTGACCCTTTGGGCGAGCATTTGCCAGACACGCTGTTCATCTCTCCGGATGCCCCAGAGGCCTGTGCCGGAGCCCCGATGGGCTTTCAATGGTTTCCGATCCCTTGGATCGATGGCTCCTCGGAGGAAGAATCAGAGCGCGGAATGCGCGCTGCTGTGGATGATCTGAACGCCTTTCTGGACGGTATTCTTGTGGATGAGGATCTGTTGCCCGAGCAGATGGCTTTGGTTGGGTTTAGCCAAGGCACGATGATGGCGTTGCATGTCGCGCCGCGCCGCGAGGACGAGCTCGCGGGCGTGGTGGCGTTTTCGGGGCGTTTGCTTGCTCCTGAGACGCTTGAAGACGAGCTTGCGAGCAAGCCGCCGATCCTTCTGATCCATGGGGATCAAGACGATGTTGTGCCGCCCCAGAGCCTGCCTGAAGCGGCAGAGGCGCTGCAAAATGCGGGCTTCAAAGAGGTCTATGCGCATATCATGCAGGGTATGGGACACGGGATTGCGCAGGACGGACTGACTGTGACGCTCGCCTTCCTGCGGGATAAGGCTGGCTTTTAAGTCTCTGATCTAAAATCATATTAAGCCTAAATTAACCCGAGCGTTCGCCGCTCGGGTCTCTGTGTTTACGGGTTTGATTTGTCTCGCTAGCTTTTGAGAGCTGGTGTGTTGGCTGTGCGGGATGCATGGGCTGCGCGCCAGGCGGAGGGCCGAGCGACATGAGGCAAATATCATATGAGCACACACCCCCCTGAGGTCACCACGGCTGTTGAGGTGCTGCATTTGCGCGGCTCTATCACAGCGCTTGTTCAGGAAATCACACGGCTGAAACTCGACTTAACGATCCTGCGGAGCCAGCTGATGGCGGAGCCTGAGGCACTGGACGGGCGCAAGGTATGTTCGCTGCTGGGCGACATTGCGCAATGGGTCGGGATCGCGATTGAAATGGAGGAAACCTATGAAAAGCAATTCCAAAGCCCCCAGCGATGCGGCAGTTTTGAGCAGGCCCTCGACCTTGACGGCGCACGGGCTAGCATCGGCGGCAAGCTGGATCGCCTCCGAGCCGCCACACGTGCAGAGCGCGTTTCTGAGCAGTCTGAATGAGGCGGAGCTTCTGGCGCTGCCCTATCTCTTTGAGTTCTGGGCGTTGCCCCATCAAATCACGCCAGAGGGATGCTGGCGCAATTGGATCATCATGGGCGGGCGCGGCGCGGGCAAGACGCGCGCTGGCGCAGAATGGGTGCGCAGCTGTGTCGAAGGGGCAGGGCCGCGCGACGCGGGGCGCTGTGCACGGATCGCGCTTGTGGGGGAGACAGTGGCGCAGGTGCGCGAAGTGATGATTTTTGGCGAGAGCGGGATTTTGGCATGCTCACCGCCAGACCGCAGGCCTGAATGGCAAGCAAGCCGTGGCCGACTCCTCTGGCCGAATGGGGCGGTGGCGCAGGTTTTTTCCGCGCATGAGCCAGAGGCCTTACGTGGGCCGCAATTTGACGGCGCGTGGGTGGATGAGCTGGCGAAATGGAAAAAGGCGCGCGAGACTTGGGATATGCTCCAGTTTGGCCTGCGTTTGGGGGAGGATCCACGGGTCTGTATTACCACGACCCCGCGCAACATCGGGCTTCTGAAAGAACTTCTGGAGGCGGAGGAAAGTGTCACGACGCATGCCGCAACTGAAGCTAATAAAGCCAATCTTGCCAGTGGGTTCTTAGCCGCAGTTCAAGCGAGATATGCAGGAACGCGGCTGGGACGACAAGAGCTTGATGGGGTCTTGATCGAGGAGGCCGAGGGCGCTCTTTGGACGTCTGCAGCGCTTGAGGCTGCGCGCGTACGCGAGCTGCCTGAGATGAGCCGTATCGTTGTCGCGGTAGACCCGCCCGTCAGCGGAACGGAGCGCTCGGACGCCTGCGGAATTGTTGTGGCGGGTGTCGTGGCGCAGGGCCCTGTGCAGGACTGGCGCGCCTATATTCTGGAGGATGTGACTGTGCAGGGGGCAAGCCCGATGGCTTGGGCTGAGGCGGCTGTCTCAGCGATGCACCGCTGGAAAGCGGAGCGCATGGTGGCCGAGGTGAATCAGGGGGGTGACTTGGTTGAACAGGTGATCCGACAGGTTGACCCCCTGATTTCGTTGAGAAAAGTGCATGCTTCTAAAGGCAAGGCAGCCCTTGCGGAGCCGATTGCCGCGCTATATGAGCAAGGGCGGGTGCATCACTTCACGGGGCTTGCAGCGCTGGAGGAGGAGATGTGTCAGCTGACGATGCATGGTTTTCACGGCAAAGGCAGCCCCGACCGGACCGACGCACTCGTCTGGGCTTTGACCGAACTTATGATCCTGCCTGCAAAGTCCCACATGAGCCCTCAGGTGCGAACGCTCTAGTTAAGAGTTCTTAAAGCTTTTCCGACATCTTCCAGACCAAGCGCCAATCGAGTTATTCACATAAGATTTGGCTCATAAGATAACGTAATTATTCAGTAATCAGGAGTGCGTCATGACGGTGTTTGATTTCTTTCGCAAAGCAGAGGCCGATGTGCCGCAGCAAAAAGCGAGCGCGGCGGGCGGTGTGATCGCTTGGCAGGGATCTGGCCGAGTGGCGTGGAGTCCGCGCGACACGGGGAGCCTGACGCGTACAGGCTTTGCGGCCAACCCTATCGGATTTCGTTCGGTAAAGATGATTGCGGAAGCGGCGGCGGCTTTGCCACTTGTGTTGCAAGACAGCGTGCGGCGCTATGAGGAGCACCCCGCTTTGGCGCTTTTGAAACACCCCAATCCAGCGCAAGGGCGCGCTGAGCTTCTGGAGGCGCTCTATGGCCAGCTTTTGCTGACGGGCGATGCCTACATCGAGGCCACGGGCGGGGAGACGGGTGTGCCTCTCGAGCTGCATGTGCTGCGTTCTGATCGAATGAGCCTTGTGCCTGGGGGCGACGGCTGGCCTGTGGGTTATGATTATGCGGTTGGGGGCAAGAAGCATCGCTTTCATGTCGGGCAAGATGCGCCTGTGATCTGCCATATCCGAAATTTTCACCCGCAGGATGACCACTATGGCTTTTCGCCCATGCAGGCGGCGGCGCAGGCGGTTGATGTGCACAACTCTGCCTCGCGCTGGACAAAAGCGCTTTTGGACAATGCGGCGCGGCCCTCGGGGGCGATTGTCTATCGTGGTGCAGACGGGCAGAGCGGCCTCAGTGCGGACCAGTATGACCGCCTCGTGAGCGAGATGGAGGCGAATTATCAAGGCGCGCGCAATGCTGGGCGGCCCATGCTTCTTGAGGGGGGACTCGATTGGAAGCCGATGGGGTTTTCGCCCTCTGATATGGAGTTTCAGAAGACCAAGGACGCGGCAGCGCGCGAGATTGCGCTGGCCTTTGGTGTGCCGCCGATGTTGCTCGGGATACAGGGTGATGCGACCTATGCGAATTATCAGGAGGCCAACCGCGCGTTTTACCGACTGACTGTTTTGCCGCTGGCCGCAAGGGTCACGGCGAAGCTTGCTGACTGGATCGGGCAGCATTCGGGCGAACGCTTTGAACTTAAGCCTGATCTGGACCAAGTGCCGGCTCTGGCGGCGGAGCGCGATGGACAATGGGCACGGGTCAGCGGAGCGGAGTTTCTGACGCAGGCGGAGAAGCGGGTTTTGCTGGGGCTGCCTGCGCTCGGGGACGCAGGCGATGAGTGAGCTCAGCCCGCCTGACGAGGTGCTTGAGGCGATGCTGCCTTATGAGGGCTACCGCGCGATGCTGCGCCATATCGAGCGGCGGCTGACCTCGCTGGAGCTGAGTATGGCTGCGATGGAGACGGAGCGTGCGGTGAGTGAAGAAAAGCGCAAGTTTATGGTGGCACGGTTCAATCAGATCGACGGGCGGCTGGACAAGATTGACGGGCATATTGCGCGGCTGGTCTGGCTGATTATTGCGGCGATCATCGGTGGCTTTATGTCGTTTGTGATGCAAGGCAGCCTTGTCGGCGGCTGACATGATTTTTGGAGAAAAGTGATGAGTTATCAGGTGGATATCGAACGAAAATTCTGTCGTCTAGGCGAAGAGATCACGGTGACGGAGGGCTGCCAGATCGAAGGGTATGCGAGCCTGTTTGGTGCCTGTGATCAGGGTGGAGATGTTGTGGCCAAAGGCGCTTATGCGGCAAGCCTTGCGGCGCTGGCCGCTGAAGGGCGGCGCATCAAGATGCTTTGGCAGCATGACCCAGCCCAGCCGATCGGGATCTGGGACGAGGTGCGCGAGGACGGCCGCGGGCTCTATGTGAAGGGGCGTTTGCTCGACAG
Source organism: Lentibacter algarum (assembly GCF_040580765.1). GTDB lineage: Bacteria > Pseudomonadota > Alphaproteobacteria > Rhodobacterales > Rhodobacteraceae > Lentibacter > Lentibacter algarum. The sequence goes on along the minus strand of NZ_CP158687.1, from coordinate 1,834,491 downwards.
CACCCAGAAGGCGCGCGAGGCGGCGGCGTTGATTGAGGCGGGCGCGATTGACGGGCTGTCGATTGGTTATCGCACCAAGACGGCGAGCAAGAATGACAAGGGCCAACGGCTCTTGACGGAACTGGAGCTTTGGGAAGTGTCGCTTGTGACCTTTCCGATGTTGCCCAGTGCGCGGGTGGGTGCGAAGGGCGAAAGCCTTCACGCGGACGCTCTGCGCAATATGGCGGCGGCCATCAGGGATGCGCGCCAGGAGCTGGCGCAAGACTGACGCGCTGAAACAGGAACCAGAAAAGGAAACTCTTGATGAGTGACACCCAAGCTAAGGCTCGGGGCAAGGAAGCTGTGCCTTCTGCGCCTGAGATGAAATCGGCGGCTGATGATTTTATTTGCGAATTCAACGGCTTTCAAAGCGACATTGCGAAACGACTTAAACAACAGGAAGAGCGACTGACCATGCTAGATCGGAAAACACAGACCCATAACCGCCCCCATCTTGCGCGCGCGGCAGAGCTTGAGGCCCCGCATCAGAAGGCCTTCAACGCCTATCTGCGTTCGGGTGATGACGACGGATTGCGCGGCCTTGAACTTGAGGGCAAGGCGATGTCTTCGGCTGTGGCTGCGGACGGTGGCTATCTTGTGGACCCTGAAACAAGCGAGAGCATCCGCTCTGTGCTTGAGAGCACGTCTTCTATCCGTGCCATTGCCAATGTGGTGCGGGTCGAGGCGACTTCGTTTGATGTACTTGTCGACCACTCCGATGTGGGCGCGGGCTGGGCCACGGAAACCGACCCGTCAAGCGAGACAGGCACGCCGCAGATTGACCGCATCACCATCCCGCTGCACGAGCTCTCAGCGCTTCCCAAAGCCTCGCAGCGTCTGCTCGACGACAGCGCTTTCGACATTGAAGGCTGGCTGGCGGCGCGTATTGCCAACAAGTTTGCCCGCTCCGAGGCGGCGGCCTTTATCAACGGCAACGGGGTCGACAAACCCACAGGGATGCTGACGCACCCCACGGTGGACAACGACACATGGACATGGGGCAACCTTGGCTATGTGGCGACAGGTGTTGCGGGAGACTTTGACGGCGGTGAGGCTGTTATTGACCTCGTCTATGCGCTCGGTGCGCAATACCGCGCCAATGCGAGCTTTGTCATGAACTCGAAGACAGCTGGCGCACTGCGCAAGCTCAAGGACGCAGACGGGCGCTTCCTTTGGTCGGATGGTCTTGCGGCGGGCGAACCTGCGCGCTTGCTGGGCTATCCTGTGCTGATTGCCGAGGACATGCCGGATGTGGCTGTGGATGCTATGGCAGTCGCCTTTGGCGATTTCAACGCGGGCTACACCGTGGCCGAGCGCCCTGATTTGCGCGTTCTGCGTGACCCGTTCAGCGCCAAACCGCATGTGCTTTTTTACGCAACTAAGCGTGTGGGCGGCGATGTGAGCGACTTTGCAGCGATCAAACTGTTGAAATTCGGCACGTCTTAACTCGCTGAAAGAGGGCGGTGGCGGGTCTGCCTCCCTCTGGTGCGCGGCGCTGAGCTTTTTGTTGCCAAGCTGTCCCCTCCGCTGACGGCAACTGAGGCGTCGCGCGCTTTTTGGAGGCGTAAACTTTGGAGAGACTCCATGATGTTAATTGAAGAAACCGCAGTGCCGAGCGAGGCCTTGCCAGTGGACGCCTTCAAAGCGCATTTGCGCCTTGGCACGGGCTTTTCCGAGGACACATTGCAAGAGCCTGTGCTGGAGAGCTTTTTGCGTGCGGCGATGTCTGCGATTGAGGCGCGTACAGGCAAGATACTGATTGAAAGAGATTTTTCTTGGACGCTGACGGCTTGGCGCGATGAAACAGGACAGGCTTTGCCTGTGGCGCCTGTGACGGCGCTCGAGGAGCTTGTCTTTGTGAGCCGTCTGGGTGTCGAGACGCCGCTGGCGAATAGCTTTTATGCGCTGGAGCAGGATATGCAGCGCCCGCGTGTGAAGCCTGTGGCTGGAGTTTTGCCTGCTGTGCCGACGGGGGGCGTTGTGCGCATCGGCTTTCGGGCAGGGTATGGCGCCCGCTGGGACAGCTTGCCGGCAGATCTCGGTCAAGCCGTGCTCTTGCTTGCGGCCTACTATTACGAATACCGCAACGAGACCAGCGTTGGTGAGGGTTATATGCCCTTTGGCGTTAGCTCTTTGATTGAGCGGTATCGTACGGTGCGGCTGTTTGCGGGGTCGGGACAATGAGTGTTCCGATGCTGAACCGTCAGCTTTTGCTCGAAGATCCTGTTCGTATTCCTGACGGGGCGGGGGGATTTACGATCACTTGGCAGCCGCTTGGCACGCTTTGGGCCGAGGTGAGCGCGCGCACTGGGCGTGAGACGCAGGGCGAGGCTGTACCGCTGGCACGGGTGGCTTACAAAATTCGCCTGCGCGCGGCGCCCTATGATGCAGAGATGCGCCCTAAGCCTGAACAGCGCTTTGTCGAAGGCGCGCGCATCTTTCGCATTGAAGCCGTGGTTGAAGATGACCTCACGGGACGGTTTTTGACCTGTCTGGCGGAAGAGGAGGTTGTGGCATGAGCTATGGTGTTTCTGCGGCGCTTCAGGCGGGCGTCTATCAGGCGCTGATCTCTGACTCTGATCTCGCGGCCCTCGTGGGCACAGCGATTTATGATGCAATCCCATCTGGCAGCCTGCCTGCGACTTATGTGGCACTCGGGCCTGAAAATGTGCTCGACAGCTCTGACAAGAGCGGCAGTGGAGCGCTGCATTTGTTCACCGTCTCGGTGGTGACGGACAGCGCGGGCTTTCAGGCGGCCAAGGATGTGGCGGGGCGGGTGAGCGATGTGCTTGTGGATGCACCTCTCGTGCTCACACGGGGTAGGCTCATCTACCTCGGATTTGACCGTGCGAGCGCCACCCGGGAGGGCACGGGCGCGACGCGCAGGATCGATCTGCGCTTTCGTGCGCGGGTCCAAGACGACATTTAACATACAGACAACATTGGAGATTTCCTATGACTGCACAAAACGGCAAAGAGCTTCTCATTAAGATCGATCTTACGGGTGATGGCCTGTTTGAAACCATCGCTGGCCTGCGTGCGACGCGGCTCAGTTTCAACGCGGAGAGCGTTGATGTGACCAGCCTTGAGAGTGCGGGCGGCTGGCGCGAAGTTCTGGGTGGAGCGGGCGTTAAGTCGGCGGCAATTTCGGGTTCTGGCGTCTTTAAGGATGCAGCCTCTGACGAGCGCGCGCGCCAGATTTTCTTTGACGGAGAAACACCTGATTTTCAGGTTTTTATACCCGATTTTGGCACAATTGAGGGCGCATTTCAGGTGGCGTCGATAGAATATTCGGGAAGCTACAACGGTGAGGCGACCTATGAGCTTTCGCTCAATTCTGCAGGAGCGCTCAGCTTCACGGCGGCGAGTGTCTGATGGGCAATCCTTTTGCTTCTGAAGTGGCGCTCGTCATGGACGGTGAGCGCCGCGTGCTCAAGCTCACGCTTGGGGCGTTGGCCGAGCTTGAGGCGGCGATGGGCGCGGATACGCTTGTCGACCTTGTGAGCCGCTTTGAGGCAGGCAGCTTCAGCACTCGCGATGTCATGAAGCTTATTGTTGCGGGGCTTCGGGGGGGGGGCTGGCAGGGGGCTTCAAGTGACTTGCTATCTGTCGAGATCAAAGGGGGGCCTATGGCTGCGGCGCGGGCGGCTGCGTTGCTTCTGGCGCGGGCCTTCATGCTGCCTGAGGGCCAGGATGGGGTTTGATTGGGCGGAGCTTCTGCGGCTTGGGCTGACACGGCTGGGTCTGAGGCCACATGAGTTTTGGGCGCTGACGCCTGTGGAGCTCATGCTGATGCTGGGGCCAGAAGCGCGCCTGCGTCCGATGGATAAGACCGGGCTTCAGGCGCTGCTTGAGGCTTATCCTGATAAGAAAGAACGAGGAAAAAAATGAGTGATTTTGATGCGTTGGACGACTTGGAGCTGAAGGCGGATGCCCTTGAGCAGAGTTTGGGCGCGGCCGCAGGTATGGCGGCGAGCTTTGATGTAGAGCTGCGGCGGGTGCGCGCGAGCTTTTCCGAAACGGGGCAAGAGGTTGCCACGCTTGAACGCGGGCTGAGCCGTGGCCTGAGGCGGGCGGTAGATGGTGTGGTGCTAGACGGAGCTAAGCTATCGGATGTGCTGGGCACGGTTGCGCAATCCATGATCAACGCGAGCTATTCGGCAGCTGTGAAGCCAGTGACTGACCATTTTGGCGGCCTCATCGCCAATAGCATTGGCAGCCTTGTTGGCGGGATATTTCCCTTCGCGCAGGGGGCAAGCTTTGTTCAAGGGAGGGTTATGCCATTTGCCAACGGGGGCGTGATCAATAGCCCAACGACCTTTCCTATGCGCGGAGGCACGGGGTTGATGGGCGAAGCGGGGCCGGAGGCGATTATGCCTCTTTCGCGCGGGGCAGATGGCAAGCTTGGCGTCAGGGCCGAGGCGGGTCGCGCCATCAATGTCGTGATGAATATCACAACACCGGATGCGGAGGGCTTTCGCCGCTCTCAAAGCCAGATCGCGGCACAAATGGGCCGTGTGCTCGCCCGTGGTAACCGCAACAGATAGGAGAAAGTCATGCATTTTCATGAGGTTAGATTTCCGACGAGTTTGAGCTTTGGGTCGTCTGGCGGGCCAGAGCGGCGCACGGATGTGGTGAGCCTTGCCAACGGGTTTGAGGAGCGCAACACGCCGTGGGCGCATTCGCGCCGCCGCTATGACGCTGGAATGGGGCTGCGTTCGATGGATGACATCGACGCTGTGTTGGCGTTTTTTGAGGCGCGTCGCGGGCGGATGCACGGCTTTCGCTGGAAGGATTGGACCGACTTTCAGACGGGGCGCCCCTCGCGCGAGGTTGGCTTTGAAGACGAGATCATCGCGGTTGGTGATGAGGTCACCACCGTCTTTCAGCTTGTGAAGGTGTATCGCTCTGGTGAGCAGACTTATGCGCGCCCGATTGCGAAGCCTGTGGAAGGCACATTGCGGATTGGCCTTGGAGGCGATGAGCAGAGTGAAGGGATTGATTTTACCGTGGATTACACCACGGGGCTGGTGACGTTTGTACACCCCCCGAGTGTGGGTGTCGAAGTCACGGCGGGATTTCACTTTGATGTTCCTGTGCGCTTTGACAGTGATCAGATTGTGGCTTCGGCGGCGACATTTGCGGCGGGAGACGTGCCGAGTGTGCCTGTTGTGGAGCTTCGGGTCTGATGGGGGGCGTTGGAGGCGATCTGCTCGCACATTTGCAGACTGGGGTCACGACTGTGTGCCGCTGTTGGGCGCTGACGCGCCGAGATGGAACGGTTCTGGGTTTTACCGACCACGATGCGGCACTGACATTTGAGGGCATCCGCTTTCGCGCTGATACGGGAATGAGCACGGCCACGCTACAGCAGGCGACGGGGCTTTCTGTGGACAACACTGAGACGATGGGCGCGCTCAGTGATGCGAGTATCAGCGAGGCCGATATTGAAGCGGGGCGGTATGACGGCGCCGATGTGCGCAGTTGGCTTGTCAATTGGGCGGATGTGAGTGCGCGCCATATCATGTTTGCTGGCACGATTGGCGAGCTGAGGCGCGGCAACGGGGCGTTTCACGCCGAGCTGCGCGGGCTAACGGAGGCTTTGGGCCGTCCTGTCGGACGAGTGTACCAAAAGCCTTGCACCGCCGTTCTTGGCGACAAACGCTGTGCTTTTGACACGACACGCGAAGGCTATTTTGATGAGCGCGCTGTCGAGAGTGTGCAAGAGGGCCGTGTTTTTCGGTTCGCAGGCATGACGGGGTTTGAGGAAGCATGGTTTGCTTTTGGAACGCTTGAAGGGCTGAGCGGCGCTTGCGAGGGGCTCAAGGGCGTTGTGAAGCGTGACTATTTTGAGGGCGACACCCGCGTGATTGAGCTCTGGCATCCGATGCGGGCCGCGATTGCGACAGGAGACACGATCCGACTTGTGGCGGGATGCGACAAGCGGATGCAGAGCTGTCGAACAAAGTTTGTCAACTTCCTGAACTTTCAGGGTTTTCCCGATATTCCGGGGGACAGCTGGCTTGCGGTTCAGCCGGCAAGCGCGGGGCAGACAGGCGGCGGGAGCAGACGGGCATGAATAATGTGACACAGGCGGCGCTGGAGGAAGCGCGGGCGTGGATTGGCACGCCGTACCATCATCAGGCTTCATTGAGGGGGGTGGGTACAGACTGCCTTGGTCTGTTGCGCGGGGTCTGGCGGAGTGTTTACGGAATAGAGCCTGAGGCTGTGCCTGCCTATACGCCTGATTGGTGTGAACCGCAGCGCGACGAACGCCTGTGGCAGGCCGCAGAGCGGCATTTGACCCCTGTGCCCGTGTCTCAGGCGCAGGCCGGAGACGTTCTTTTATTCAGGATGCGCAGCAGCGCTGTTGCCAAGCATCTTGGAATTATGTCGGCCAGCGGGGCTTTGCCTGCATTTATTCACGCCTATTCGGGGCATGCGGTGTTGGAAAGCCCGCTGACCGCGGCTTGGCAGCGCCGCGTTGTGGCGGTTTTTCGTTTTCCTGAGGAGGTGTCCTGATGGCGACCATTTTACTTTCTGCAGCTGGGGCTGCGCTTGGCGGCTCTGTTGGCGGGTCTGTTCTTGGGCTTTCAATGGCCGCTGTGGGCCGCTTTGCAGGAGCTACGCTTGGCCGAGCGATTGATCAGAAGGTTATGGGGCAGGGTTCTGACGTTGTGGAACATGGCCGTGTTGAGCGCTTTAGGCTCACGAGCGCGGGCGAGGGCGACCCTGTGGCTCAGGTGTATGGGCGCATGCGGGTCGCGGGGCATGTGATTTGGGCGAGCCAGTTTGCGGAGACCGTAACCACAACAGGTGGAGGCAAGGGCGCGCCATCGCGTCCGAAGACCAGCCAGTTCAGTTATACTGTGAGCATGGCGATTGGTCTGTGTGAAGGGCTTATCTCAGGTGTTGGACGCGTTTGGGCGGACGGTGCTGAGGTGGACCCTGAGAGCCTTGGGATGCGGGTTTATCGTGGATTGGCTGACCAGATGCCTGATCCGAAGATGGAGGCTGTGGAAGGCGCTGGGCAAGTGCCTGCGTATAGAGGCACGGCCTATGTCGTGCTTGAAGAACTCGCGCTTGAGCGCTTTGGCAACCGTGTGCCGCAGTTCGAATTTGAGGTGATGCGACCAACGCAGGCGCATCTTGAGGACGCTGGCGAGGATATGGCCCATGCCGTGCAGGCTGTCGCGATGATGCCTGGGAGTGGCGAATATACGCTCGCGACAACGCCTGTGCGGTATGACTATGGCGTGGGACGGGCGGCGCTTGCCAATGTGAATACGCCAGCAGGAAAGGCCGACTTTCGGGTGGCGACCGAGCGGATGATCACGGAGCTGCCCAATTTGAAGGCCAGTTCGCTGATCGTGAGCTGGTTTGGTGGTGATCTGCGTTGCGGCGAATGTGAGTTGCGCCCGAAGGTCGAGCAAAAGCTGCATGATGGGAGCGAAATGCCTTGGCGCGTGGCGGGGCTCTCGCGGGGATTGGCGCAAGAGGTGGTCAAGGACGCCAGCGGACGGCCTCTCTATGGTGGAACGCCTTCTGATCAGTCGGTGATCGAGGCCATCACGCATCTACGTGAACAAGGTGTTGAGGTGCTATATTACCCTTTTATCCTGATGGACCAGTTGGCAAGCAACTTCTTGCCCAATCCTTACACAGGCGAGATGGGGCAGCCTGCTTTTCCATGGCGTGGGCGGATTACGCTTTCCGACGCAGGCGGGACAGCGGCGGCGGATCAGGAGGTCGCTACGTTCTTTGGCACGGCCAGCGCCAGCAACTTTGCCGTGGCCAATGGCATTGTGAGTTACTCAGGCCCTGATGAATGGAGCTACAGACGCTTTATTCTGCACAATGCCGCGCTTTGTGTGGCGGCGGGAGGTGTGGACAGTTTCTCAATCGGCTCGGAGATGCGCGAGTTAACGAAAATCCGTGGCGCGGCGGGGTTTCCGGCTGTCGTGGCTTTGCAAGGCCTTGCTGCCGAGGTGCGCACGCTTTTGGGGCCTGATGTGAAAATCGGCTATTGCGCGGATTGGTCAGAATACTTCGGCTTTAACGAAAGTGGCGATCGACTGTTTCACCTCGATCCACTCTGGGCGGACGCCAATATCGATTTCATCGGGATCGACAATTACATGCCGCTGTCTGACTGGCGCGATGAAGAGGGTGAGGCAGATGGGGCTTTTGGCTCGGTCTATAACCTTGACTATCTTGAGCATAATATCCTCGGCGGCGAGGGATATGACTGGTTTTACCATTCACCCGAGGCAAGAGATGCGCAGATCCGAACACCAATCACGGATGTGGAGCACAGTGAGCCTTGGATATGGCGCTATAAGGACATTGTGGGCTGGTGGTCCTCTGATCACCACGAGCGCGTGAACGGTGTACGCTCGCAAGAGCCGACGGCGTGGGTGCCACAATCAAAGCCGATCTGGTTTACGGAGCTTGGCTGTGCTGCGATTGATAAGGGCACGAACCAACCCAACAAGTTTCTGGACCCGAAATCGAGCGAAAGCAGCTTGCCGCATTACTCGAACGGGCGCCGAGATGACTACCTTCAGGCGCAATATCTGCGCGCGATGCATCGCTTCTGGGCGCACCCTGAGAACAACCCTGTTTCTGTGGAGTATGACGGACCAATGCTTGACATGAGCCGCGCCTTTGTCTGGGCTTGGGATGCGCGGCCGTTTCCGCATTTTCCAGCGCTTGAGCCGGTCTGGAGCGATGGCGCCAACTATGGGCGCGGGCATTGGATCACGGGGCGGGCGTCTGCGCGCAGCCTTGCTTCTGTTGTGGCAGAGATATGTGAGCGTGTGGGGCTGCTCGCATATGATGTGAGTGATCTCAAAGGTATGGTTGAGGGCTATGCTGTAGGGCAGGTGGAGGAAGCGCGTGCGTCTCTTCAGCCGCTTATGCTGGCTTATGGCTTTGATGCTGTTGAGCGTGACGGGATACTTGTCTTTCTGATGCGCGATGGGCGACAAGACCATGCTCTGGAGGCCAGCGCTGTGGCGCTGAGCGAGGAACTGGACGCCGATGTAGAGCGGCTGCGGGCTTCGGACGCGGAGTTGATGGGCCGTGTACGGCTGCGCTTTATCCAGAGCGGTGCTGATTTTGAAACGGTTGCTGAGGAGGCTGTCTTGCCAGATGAGGCCTCGCAGGCTGTGGCGGCGTCGGAGCTGCCGCTTGTGATGCGGCGTGGCGCTGGGCGCCAGATTGTTGAGCGTTGGCTCTCTGAGGCAAGAGTAGCCCGAGACACTCTGCGCTTCGCGCTGCCACCGTCCAAGCTTGATGTTGCGGCAGGCGATGTCCTGCGCTTGCAGTTTGATGGTATTGAGCAGCTTCTGCGGGTTGATCGTGTCGAAATCGGGAAGGAGCAAATTGTGGAGGCGGTTCGGATCGAGTCTGAAGCATATAACCCTGTAGATATGGCGGAAGATGCGCCCTTGATGTCTGGATTCACGCCAGCTTTACCTGTCTTTCCGCTGTTTCTTGACCTACCGCTGATGCGCGGCGATGAAGTGCCTCACGCACCGCATCTTGCGGTGAGCGCTGAGCCTTGGCCCGGCTCGGCGGCGCTATACACATCAAGTGACGGTGACGGTTATCAGTTTGATCGGCTGATTGCCTCACGCAGTACTCTGGGTGTGCTGGAAACACCACTTAGGGCCGCTTGCGCGGGGCTGTATGACCGAGGATCAGTCGTCAACGTGCGGCTCACTTCGGGCAGTTTGGCTTCGGTGAGCGAGCTTGCGATGCTGAACGGGGCAAATTTGGCCGCGATTGGAGATGGTAGTCCCGAAAACTGGGAGCTGGTGCAGTTCCAAAACGCTGATCTTGTGGCCGATAAAACTTATGCGCTTACACGGCTGTTGCGCGGGCAGCTTGGCAGCGATGCGTGGCAGCCAAGTGAGTGGCCTGCAGGGAGTTACTTTGTCTTGCTCGACGGGCGACCCACGCAAGTGGATTTGCAGGCCTCAGAACGTGGGCTTGAGCGGTTTTATCGTGTGGGCCCTGCAAGCCGAGCCTCTGATGACGCGTCCTATACTGGCGTGTCGCAGGCGTTTGACGGAGTCGGCCTCAGGCCGCTCAGTCCCTGTCATTTGCGCGTGGCTTCAAACAGCGCTGTACATGTTGCAAGCTGGATTAGACGCACACGCGTTGGTGGGGATAGCTGGGAGGCCTTTGATGTCCCGCTTGGAGAGGAAAGCGAGCGCTATCTCGTTCGTGTGAGCTATGGAGCGCTGGTGGTGCGCGAGAGTGTCGTGACAGGCCCGACGTGGAGCTACACAGCGGCCGAGGCGGCGGCGGACGGCGCTGGGGGCGGTTTTCAGCTTTCTGTTGCGCAATTGTCCGCCGTTTATGGTGTGGGTGCTTTTGCGCATGTCGATATTAGCCTCTGAAGAGGGGCGTTATATATTTTGGAAGCGGTTGGGGGCAACCTTGGCCGCTTCTGTGCGTTTGTGCACATTTGGGTTGCAGGGATTTGGGTTTGTCACTCTCGTACGGTTGGCGTTATATTGGGGAGGCAAGCGCAAAGGATACTGTCATGCCGCAGCTCAAAACCAACCTCGCAAAGCTCGATCCTGTCTGGGCACAAATCAGGGGTGAAGCCGAGGAGGCTGTAAAGGCTGAGCCTCTTTTGGGCGGGCTCGTGCACGCGTGTATTCTGCATCACAACTCGATCGAGAAGGCGCTGGCTTATCGTATTTCGACGAAACTTGCCTCAAGCGAGATGTCCGAGCAAATCCTACGAGAGATTTGTGATGAGGCTTATGGCGCGGATGAGAGTCTTGCGATGAGTGCGCGCGCAGATATCGTTGCGGTCTATGATCGCGACCCCGCATGCCACCGTTTTTTGCAGCCGATCCTGTTTTTCAAGGGGTTTCAGGCGGTCCAGGGCTACCGTATTTCAAACTGGCTCTGGCGGGAGGGGCATAAAGACCTCGCTTATTTCTTTCAGATGCGCAGCTCTGAGGCTTTTGGCATTGATATTCACCCCGGAGCCAGGATCGGCAAAGGCATCATGATTGATCACGCACATTCGATCGTCATCGGGGAAACTGCGGTTGTGGGCGACAATGTCTCGATGCTGCATTCCGTGACGCTTGGCGGAACGGGCAAGGAAGAAGAAGACCGCCACCCTAAGATTGGCGATGGAGTCTTGATCGGTGCGGGGGCAAAAGTGCTCGGAAACATCAAGGTGGGCAATTGCTCGCGGATCGCGGCGGGTTCTGTTGTGCTGGAAGATATTCCAGCAAAGAAAACGGTTGCAGGTGTGCCTGCGCGCATCGTGGGAGAAGCAGGCTGTGCGACGCCGTCACAGACGATGAACCAAGTGATTGAGCGCGGATTTGACGACTGATCTGCTGTAGTCAGAAGAGTGCCTCTGGCCGACAGGTTTGTTTGAGGATCGTCCGCAAACCCCGAGTATATTCAGGGCATTAGGAAAGATAGAAGCGCTCCTGCCGTCTCTTCAGGTGCGGTGTCTGGGAAGAAATGACCACCTGGCATCCCTTTGCCTGTGACGTTTGAAAACCTGTCCTGCCATGTCCCCAGCACATCATAGGCTTTGGCCATTGGCCCGTCTGCGCCAAAGAGGATGAGTGCGGGTATGTCAAGCTGGCGCCCCAAGTCGGCCTCATCAAGAGCGAAGTCAATCTCGAGCGCTGCGCGATAGTCGTTGCACATGGCGGTAATTGTTTCGAGGTTGCGCCAGCTTGCGCGGTAGGCTGAGAGCTGATCAGGGGCAAAATCCGAGAGCACATTGGACCCCCAGCCTGTCAGGCAGCTTTCGAAGTAATGATCTGGATCATGGCTGATCAGAGTTTCGGGGAAGGGTGCAGGCTGGGCGAGAAAAAACCAGTGATAATAGCCTTTGGCGACCTGTGGTGTGAGTTCACTCAAGAGCAGATGGGTCGGGACAATATCCAAGAACGCGATTTTTGTGAGCCGTGCTGGGGCATCTAGCGCCATACGGTGGGCTGTGCGCGCGCCGCGGTCATGGCCGACGAGGGCGAAGCGTTCGTGACCGAGATGTGCCATAAGCTCCAACATGTCGCCGCCCATTGCGCGGAAAGAGTAAGCAGACACGCCATCAGGCTTTGAGGACGCGCCATAACCGCGCAGATCAGCTGTCACGACAGTGAAGTGCTTTGCCAGCAGCGGTGCGATCGTGCTCCACATCGCGCGGGTCTGGGGGAAGCCATGCAGTAGAAGGAGCGGCGGGCCGCTGCCTTCTACATTATAGGCGATCTCTGCGTCCGAGCCTGCGAAGCGCTTCATTTTTTGGTCATCTCTTCGAGGACGCGTGCCCAAGAGCGAATGCCTTTGTGGAAGCTCTCCATGTCATATTTTTCGTTGGGTGAGTGGATTTGGTCGTCATCTTTACCAAAGCCGATCAGCATGGCGTCCATGTTGAGGATATCTTTGAAAAAGCCCGCGATCGGGATCGATCCACCACAGCCGACATAGGCGGCAGCATCTGGCCATTCATCAGACAGAGCTTTGCGGGCTTGCTCGAAGGCGGGGTGAGAGACTGACATCTGCGCAGCGGGTGCACCTTTGTCACCCTTATAGCTGACTTTGTAATCGGATGGCACGGAGGCTTCGACGTAGGCCTTGAGCGCTGCGACAATCTTGGCTGGGTCTTGCTGACCGACGAGGCGGAAGGTGAATTTTGCATGCGCTTTGGAGGGCAAAACTGTCTTTGACCCGTCGCCTGTGTAGCCGCCCCACATGCCGTTGACTTCGCAGGTTGGGCGGGACCAGAGCTTTTCGAGCGGGGTACGGTCGACTTCGCCACCTTGCTCTGTCAGGCCGATGTCGCCGAGGAACTTGGCATGATCAAAGCTGAGCGCCTGCCATTGTGCACGGATTTCGTCGGAGAGTTCGGGGACATCGTCATAAAATCCATCAAGGGTGATGCGGCCCGTTTCGTCATGAAGACCTGCGATGATGTTTGACATCACGTGCAGGGGGTTGCGTACGAGGCCGCCATACATGCCTGAGTGCAAATCGCGGTCTGGGCCCGTGATTTCCACTTCTATACCTGCGAGGCCGCGCAGCATGGTGATGATCGCGGGGACGCGGCTTTCAAACAGCCCCGTGTCGCAGATGAGGGCGATGTCGGCTGTGAGCTCTTCGGCATTTTCCTTCATGAAGGGAATGAGCGAAGGAGAGCCGCTTTCCTCTTCGCCCTCAAAGAAGAAGGTGATCTGACAGGGCAGGGATCCATTGACTTCGCGCCATGCGCGGCAGGCCTCGACGAAAGTCATAAGTTGGCCTTTGTCATCCGATGAACCGCGTCCGCGGATCACGCGGCCTGCTGGTGTTTCTTCGATGGCGGGATCAAATGGGTCGCGATCCCATAGATTGAGTGGATCCACTGGTTGCACATCGTAATGACCATAAAACAGGATATGGGGGCCTTCGCCTGCGACGTGGCCGACGACCATCGGGTGACCGGGTGTGTCACGCTTTGTAGCCTCAGCGCCAATACTCTGAAGGTCGGCAACCAGCCAGTCAGCTGCTGTTTGGCAGTGGGCCGCAAAAGCGGGGTCTGTCGAGACAGAAGGAATGCGCAGAAGCTCTAGCAAGCGGTCTGTTGCAGCAGGGAGGTTGTTGTCGATCTGGTCGAGTACGGATTTGAGAGACACGGTTTGGACAGACATGGGCGCTCCTTGGCGTGATTTGGATTTAACGCAACCGTAACTCTGGGGATGGCAATGTCCAGTCGCGAAAAGATGTAACAGAAAAGCTGGTTTTCTTGATCTGCGTCAAATAAGAAGCACGCGGCAAAATGTAGCCTGTCGCTCTAGGGTGGCGCGATGTAGAGTTATTCACTATTGTGAATACGGGAATCTGCTCGCACACTGCGACCGCAGGACAAAAAGACCAAAAGGGGATCGCGCGTGGATTATTCTGCCAAGCTCGACGAAGCGCTGAACAAATTGCACGAAGAGGGCCGATACAGGACCTTTATCGACATTGAGCGCAAGCAGGGGCAGTTCCCCCATGCGACATGGCGTAAGCCTGACGGCTCTGAGACCCCGATCACTGTTTGGTGTGGGAATGATTACCTCGGTATGGGGCAGCATCCTGCTGTTATGGCGGCTATGCATGAGGCTATTGAAGCCACCGGTGCAGGCTCTGGCGGGACACGCAATATCTCTGGTACCACAGTGTATCATAAGCGTCTTGAGGCGGAACTTGCGGATTTGCATGGCAAAGAGGCGGCTCTTGTCTTTACTTCGGCCTATATCGCCAACGATGCGACATTGAGCACTTTGCCAAAGCTATTTCCTGGTCTGATTATTTACTCTGATGCGCTGAACCATGCGTCCATGATCGAAGGTGTGCGCCGCAATGGTGGTGCGAAGCGAATTTTCAAACACAATGATCTTGCTGATTTGCGGGCCAAGCTCGAGGCAGACGATCCCGCGGCGCCGAAACTGATTGCGTTCGAATCGATTTATTCGATGGATGGCGATTTTGGTCCTATCAAAGAGATTTGTGATCTGGCTGATGAATTCGGCGCAATGACCTATATTGACGAAGTGCACGCTGTTGGCATGTACGGTCCCCGCGGTGCTGGTGTGGCTGAGCAGCAAGGCTTGATGAACCGTATCGATATCATCAACGGCACATTGGCGAAGGCCTATGGTGTTATGGGGGGCTATATTGCTGCCTCTGACAAAATGTGTGACGCAATCCGTTCTTATGCACCGGGCTTTATCTTTACGACATCCTTGCCGCCTGCAATCGCGGCGGGCGCGGCGGCTTCTGTTGCGCACCTGAAGCAGGATCAAAGCTTGCGCGAGAAGCATCAGGAACAAGCAGCTAAACTGAAGCTGCGGCTGAAGGGGATGGGGCTGCCCATCATCGACCACGGCAGCCATATTGTGCCTGTGATCGTGGGCGACCCTGTGCACACCAAGGCGCTTTCTGATATGCTTTTGGAGAGCTTCGGGATTTATGTTCAGCCAATCAACTTCCCGACAGTGCCGCGTGGCACCGAGCGTTTGCGCTTTACACCGTCTCCTGTGCACGGACCACGGGAAATGGATAAGCTGGTAAACGCTATGGATGAGTTGTGGGCTCATTGTGCGCTGAATCGCGCCGAATTGGCGGGCTAAACGCACTGTTTCGTGCATTGCTACTTGAGATGTGCTAAAAAACGTACAAAGAAAAGGGCAAGCCGCTGCTTTCGCAGCGCGATTCGCTATAGGCGATAGGGGCAGCACGCATGATCAGGCGCAAAAACAAGCGCAGCGATGCAAGTGAGAACGTCGAACCGCGCTGGTTCGATGATTTTCAGCTGCGGCTTGGTGATATCATGCGCGGCGAGCGTGCCACGATGGGCAAATCGCTACTTGATGTCCAGCGCGAACTCCGGATCAAGGCCAGCTATATCGCAGCGATTGAAAATGCTGACCCAGACGCTTTTGACACCCCTGGTTTTATTGCTGGCTACGTGCGCTCTTATGCACGCTATCTTGGCATGGACCCTGATCGTGCTTTTGCAGCCTTCTGTGCCGAAAGCGGGTTTACGACGGCGCATGGGATGTCTGACGCGGCTTCGTCTGTTCGAAAAGAAACACAGCCCAAAAAGCAGAACAAACGTACAGATCGAGACCCGATGTTTGACGGGGCAACCCCTTTTGCACCAGGGGCTGAATCGATATTTTCTCGCATCGAGCCGGGAGCCGTGGGCTCACTTCTCGTTTTGGTTGCTTTGGTCGGTGCGCTTGGTTTTGGCGGTTGGACGGTTCTCAACGAGGTGCAGCGCGTTCAGCTTTCGCCTGTAGAGAATACCCCCGATGTTTTGGCCGATCTTGATCCGTTGGCACAAGCTGGACAAAATAATGCGCCAGAGCTTGGCGACACTAGCCCAGAGCTGACGGCAGCGGCTGATAGCTTTGATCGTCTCTATCGTCCGCAGGCACTTGATGTGCCTGTGCTCGTGGCAAGGGATGCGCCGATTGCGACGTTGCGCCCTGATGAGAACGGGACTTTTGCACGCTTACCGGAGGTAAGTTCGGATTCTGGGTTTGAAGCGACCGCTTTGATTACAGAAGGTGTGCGTGTCGTGGCTGCGCGCCCTGCTTGGGTCCGTATTCGCGACGGCGAAGGAACAGAGTTGTTCAGCGGCATTTTGAATGCTGGTGAAACCTTCGATGTTCCACAAGAAAACAGCGAGACGCCGGCGACCATTCGTGTGGGTGAGAGCGGCTCAATTTATTACATCGTAGATGGCAAAACCTATGGGCCGACTGGTCCGCGCGGCGCGATCACGGAAAGTTTCTCATTGGCCTCAGCTGATGTGAGTGCTGCGTTGCCAGAGGCCAATATTGCGCGTGACAGTGATTTGTCAGCGGTGCTTGCGGACCTTGGAGGAACACTTCCGACAGAGACAGCGGCTGTCCCTCAGGTATTTGAGCAACAGCAGGGTGTGGTGACAGTTATTGCAACACGTGAAGTTTGGCTTCGTGTGAAGGCGGCGTCAGGAACGATCCTTCATGAAGCTGTGATGCAGCCCGGCGATTTTTACACTGTGCCTCAAACAAGTGAACCAGCCACCATTCGTGCAGGTGATGCCGGCGCGGTCTACTTTGCCGCAAATGGAAACACCTACGGGCCGTATGGTGCACGTGGCGCGGTCGCGGACAATCTGCAGCTGACTGCCGAAACGTTGACCGCGGAGCTGAGCCAAGCCGACTGGGAGGCGATCGAGCCTTTGGCGCGTGCAGTGGCGCAGATCGACGCGGACGGTGCATTTGGTGTGTTGAGAGACTAAGCCACACATTGCACTGACGCTGCTTTCTCCCTATGTCTCAGCTGTATCTGACTTCCTGAGCATGAGGCCCCAATGTCTTTGAACCCCATTCGCCCGTGGCGCAATATTTATCGCCGTAAAAGCCGTCAGATTATGGTGGGTAATGTCCCTGTTGGCGGGGACGCGCCGATCTCGGTTCAAACAATGACCAATACGCTTACGACGGACGCCAAAGCGACGATAGCGCAGGTACAGGCTGCGGCAGAAGCTGGGGCAGATATCGTACGGGTGTCTGTGCCAGATGAGGACAGTGCCAAAGCGCTTAAGGAAATTGTGCGCGAGAGCCCTGTTCCGATTGTGGCGGATATTCACTTTCACTACAAACGCGGGATTGAAGCTGCGGAAGCTGGTGCTGCCTGTCTGCGTATCAACCCAGGTAACATTGGTGACGAGAAGCGCGTGGCGGAAGTGATCCGCGCTGCGCGAGACCACAATTGCTCGATCCGCATCGGTGTAAATGCCGGTAGCCTTGAAAAGCACCTCTTAGATAAGTACGGAGAGCCTTGCCCTGATGCCATGGTTGAGAGTGGGCTTGATCATATCAAAATCCTTCAAGACCACGACTTTCACGAGTTCAAAATCTCTGTCAAAGCCTCGGATGTCTTTATGGCTGCAGCAGCCTATCAGCAGCTTGCTGATGCTACCGATGCGCCTATTCACCTTGGGATCACAGAAGCCGGTGGGCTGACCTCTGGCACGATTAAATCATCGATTGGTATGGGTAGTCTGCTGTGGATGGGTATTGGTGACACGATCCGTGTGTCTCTCTCGGCTGATCCAATCGAAGAGGTGAAAGTTGGCTATGAGATTTTAAAGTCGCTTGGGCTGCGCCATAGAGGTGTGAACATTATTTCCTGCCCGTCCTGTGCGCGGCAGGGGTTTGATGTGATCAAGACTGTCGAGGCTTTGGAAAAAAGGCTAGAGCATATCAAAACACCTATGAGCCTCTCGATTATTGGCTGTGTTGTGAACGGTCCAGGTGAGGCCCTGATGACTGATGTCGGCTTTACTGGTGGTGGCGCAGGCGCCGGGACTGGAATGGTCTATATGGCGGGCAAGCAGGATCACAAGCTTGGTAACTATGATATGGTCGACCACATCGTTGATCTTGTTGAGAAGCGTGCTGCGGAGCTGGACGCTACAAGCGAGGCTTAAAGGCCGCTTAAAAACCGCCGTAGGACGGTTGCGGGCATCATACCGCGTAACATTTTGTCGGGCAGCACATAAAACGGCAAACTGTCGATTTCGAGAGCGGCTTGCAGGCTAGGGTGCCGTTCCAGGATCAGGACGTTGATACTCAAGCCTTGTGCTTGGGCTAGGGTCGTGAGCTCTTTTTCCGCGCGTGCACATACTGCACAGTCTGAACTGACAAAGAGTGCTATATCGTGGCCAGCAAACAGCGTTGGCCCGTGGAGCCTGATCAAAGCAAGATCTGAGTTTATTTCGTCTGCATAAGGCTGCGGTGTCAGAGCTCGCTCTACGATTTCTGGGTGTGCGAGTAAGACGGAGCGCACCTCTTCTCCAAATAAACGGCGCTCCCCATAGGAGAGCGCCGTAAAGTCGGTCTGCGAAGACACAGGTGCTGCGAAAAACGCTAGCGCTGCGCAGAGGCTCTTTTTCATTCGGAGCGAATGTCTTCTGCGATCTCCTGCATTTGGGCAAGTGGCATGTAGCCGCGCAAGATTTGGTCCCCCATTACAAAGGTCGGTGTTCCTGAAATATTGAGGCGCTGCCCAAGAGCGCGGTTTTCAGCGATGACCGCTGTCACCTCGTCGCTCTCCATCTTCGCAAGGATTGCGTCGGGATCGAGCGAAAGGGAGCTCGCCAAGGCCCTCAACACCGTCTCCTCAACGTCTGATTTCAATGTGATCAATGCATCTGAGACGGCTTTATAGGCC
This sequence comes from Lentibacter algarum, assembly GCF_040580765.1. Lineage (GTDB taxonomy): Bacteria > Pseudomonadota > Alphaproteobacteria > Rhodobacterales > Rhodobacteraceae > Lentibacter > Lentibacter algarum. The sequence goes on along the minus strand of NZ_CP158687.1, from coordinate 1,815,711 downwards.
TCATCGCCTGCGACCAATTTGGTGGCAACAGCAAAGCGCGAGGACACAACCGAGGCTTCGCCCAAGATTGGGAATTCCTTAACGATAAATCGAATGTTTCCATCTGCCTCAATAAGCTGGGCGACTTCGTCGTGGGCTTTGCGACAGTAGCCGCAGCGATAGTCGACGAACTCGACCAGTGTCAGGTCGCCTTCTAGGTTTCCGCCCACAAAAGAATTGGCATCCTCAAAAAGATCAGCACCGTTCACCTGAACAAGTGAGGCGTCAGCGTCGGCTTGCTGCCCTGCCTGACGTTCTTCCAAAACAGCGACGGCTTCCATTATCACTTCTGGGTTTTCCAGAAGGTAGGTGCGAATTTCGTTTTGGAAGGCTGCGCGCTCGGCAGCCGTCATCGCTGCGAGATCAAGCGCTGCAAGTGGGCTTGTTGTAAGGCTTGCCATAAGAGCAAAGGCTGCTGTTGTTTTTGTCATTTCTTTCTCCGTGAATTTATGGCGCTTTCTGAGGCAAAGAGCACATCCTGTGCGCGTTGCCAACCAGGGGAGCCGCGTTTGAGCAGGTCAAATGCGCGCTTGGCGTGGATCGTGGCGTCTTTTGGCCGACCGAGCAGTGCATACCGCTCAGCTGTCAGCAATGAGGCCATCCCTGCATTGCCCAATTGGGCGTATGCGCCACCAAGATCCCGCAAGACGCGGGCATCGCGCTGCTCAATATTGGCGGAGCGTTCAAGATGGGGCAGGGCGGCTTTGGGATTGCCTGAGACCAGCAGAGCATGTCCATATTGCCCTACGATCAGGGCGTTTCTTGGAGCAAGTGCCACGGCTTTTGAATAGGCGGAGAGGGCCGCATTATATTGGCGCTGCTCCAAGAGTATTTGGCCGTGAAGTTCATGCAGGTATGGATCATTTGGAGCGGCTGCAATCAAGCTCGCCATTGTCTTGAGGGCGTCACTGCCTTTGCCTGACCGATGCCAAGCTATGGCTTTGCGCATTTGTGCGACGTCTTTATGTCCACTGTCACCTGCTCGGCGCAGTGTCCATTTTGGGGCGCGGTAAAATGCGCCTAGTTTTCCCTTGGCGCGGGCAAACCAGTAATTTGCAGTTGGGTTGCTCGCAAACTGGCCTTGGTAAGCTGAGGTGGCTGCTTGCATTGCGCGCAGGCGGTCACGCGACAACGGATGTGAGCGAGCGTATGGATCTTGCCGGCCAGCTGAGAGCAAGTCTTGACCAGCAAAGATGTCCATCACTTCAACTGAGCCTGCCGGATCAACGCCTGCGCGTGTCAGGTAGCGGATGGCTGACTGATCTGCTGAAGCTTCCTCGGCGCGTGTATGGGAGAAAAACGAGCGTTGTGCTGCGCTTTGCATGCCGATCCCGATTGCGGCACCAGCCTCGGAGCCACCAGCCGCGCCTGCTGCGGCGGCTAAAGCGAGCCCGAAGGCGGCAAGGCTTTGAGCTGCGCGCGCGTTGGCAGGGCGTCGGGCCAAATGACCGTTGGCGATATGAGCAGCCTCATGCGCAATGACGGACTGGAGCTGCTCTGCTGTTTCGAGTTTGAGCAAAAGCCCTGCGTGAATAAAGATATGTTCGCGGTCAATCACGAAGGCATTGAGTGAGGAGTCATCGACGACAAGAACGGACATGCGCCCAGCGGGTAAGCCTGCTGCATTGAGCACGGGGGTGGCCAGCTGTTTGAGACTCTGTTCGATATCAGGATCACGCAACAGCGATACAGCCCATGCATGAGATGCCGTGAGAGCCACCATCAGGCATGCGGCCAGCGTTGATTTCAAACTGCGTTGCATTGACCTTACCTGACACCCGCTCCAAAAGCTTGGAGAGAGAATAGGAGAAAAGTTATGCGGAACTCAAGGCGCGGCGCGGTTGATCCCTTTATTGTGATGGACGTCATGGAGGAGGCCCGTGCTGCGGAGGCTGCAGGGCGCTCGATCATCCATATGGAAGTGGGTCAGCCCGGTACGGCTGCGCCCAGAGGTGCGCGGGCGCATTTGACTGAGGCAATGGAGGCCTCGCCGCTTGGGTACTCGGTTGCACTTGGGCTGCCCGAGTTGAGGGCGCGTATTGCCCAGCATTACCATGACAAACATGGTGTGAACTTGTCTCCCGAGCGTGTGATTATCACGTCTGGGTCCTCTGGGGCGTTCATATTGGCCTTCACCGCGCTCTTTGAAGCGGGCGCGCGGGTTGGCCTTGGGGAGCCCGGGTATCCGAGCTATCGCCAGATCCTGAAAGCGCTAGATGTGAAGCCCGTCGGATTGCCGACAAGCGCTGAAAACCGCTTTCAGCCTGTGCCGAGTGACTTTGCGGGGCTTGAACTTGACGGCCTTCTTGTGGCTTCGCCAGCAAACCCTTCCGGCACGATGCTGACACGTGAGGCGATGCAGGCCCTTATTGATGCCTGTGCTGAGAGCGAAACAGCTTTTATTTCGGACGAAATATATCAGGGTATTGAGTATGAAGGTGAGGCTGTCTCGGCACTTGAGCTTACTGATGAGTGCTATGTGATTAACTCATTCTCCAAGTATTTTTCTATGACAGGCTGGCGCATTGGCTGGATGGTTGTACCTGAGGAGCACGTACGTCTGATCGAGAGGCTGGCGCAGAATATGTTTATCTGCGCACCGCATGCCAGCCAAGTCGCGGCGCTCGCTGCTTTCGGGTGTACTGAAGAGCTTGAGGCGAATTTGGCAGTCTATAAGGCCAATAGAGATCTGATGATTGTAGAGCTCCCCAAGGTGGGCTTGAGCAACTTCGCTCCACCTGATGGGGCGTTTTACATTTATGTAGATGTGAGCCATCTCACCAATGATAGTCGTGCGCTGGCCTCTGACATACTCGCAAAAGCTGGTGTTGCTGTGACGCCTGGTATCGATTTTGATCCTGAACGAGGACAAACGACACTGCGCTTGTCATATGCGCGCTCAACTGAAGAGATCCGCGAAGGTTTGCTACGGCTCAAAGCGTATTTTGACAGATAGAAGCTTCCCTGAGGGGGGCTTTGGCGCTATGCTTAGGCGAAAGAAATAGGCGGTCATGAGCAGGCTATTAGCAGTTATTACGGTGGTGTTTGCCTTAATTGGTGGGGTTTCTTGGCTTGTGCCGTCAGCGAGTGCCCAGTCCCTGAGTGGCTTGGCGCGCGTTGATCCATCACTGAGCGGTGCAAGCTTGCAGAGGGGGGCCTTGACGCTCACACTGACGCTCAGTCAGCCCGTACCCTATCGTGTTTATACCTTGGATGAACCACGCCGCCTTGTGCTTGATTTTCGTGAGGTAGATTGGGCTGGGGTTTCTGAAGAGCTTTTCGCCGAAGCCAAAGCGTTGACGAGCGTGCGTTTTGGCGGCTTTCGCCCTGGATGGTCACGCATGGTTGCGGAGCTTGGGGGGGCTTTTACGCTAAGATCAGCAGAGATGAGCCGTGACGACCAGAGGGGAACGGCTGTGCTCACGGTTGTTCTCGATACATCCGATGAGGCGACGTTTGCAGACCGAGCAGGGCCGCCCAAGGGCGATGTCTGGCCTGATCCGGTTGCTTCGCTGCCGCGCAAGCAAACTGGACGGGTTCTGGTTGTCCTCGATCCTGGGCATGGCGGCATTGATCCCGGAGCTTCGCGGGAAGGCCAAACGGAAAAAGAGCTTATGCTCGCTTTTGCGCGTGAAATAGAGGAAGAACTTAGACGGCTCCCCAATGTCGACGTGCTTTTGACGCGCACGGACGACAACTTTGTTTCACTTGAGCGCCGCGTGGCTATGGCCCATCAAGCGGAGGCTGATATCTTTATCTCGCTACATGCCGATGCGCTGAGCGAAGGTCATGCGCATGGAGCGACTGTTCACACGTTGGCCGATGACGCCACTGATGAGGCTTCGGCTCTGTTGGCTGAGCGGCATGATCGGGCTGATATGCTTTCAGGGACAGACCTCACGGGTCAAGATGATGTGGTTGCTGATGTCTTGCTCGATCTTGCGCGACAGGAGACACAGCCGCGGACGGAGCGTTTGGCCAAAGCGATTGTGGGCGGTCTCGAGATAAAGGGGGCGCCTCTCAACCGGCGGCCATATCGTGCAGCTGCTTTTTCTGTGCTCAAAGCGGCTGACATTCCTTCGATCTTGCTGGAGATCGGGTTTCTGTCGAGTGACCGCGATTTTGAAAATGTTGTTGATCCTTTGTGGCGTCGCAAAATGGCGGAGGGAATCCGAGATGGTATTCAGGCCTGGATCCTCGCGGATGAAGCCATCCGCCGCGTGGTCCGTCAATGAGCACGCTTGCCAAGACGCGGGCGGAACTGGCGAAAACCAGCCCAAATTCACTGTCAGTTGATTTTGACCTCGTCGTGCCTTGGGCGTATAGACAGGGCGCGCGCATCAGGGGAAACACGTGATTAGATTCTTGTTCTCGGCCCTCGGGGGCCTTTTTAGCCTCATCACCCTCGGTCTTATGGCTGTGGCGCTTTCTATTGGTGCGATTTTTTACATTTATGGCCAAGACCTGCCAAGCCATGAAAGCCTCTCACAGTATCAGCCGCCCACTATCAGCCGCATCTACTCGGGTGAGGGGCGCATGCTCGACGAATTCGCGCGCGAACGCCGTCTGTTTACACCAGCCGAAGAAATCCCGCAGCTTGTGAAATATGCGTTTATCAGCGCGGAAGATAAGAATTTCTATGTGCACCAGGGCTATGACACGCGCGGTATCGCGTCAGCTGCTGTTGACGCCATGAAGGGTGGAAGTGTGCGTGGGGCTTCGACCATTACCCAGCAGGTCGTTAAGAATTTTCTACTCTCGGCTGACCGCCAGGCCGAACGTAAGATCAAAGAGATTATCCTTGCTACGCGGCTTGAGGAAACACTGGATAAGGAGCGTATTCTCGAGCTCTACCTGAACGAAATTTTTCTCGGGCAGAACTCTTTTGGTGTGACTGCAGCCGCGCAGGCTTATTTTAACAAAACCTTGAGCGAACTGGCCCCACATGAAGCTGCTACCTTGGCGTCTATGCCAAAGGCTCCCGGGCGTTTTCACCCTGTTCGAAACAAAGAGCGTGTGCTTCAACGGCGAAATTTTGTTCTGAAGGAAATGTTTGAGAACGGCTACATTTCTGAAGCTGTGTACAAATCTGAACGCGAGCTTCCACTTCGGTCGGTTCAGAATGGTGACTTTGAGCCGTTCAAAGACGGCTTGCCGCCACGCGACTATTTTACAGACGAAATCCGCCGGCAGCTCTCAAATGATTTCGGTGAAGAAGAGTTTTTCACGGGTGGTATGACTGTGCGCGCAACGATTGATCCTGAGATGCAGGAAGTTGCGGCGGCGGCTCTTCAGCGCCAGCTGGAGCAGTTTGACCGTGGTGTTGGTCGCTGGCGCGGGACCGGTAAAAGCATTTCGGCAGAAAACCTAGCAACTGAGGCGGATTGGCGAGAGGCCTTGGCCGGAACCAACGTACCGCGGGACATTAATCTGGAGAGCCATTGGTTCCCCGCTGTTGTGCTTGAAATTGCGGACCAATCCATGCGTATTGGTATCGAGGGCATCAGCGAGACAGAGGCAGAGCCTTTTGTTATCCCACGTAAAGATATTTCATGGTTGCGCGGCGGTTTTGGTGACAGTTTCAAAATCGGAGATGTTGTGCTTGTTCGGCGCATGACAACGGGCGACGAAGGAGCAGGAGACTTTATCCGCTGGACGCTAAGGCAGGTACCTGAAGTGCAGGGCGGTTTCATGGCTATGGATGTGAACACAGGCCGCGTGATTGCTATGCAGGGTGGGTTTTCTTACCAGCATTCTGTTTTCAACCGCGCCACACAGGCGAGACGCCAGCCCGGGTCTTCGTTTAAACCATTTGTGTATGCGTCGGCACTTGATAGCGGATATACGCCTGCAACGATTGTTGTTGATGCGCCGATTGAGATCAACACGCCACAAGGCCTTTGGAGGCCGCAAAACGCCTCGAACCGCTACTATGGGCCCACCCCGCTGCGCACTGGGATCGAGCAATCGCGAAACCTGATGACCATTCGTCTTGCACAGGAAGTTGGGATGGACGTGGTAGCTGATTATGCTGAGCGTTTTGGAGTCTATGATGGAATGGGACGCTTTTTGGCGAACTCGCTCGGCTCGGAAGAGACCACACTCTACAAAATGGTGTCGGCCTATGCCATGTTTGCCAACGGTGGGCAGCGTGTTGAGCCGACATTGATTGACCGCGTTCAAGACCGATATGGCAAGACCGTCTATAGACACGATGACCGAGTGTGTACTGACTGTGTTAACCCAACGCTGCCCCGGTCTGAAGCGCCTGTGATTGTAAACAACCGTGAGCGCGTCATGAATGCTGTGACCGCGTATCAGCTCACATCCATGATGACAGGGGTTGTGTCTCGCGGAACGGCGAGCAAATCGGTGAATCTGGGTGTGCCTGTTGCGGGTAAAACTGGTACAACCAATGATGCCAAAGATGTTTGGTTCATTGGTTTCACAAACAATATCGTGGCGGGCTGTTATATTGGGTTTGATAATCCGCGCTCTATGGGCAGCGGCGCGTCAGGCGGTGGGATGTGTGGTCCTGTTTTCCAGAGGTTCATGAGTTCTGCGATCAAGAAGTATGGGGCTGGTAAATTCCGTGCGCCGAAAGAATGCGAATTCATCAAAATCGACCGTTTTACGGGTGCGCGCTTGTCAGACAGCGCTGAGGGCGATCATGTTGTTATCGAATGCTTCCGCGAGGGGGAGCAGATCGACTTCGGGATCACTTTTGATGGTGGTTTCGCGATGGGAGCTAACCTGCCTCTCGTTCGCGAAACGGAAGCGGCCAAGCAAGTCACGACCTCAACAGGCAAAAAAGCCGTTGTTGGTCCCAAAGCTGGCTTTGGAACGCTTAGCTCGGGCGGACTTTATTAAACATGCGGGCGTCTGAGCCTGCGCTTGCCGCTGGCTCGGAGCTACGCTATCAGTCCCTGAAACGTGATCCAAGGAAGACCCATGCGCGCAGAAATTCAGGGCATTGTTGCCGAAGTCGAAAAGTCACTGGTGCTTTTGGCCCAGCGGATGGATCGAGAGACTGCGCCTCATAGGCTTGAAGAGTTTAACGCCCGGGTGGAAGACCCGACTCTTTGGGACAACCCAGAGAACGCTCAGAAGCTCATGCGCGAGCGGCAGGCGCTTGTTGATGCGATGGAAAGCTATGATACGATTGCTGGCGATCTGTCCGACAACATCGAGTTGATCGAATTGGGCGAAATGGAGGGCGATGCCGAGGTGATAAAAGAGGCTGAAGAGGCTCTGAAATCACTCAAGAAAAAGGCAGCCGAAAAAGAACTTGAAGCGCTGTTGGATGGTGAGGCTGATGCCAATGATACCTTCCTTGAGATCAATTCGGGTGCAGGGGGCACGGAGAGCTGCGATTGGGCTTCAATGCTTGCGCGGATGTATGTGCGTTGGGCCGAGAAGAAGGGCTATAAAGTCGAACTCCAAGCCGAGAGCGCGGGAGAAGAGGCTGGCATAAAATCGGCGACCTATAAGATTTCTGGGCACAATGCCTATGGCTGGCTCAAGTCAGAGAGCGGCGTGCACCGTCTCGTACGGATTAGTCCATTTGATAGCGCCGCCAAGCGCCACACCTCCTTTACATCAGTTGGTGTTTATCCTGTTGTAGATGACAATATCGAAATTGAAGTCAACCCAGCCGATATCCGTATCGACACCTACCGCTCCTCTGGAGCCGGCGGGCAGCACGTAAACACGACTGACTCTGCTGTGCGTATCACCCACGCACCGACAGGTATTGTTGTGACCAGCTCGGAGAAATCCCAACACCAAAACCGCGATATCGCGATGAAAGCGCTCAAATCACGCCTTTACCAAATGGAGCTTGATCGCCGCAACGCTGCTGTGAACGAAATGCATGAGAACAAAGGTGATGCGGGGTGGGGAAACCAAATCCGCTCATACGTTCTGCAGCCCTACCAGATGGTGAAAGATCTGCGCACCAATTTTGAAACCTCCGATACCAAAGGTGTTCTGGACGGTGATCTTGATGGCTTGATGGCCGCGACGCTGGCGATGGATGTTGCTGGTAAGTCTCGTTCAGAAGCTCAGGGCGACTTTTAACCAGAGGTTTGCCCAAGCAGCGCTCGCTGTTGCACTCAGACGTATCATGCCGAACCCAGTACACAGCTTGTCTTGCGCGAGCTTCTAACTGACGTGAAGTGAATGCTTTAGTGCCTTAGAAGCTTTCATCTGATTGTACCTTGCGCTCCGCTTAAACCCGCGCCAGCATAAACTAAGCGCGAGAAGGACACGGCGATGAATGATATCACAAATATGACAGCCCTTGATCAGTCACAGGCCATTGCTGAGGGACAGCTGAGCGCTGCAGAACTGATGGAAGCGACACTTTCTCAGATCGACAGGGTCAACCCCCAGGTCAATGCCATCGTGTCCTTGCGCGATGCCGATGAATTGATGGCTGAGGCTCGCGCGATGGATGAGACACCTCGCAAGGGCTGGCTTCATGGTATCCCAGTGGCCGTGAAAGACCTCGCCAATGCCGAAGGGCTACCCACCTCGATGGGAAACCCGATGTTCGCAAACTCTATTGCGCCCAAAGATGACCTCGTGGTTGCGCGCATGCGTGCTGCCGGCGCTGTTGTTATCGGGAAGACCAATACACCTGAATGGGGCCTTGGCTCACACACGTTCAACCCTGTTCATGGCGCCACCCGTAATCCCTATGATCTGTCTCGGAGCGCAGGCGGCTCTTCTGGCGGGGCTGCAGCGGCGCTTGCCGCGCGGATGCTCTCGGTTGCAGATGGATCTGACATGATGGGTAGCCTGCGCAACCCTGGGGCTTGGAATAACGTGTATGGCTTCCGCCCGACATATGGGCGTATGCCTTCCGAGCCTGTTGGAGACAATTTTTTACACCAGCTTGCAACATTGGGTCCAATGGCGCGAACGCCGCGTGACATGGCGGCGCTCCTTGATACACAAGCTGGTGCTGATCCGCGTCAACCACATGGGGCTTCATACGATTTGACGCTGCCAAGCATCGATGCGCATGTCAAAGGGCGTCGGATTGGCTGGCTTGGCGACTGGGGCGGAGCCTTTCCAATGGAAGCAGGGCTTATGTCTCATTCCGAAGAAGCTATCCCTCAGCTTGAGGCTCTTGGCATCATAGTGGAGCCTGTTGCCCCGCCGTTTTCAGCTGACGCGATCTGGGAGAGTTGGACAACTTTGCGCTCTTGGGCCATCGCAGGAGGGCTGTCTGTTTTTTACAATGATGCCTCCAAGCGCGACCAGCTCAAGCCTGAGGCGATCTGGGAGATCGAACGTGGGCTTTCTTTTTCAGCTATGGACGTACATCGCGCTTCAGTGCTGCGGTCGGACTGGTTTAAGATTTGCTCAACGCTTTTTGAGCATTACGATGCGCTCGTCTTGCCGACGACCCAGCTATATCCGTTCCCTGTTGAGTGGACCTATCCTACCGAGATAGGAGGGCAGGCGATGGACACCTATCATCGTTGGATGCATATCGTGACGCCTGTAGGCCTGATTGGCTTGCCCTGTATCAACATTCCTCTCGAAATGGGAGCAAACGGGCTACCTGCCGGGCTTTCCCTCTTCGGTCCGCGTGATAGCGATGCTGCCCTAATGCAGCTTGGCCAAGCTTGGCACAAAGCTTATCAGTACTCGCTTTCACGCGCGCCACTTTCTTGATCTAGGAGATAAGTGTCTGAAGCGAGATTGCGGGGCTAAAAGCTGACTTAAACAAAAATCTTTGGGATTGTCAGCTTTGCGTCTTATGCTGGATCAACGCAGGCGGGGAGGGCCTTATGATCATCAAAGAACAAGGCGCGCCAGAACTGGGCCAAGTTACATTTTTCGACATAAAAGCGGCCATTTACAAAGGCTGGTATGATATGAGGCGGGCTCCAGCATACGGAGTTATCGTCGCGAGTATATGTGTCGCCTTCGGGTTTCTGCTGGGCTGGATCACTATGGCGACTGGCAAAAGCTATTGGCTTGTATTCGCTGCTGTCGGGTTTCCGCTCTTTGGTCCGTTTACAGCCGTTGCACTGTATGAGGTAAGTCATCGCCTCGACTATGGGCTACCTCTCGTTTTTTCAGAAATATTCGGAGTTGTGCGGCACCAAGCTGCCCGCCAACTGCCTTCCCTTTGTGTGATTATTTTGATGGTTTTCTTATTCTGGTTTTTTATTGCTCACATGATCTTTGCTTTGTTTTTAGGGCTTTCCACAATGACAAATGTGTCGAGCTCGTTGGAGGTTTATTTCACTGCTGATGGCCTGACGATGCTTGCTGTGGGAACCGCGGTGGGAGGGCTTTTTGCACTGCTTTTGTTTATGATTACAGTTTTCGCTATGCCAATGTTGTTGGATCGTGAAGTTGATTTTGTGACCGCTATGATTGCTAGCTTTATTGCGGTTAAAAGTAATTTGGTACTGATGGTGCTTTGGGGCGCATTCATTGCGATTTGCACGTTTGCGGCCATGGTGCCTGCTTTCCTAGGCCTCTATCTGGTCTTGCCTCTTTTTGGCCATGCCAGTTGGCATCTGTACCGTGCATCCGAGGCGCGCGCCTAGCGAAACGGGTGTCCTGCTCTCATCAGGCGGGCATGATAGCCTGGTAATTCCTCTGCTCTGCAAAAACCTGCGGTGCGCGTGATTTTACGAGCTTCTCGCCAGCCACCTTGGATATGTTCGACGACAAAGCGAACCACGCGTTGGCCGGTAATGCTTTCTGTTACAGTTCTGGTGGCATAGCCTTCCCAGAAATTATTGTGAAAAGACGGTACGCGCGCAAGGTAACTGAACGAACATGTCGTCGCGCCACGGCGGGCGGCCAATATGACAAGACCTTGTTCTTGCTTAAGGGTGATACCGCGAAATTCACGATTGTAGGAACTGATTGAAAGGCCTTGATCGTTCATAGCTTCGGGCAACTCGAACCCTCTGACAAAGGCTCGTCCGTCGATGCGAAAAACGTAAAAGGTTCCTACGACGAAACGATTGTCATCAACAAAGCTGGGGCGACTGAAGCGGTAGAACCCACTTGGCAATTCATCCAAGGACACAGGATTAGTTGTTTTCCCAAGGAAATTTCTGACTGCAGGGTGATGGAAAAGATCGTCATGCTCCTCGCTGGCTTTATCGACGGGTTCCAAGAGGATACGCGCATCGACTTCAAAAAAAGTGCATATTTTATGTAAGACATCGGGGCGTGGAAAGCTCTCGGCCGCTAGGTAGCGGTTAAATTGCGTGCGGTTTATGCCGAGCTCTCTGCATAGGCTCGCAACTGAAGGGTAGCGCGCTGTTAGCTTTTTGAGATTGTCGCCGAACACACTTCGCAGCTGAACGGGATCAATAGGGTTTTGGGGCACGCGTGATTTGGACACAAACATCAACTCTTGAGATACTAATACTGTTCGAATCTAATCTTACGCGGGATTGATTTAAATGGTAACAAGAACTGCATCTTTTTCGATGCGATTACGCGTCGTCACTGACGCTAATTAGCGTCAGACATTGCCAAATGAGTCACAATTTTTAAGCGTGCGACACTCATTTCAGAGTTCCACTTCGTGCAATATTTTCTAAAAATTGTGTTAACAGGATGTGTTTTTAAAGATTGGGTTTTTGGATGTATGGCGTTGTTCTTTGGAGTGATCAGGACGAACAAAAAGCTGTGATCTGGTGCGAAGATCATGGCGATCTAGCTTTCTATGGAGGCTGCGCCTCTTCCGTGTTTGATGGTCCTGTTTTGGATGCTGGAGATCTTGTCCATTTTCAAGTTTTGGAGGGCGACACGATGCGCTTGGCGCGCAATCCAGAACTTATTTCTGAACAACACGCTCCAGCTATCGCCGAACGCTTGAAGGCTGCGATTGAACCCGCATCAAAAAAACCGTCACCGTCAATGCTTCCAAGTTCGGAAGCCCTGAAGGTAACGGTTTCAAATGTTGTTCCGTTTCCGATATTACGAACAGCCTAGAACTGCACTTTGCTGCGAGGAGGGTTTAACCCCCGATTTTACCCCGTGCGAGCGCTGCGACACCTGTTCTGGCCACTTCACTTAGGCCAAGCGGGCGCATCAGTTCGCTAAAGGCGTCGATTTTCTCTGGTGTACCTGTAATTTCAAAAACAAAGCTCTCAAGCGTGCTGTCTACGACATTGGCTCGGAAAATGTCGGCCAGCCTCATCGCTTCAACGCGGCGATCTCCGGTGCCTTCAACTTTCAGCAATGCAAGTTCACGCTCAACTGACGCGCCTTCCACCGTTAGGTCATGGACCTCATGCACTGGAACAATCCGCCCCAGTTGCGCTTTGATTTGTTCAATCACTTGAGGCGTACCTGTTGTGACGATGGTGATACGCGAGCGGTGACCTGCGTGATCTATTTCAGCGACGGTCAGGCTTTCGATATTGTAGCCTCGCCCTGAGAACAGACCGATTACGCGCGCCAGCACTCCAGCTTCGTTGTCCACCACAACCGCGAGAGTATGGGTTTCAACGTGATCGCTAAAAGTTGGGCGCAGGTTGTACGCAGAGTGCTTGTTAGAGCCTTTTTTGATTTTGAGAGCAGACATTGTGCTTCCTTCCTTCTCTACACTGTTGGGCGGCTCAAACGAGCACTGCGCCACTTGTGCCGATTGCATCTTTGGTGCTTGATTCACCGAGCAACATCTTGTTGTGAGGCTCTCCCGACGGGATCATCGGGAAGCAGTTTTCGTGCTTCTCAACGAGGCAGTCCAAAATAACAGGACCGTCATAGGCAATCATTTCTTTGATGGCTTCATCCAGATCAGCTGGATCGTCCACACGGATGCCCTTAGCGCCAAAAGCTTCTGCCAACTTAACAAAGTCGGGTAGGGCTTCACTCCAAGAGTGCGAATAGCGCTCACCATGCAGCAATTCTTGCCACTGACGGACCATACCGAGGCGTTCATTGTTGAGAATGAATTGCTTCACGGGCAGGCGGAACTGAATTGCTGTGCCCATTTCTTGCATATTCATCAGCCAGCTTGCTTCACCAGCCACGTTAATTACCAAGCTGTCAGGATGCGCCATTTGGACACCGATTGACGCAGGAAAACCATAACCCATTGTCCCGAGGCCACCTGATGTCATCCAGCGGTTTGGATCTTCAAAGCCAAGGTATTGGGCCGCCCACATTTGGTGTTGGCCAACTTCCGTGCAAATGTAACGGTCATGATCCTTGGTCAGGGCTTCAAGGCGCGCAAGGGCGTGCTGAGGCTTGATGATCGAGCCTTTTTGCTCGAACTTAAGGCAATCAACATTGCGCCAGTTTTCGATCTTTGACCACCATTTCTCAAGTGCAGGGCGGTTGGTTTTGCGGCCGCGCGCTTTCCAAACTTTGAGAACATCTTCAAGCACATGGCCTACATCACCAACAATAGGGATGTCGACACGTATAACCTTGTTGATCGATGACGGATCAATGTCGATATGTGCCTTTTGAGAATTGGGGCTGAAGGCGTCGAGGCGGCCTGTGATGCGGTCGTCAAATCGCGCGCCAATGTTGATCATCAAGTCACAGCCGTGCATTACCATATTGGCTTCATAGAGCCCGTGCATTCCGAGCATGCCGAGCCATTTTTCGCCTGAAGCTGGATAGGCACCGAGGCCCATCAGGGTGGAGGTGATTGGAAAACCCGTGGCTTCCACGAGCTCACGCAAGAGCTGGCTGGCTGCTGGGCCCGAGTTGATAACGCCGCCACCTGTATAGAATACTGGCTTTTCAGCCTTTTCGATTGCGTCAACGAGTTCCTCTATGGATGCCATGTCGCCCTTTACAGGGGGTTGATAGCGGCTCACTTTGACTTTCTGCTTAGGTGTGTAGTCGGCCGAAGCAAATTGAACGTCTTTGGGGATATCAATTAGGACAGGGCCTGGTCGGCCTGACGTAGCAACATGGAACGCCTCGTGGATTGTCGCTGAAAGGGAGGCCGTGTCTTGGACCAACCAATTGTGTTTTGTACAGGGTCGAGTAATGCCAACCGTGTCGGCCTCTTGGAACGCGTCTGTCCCTATCATGAAGGTTGGAACTTGTCCTGTCAGGACAACGATCGGAATTGAGTCAAGTAGGGCGTCCGTCAGTCCGGTTACGGCGTTGGTGGCGCCTGGGCCTGATGTTACGAGAACAACACCTGGTTTGCCTGTCGAGCGGGCGTATCCCTCTGCGGCATGCACAGCGCCTTGTTCGTGGCGCACGAGAACATGACGAATGCCGTTTTGCTGGAACACCTCGTCATAAATGGGAAGCACGGCTCCACCAGGGTAGCCGAAGATAACCTCCACGCCCTGATCTTTCAGGCATTCTACGATCATTTTTGCGCCGGTCATTTGACGTGTCATATACAAGCTCCATTCCAACTTCGTTTTACGCATAAAAAAACCCCCGATTTTCGGGGGCGCATGGGGTTACCGAAGGGTTTCCGTTACCGGCCCATGCGCCTTTTTCTCACGATGACCACTAGCTCTACCATGCTGGGTGCCTTTTTGCTGCGTTTGCGAGACATTAGAAGTGCCGGCTAGGGGCGTCAACCGCCAAAACCTGAATAATCGTACTCTGGAGGCATGTTTTTTGTTCAAAAGTTGCGCTGCGAGGAATAATTTGGACAGAAATTCAAAAAGAGCATCATGATTTTGGGATTCGGCCATAGCAGTTGCGAACTCAATCGCGCGCAATCGGTTGCAAACCCGCGAGGTTTATTGGTGCTTGGGATATCAGCTTTAGGGCTGTCCAGCCGAGCGTCTAGGAAAATGATGAGAAGTGCTCAAAGATCGTGCGGCAGGGCTAAGGCTTGATCCTGTGGGCGGGCAAGTCAGGGAGTGATATGTTTGCCACCTGCTCTGCGATCGGCGCAGTCGACAGTGGGTGCGTTTCGGCTTCATGATGGGCAATGTCGCCAAGCGGTGTCCACTCGTTTTGTTTGTATATCTGAAGCGCAGAAAATTTGGCTTTGTAGTCCATTTTCGGGCTGCCGGGGACCCAATAGCCAAGATAAACATACGGTAGATCGCCTGCACGAGCGATTTCGACATGGTCAAGGATGATGAAGGTCCCAAGAGAGCTACTCTCATACTCAGGGTCAAAAAACGAGTATACCATTGAAAGCCCATCTTGCAGCACGTCCGTTAGGCAGACTGCAACGAGGGCCTTGGTTGTTGTGTCTATGTATTCAATCACACGCGAGCGAATAGGCGTTTCTTCGATCATAGCGGCGAACTCGAACACGTCCATATCGGCCATGCCACCATCTGCATGGCGGCTGTCCAGATAGCGACGGAAGAGATCATATTGCTCTTCTGTGGCCCATGGCGAGGTGACTCTGCGCTCAAGATGCGTGTTCTTTTTTAAGACACGTTTTTGGCTTTTGCTTGGCTTGAAGTCAGCCGCAATAATTCGGGCTGATAAGCAGGCGGCACAATCTGCGCAAGACGGGCGGTACAACACATTCTGAGAGCGGCGAAAACCTTGTTGGGATAATCCATCATTAAGCTGCTGCGCGTTCTCGCCCTGAAGCGATGTGAACAGCTTGCGCTCCATCCGCCCCGCGAGATACGGGCACGGCTGTGGCGCCGTCACGTAGAATTGGGGCGCAAGCGGCAAGGTGTGTCGCATTTACCAATGTCCTGTCTGATTTCGACAAACGATAACAACGAGTTGAAAATTCTCCAACAATTGAATCAGGTTAGCCTTAATTTGCAAGCCAGAGAAAGAAAGAAACAATCAAAGATGATGACCGAAAGTACAAAAGGTGTCTTGGCGATGGTCATAGCCTGCCTGATTTGGGGGTTCTCAGCTCTATATTACAAGGTCTTGGCGCATATTCCACCTATTGAAATTTTAGCACATCGGACAATCTGGTCGTTTGTTCTCTTTGCTATTCTCTTGTTGGCGCAAGGGCGCTTGTCGGTATTGTTTACGCTTCTGTCGACCCGTAACGGCGTCCTTGTGGTTGGATTAGCGGCGATCATGATTTCCACAAATTGGTTCGCCTTTATTTTCTCGATACAGGCTGGCTATGCGGTCGAGGCGGCTATGGGGTATTATATTTTCCCGTTGGTTGCCGTGCTTCTGGGACGTCTCGTTTTTGGAGAGAAATTACAATCTACGCAGTGGGCCGCTGTCGGGTTGGCCGCACTGGGAGTTGTTACGCTTACTTATGGTTTAGGAGTTGCACCGTGGATTTCGCTTTTGGTGGCGGGGAGTTTTGGGATTTATGGCGTTTTAAAAAAGCGCCTGTCAGTGGGGCCAGTTGTCTCCGTTACGGGAGAGGTGGCACTCTTGTTCCCGATCGCGTTAGGGGTTCTCGCTTTTGTTCATTCAAAAGGTGAGGGGCATTTTGGAACCGCAGCTTGGGAAAATGGGATGCTTATTTTTTCAGGTGTGCTGACAGCGGCTCCGCTGATGCTGTTTTCATATGCGACACATCGCAACAGGCTTTCTACGGTCGGGTTGTTGCAATACATCAACCCGACTGCGCAATTTTTTTGTGCGGTGGTGATTTTTGGGGAGCCCTTTGGACTGTGGCATGGGATTGCCTTTGGCCTGATATGGCTCGCCCTAACACTATATTCTGCTTCCAGCCTTCTTCAGGACAGAGCGCCGCGTAGGTAGTCGGTGGTTTCATCGACGCTGGTGCAGACCGTAAAGAGAGTTTTTAGGCTTGGGTCGGCAAAGCCTTCAGCAATGATATGATCCATCAGGGCGATCAGTGGGGTCCAATAGTTCTCGACATTCAGCAGTACGATCGGCTTTGAATGAAGTTCAAGTTGCGCCCAGGTTAAGACTTCAAAGAACTCATCAAGCGATCCCGCGCCGCCTGGTAGGACAATGATTGCTTGAGCATTCATGAACATAACTTTCTTACGCTCATGCATGTTTTCGGTGACGATGAATTCTGTGAGATCAACTTTGCCGACCTCTTTCTTTAACAAATGAGTTGGGATCACGCCGAATGTTTCGCCACCAGCAGTTTGCGCGCTGCGGGCCACGGCGCCCATTAAGCCAATGTCTCCAGCCCCATAAACGAGGCGCCAGCCCTCGTTAGCCAAGGCTGCTCCAAGAGCTGTCGCTGCCGTTTTATAAGTTGCCTTCTCACCTTCGCGTGAGCCGCAATAGACACAGATTGATCGTTTCGTCATGGTGCTCCAACACTTTTGATGAGTTGTTTTGACCCTTCATAACCATCTTGCTATGCTCTCTCAACCCGCGCGAGACGCGGTTGGAAATATTGGGGAACTCCATGAGCAAACTAACGGGTTTCTTTGCGAGTAATGGGTCTGTGTTGGCTTTATCGGGCGCGGCTGTTTTGGTTTTGGCCGGCGTCGGAATGTATTTGAAAGATGGCTCTTTGGACGAAGCATCCAGCCAAGTGGCAGAGCCAACCGCGGCACAAGACGTGTCCGTTTCGCTTTCTGAAGAGAAGGCAAACGTTTCAACTTCGAGTGAACCTGCGCCCAAATTCGATGTCGCACGGGTTGAACCGAATGGACAAACACTCATTGCTGGCACTGCTTTGCCGGGGGAGTTGGTTGAAGTCTTGCTTGATGGGAATGTCGTCGTGACGGTCCAAGCCGGTGCGTCAGGGGAGTTTGTGGCGTTTGCTGATTTGCCTGCCAGTCAAGACGCGCGTGTCTTGAGCTTACGCGGAACTTCCGGTGGTCAAGAGAGCCTCAACACAATTATCGTAGCGCCACTACAAGCAGGTAATCAGATTGCAGAAAACGCGGAAACAACGAGTGAGGCAGCGGCGCTTACCCAGTCAAATACAGTGATTTTGGCGGACGCTGACGGAGTTACAATCCTTCAGCCCGCCGCTCCGATTGTCATGAGCCAAGTCGCGCTTGATGCTATTAGTTACTCTGAAAGTGGGGAAGTCCAGCTTTCAGGCCGTGCCTCCAATGATAGTTATGTCCGCGTCTACCTCGATAACCGTCCTGTGACGACAGAGCGTATTGAGACGAATGGCTTGTGGCGATCTGAATTGCCCAATGTCGACTCTGGAATATACACATTGCGGGTCGATGAGGTCGACGAGGATGGACTCGTGAAAAGCCGTGTTGAGACCCCCTTCAAGCGCGAAGTCCCCGAAAAAGTGACTTCAGAGGCTGGTGTGGCGCTTGTTACCGTCCAACCTGGAGCAACGCTTTGGGCGATTGCGCGTGACAGGTATGGCGAAGGGCAGCTGTATCTACAGCTTTATGAGGCCAATAAAGATCAAATCCGTGATCCAGACTTGATTTATCCTGGGCAAGTCTTTGATCTTCCTGACTGAGCACGGCTGGCAATCGGCCTGAAAGGGGACTATCTCTGCGCCTTGAATTGCGAGAGGCCCTATCGGCATGAGTGACGATGTAGAAAAACAAGAACGTGCATCAGGTGTGCGCACCATCAAGCGTGTCATTCCTTATCTTTGGCCAGACGGTGAAGTCTGGGTAAAGCGGCGAGTGTTGATTGCTATGGCAGCCTTGCTTCTATCCAAGCTTATCGCCGTTTACACGCCAATCATCTACCGTGATGCTGTCAACGCTTTGTCTGGAGAGGGGGTTTCAGACCTGCTTCTCGGTGCCGTCGGGCTAACCGTCGCCTATGGGATGGCACGTATATTTACGTCTGGATTTCAGCAGCTTAGAGATGGCGTCTTTGCTGCGGTGGCCCAAAGAGCTCTGCGCAAACTGGCGCTTGAAACCTTCACCCATATTCATAGGCTCTCGATGCGCTATCATATTACGCGCAAAACCGGTGGTCTAAGCCGCATTATTGAACGTGGGGTCAAGGGCGTTGATTTCTTGCTACGTTTTCTATTGTTTTCTGTTGGCCCGCTTATTCTCGAATTGCTGCTGGTTGCAGGGATATTCTTCTTTCTGTTTGATGTCTGGTATTTGGCAGTGGTTGTGGGAACGATCGCTCTCTATGTATGGTTTACCTTCACGGTGACAGAGTGGCGGGTAAAGCTGCGCCGTGAGATGAATGACCGCGACACTGATGCAAACCAAAAGGCGATTGATAGCCTCCTTAATTTTGAGACAGTGAAATACTTCGGGGCGGAGCGGCGCGAAGGGCAACGATATGATGCGGCGATGGAAGGCTATGAGGCCGCGGCCATTAAAACGGCATCATCACTTGCCTTCCTTAACTTTGGTCAGGCCCTCTTGATCACTATGGGTTTGATTGCAGTCATGGTCATGGCAGCATTGGGTGTGCAAAATGGTGATTTAACGGTTGGCGATTTCGTTATGGTCAACGCATACATGATCCAGATCACCCTACCGCTCAACTTTTTGGGTACAGTTTATCGTGAAATTCGGCAGAGCCTTGTGGATATGGGCGAGATGTTTGATTTGCTTGGTCAGCCTGCCGAGATTCAAGACAAGCCCGAAGCCACTCAGATCGAGGTGTCAAATGGGACTGTTGTTCTCGAAAATGTTCATTTTGGCTATGATAGCGCGCGTCCAATCCTGAAAGGGGTCAGCCTCAAAGTTGGTGCAGGCGAAACTGTCGCGATTGTGGGGCCGTCTGGCTCGGGTAAGTCAACAATAGGGCGCCTGCTGTTCCGCTTCTACGACGTCTCCGAAGGCCGTCTATCAATTGATGGGCAGGACGTACGCGATGTGACGCAAGAGAGTTTGCACGGGGTGATTGGAGTGGTGCCGCAAGACACTGTTCTGTTCAATGATACCATCCGATACAATATTGCTTACGGGCGCGACGGGGCGAGCGAGGAGGAAATCGTTGCAGCTGCGAAGGCAGCGCAGATTCACGACTTTATTGCGGCTCTGCCAAATGGGTATGATACCGCTGTTGGTGAACGAGGCTTGAAGCTATCTGGAGGCGAAAAGCAGCGGGTGGGTATCGCTCGAACATTGCTGAAAGATCCGCCTGTACTGCTACTCGATGAGGCTACTTCGGCACTTGATACTGAGACGGAACGTGAAATTCAGTCTGCTTTGCGTAAGGCAGGTGAGGGGCGCACGGTCATCACGATTGCACACCGCCTGTCGACAATTTCAGATGCCGATCTGATTGTTGTGCTGGAAGATGGTGAAGTTGCGGAGCAGGGCACCCATGAAGCCTTGCTTAAGCGCAAAGGGCGCTATGCAAGCCTATGGGCAAGGCAAAGCAGCGAGGAAGACGCCGCATAAGAGCGGCCTATTCAGCCGCCTTTATACGACCAGTCGGTGTTTTTTTGGCGGTTTCAGCGTTGTCGTCTGATGGTGATGCTTCGCTGGCACGAACAGTTTCTGTGTCGTTTGATCCGGGTTCGGGTGTCTCGCCTACAGCTTGATCGTTGTAGCCATCCCACAAGATTTCTGGGGGCGCTATGCGGCGGACGGCTGTTTGTAGCGCCATATCACGAGCAATGCGGCTGGCGCTGCCGAGAGACAGCGCAGCAAGCGCACGGGCAGCCCATCCAAGATAAGTCGATACCCAAACACGTAGCGCCAGCATCGAGGGCGTAAACACCAACGTCAGCACTGTTGCGATGCCCAGTCCGAAAACGACAGCTGTTGCAAGCTGCTTCCACCAGAGCGCTGTGGGACTATCTATCGAGTATCCGCCGTTGATGAAGTCAAGACTGAGGCCAAACATCATAGGCGCAAGGCCTGCCATTGTTGTGATTGTAGTCAACAAGACTGGTCGAATTCGGTCTTCTGCGGTGCGCACGATAGCTTCTTGGCGCGGCATGTATGAGGAATATTCCTGATAGGTATCAATCAGAACGATGTTGTTGTTCACGACAATACCCGCAAGCGCCACAATGCCCGTACCCGTCATGATAATTGAGAAGGTTTGGTCCATGACCAACATGCCAATAAGCACGCCTGCCGTCGAGAGGACAACCGCAAGAAGGACGAGAATAGAGTTATAAAAGCTGTTGAACTGGGCGAGCAATATGATGAACATCAGCCCAAGTGCACCCATGAAAGCTGAGCTTAGAAAGGCTTGGCTTTCGGCTTCATCTTCTTGATCGCCTGTCCACTCCCATGCGACCCCTTCAGGAAAGGGCGCTGTCTGGAGCCAAGATGTGATAGCTTCAATTCTGTTTGCAGGTGTGAGCGGCACGGCTTCAAAACCCTCACGTTCACTTTGTGCTTGCAGGGCGGCATCTTCATTCCAATCAGCGGCAGAAATAAGTCGCGTCTCGTTCGTTTCGGCGTTGGTTAGAAGCATTGTCGCGTTTACCACGCCAGCCTTTACATCAAAGAACCGCATTTGGTCAGCGCGGTTGATTTCGGCTAGTTTCGCCACAGGTTTGCGTGTCAGGAAGTTTGAGAGAGGTATAAGCCCATCCGCAGTTCGCAGTTTGAGTGTGTCGAGTGTGCTCAAAACGCGGTCTTTTTCGGGTAGCCGAACGCGAATTTCTATTTCCTCGTCAGAGCTATCAACGCGCATCGTATCAAGAAGTATGCCGCGCGTGACGAGTTGGATCATGCCGCCAACAGTCTGGACATCTGCACCATATCGCCCAGCCTCTTGGACGTCGACATCAAGCTGCCAGTCGATTCCGGGGAGGGGTAGCGTATCTTCTTGAAGTGTCAGGCCTTCCGTCTCGTCGAATTTGGCTCGTGCCGTTTGGGCTGCGCTTATCAAGTCTTCCCAATCATCCGCCTTGAGGCGCAAGTGGACAGGCTTTGCAGACGCGGGGCCACGTGACGCTGCAAGAATTTCTATTTTTGTTCCGGGGAGAGCGGACAGTTGTTCTGTAAGCTCTTGTAGCACAAGATCGCCATCGAGGTCGGGGCGATCTCTGCGATCTTCCCATGGGATCGTTTCAAACTGAATTTGCCCAATCGTATCATTGGGGGGCTGAGCGCCGCCAGTATTGGTGTTGAGGCCACTGTCACCTGCAAAAGAGAACGCGTTGTCGATTCCTGGATGAGCGAGGACAATGTCTTCGGCACGCTTGATCAAGTCGTCTTTTTGTTCGAGTGAAAGGTTTCCCCGTGCTCTGACATAGACGATAGCCATTTCAGGCTCAGATTCTACGAAAAACTCAGTTCCATTGTTATTTGAGCCGTAATATCCAAAGACAGACATTACGAAAAATAAGACGGCAGCGGCCGACACCACGGGCATGATTGGATTGCCTGTAATGAGTTGAATAAACTGGCCAAAATATGTGCGCCTGCGCCCAGCTTGAACGGACGTTTTCTTCCAAGCAATTTGAGCTGCGCCCAATGTGATCGAGGAGGCAAAGCTTCCAAGTAAAAACAAAACCATACCCGGAAGCAGGGACATCACCCCTTCAAAGATAGGCGTTCCACCAAAAAGGTAGCCGGGATTGAGCGTTTGCATGGCGCCGAGAAAGACCATGTAGAGCGATGGTAGAACCAAGGCTGCCCTAAGCCACCATGGTGTCGCTGCACGGAGTGCGTCAGCTGAGCGACCGAAGAGACGGCTCATGCGTCCCGAAACCCCACCCATTACAGGCAGATATATCAAAGCCACAACAAGTGAGGCCGAGAGAACAAAAATGAGCGTAACAGGTAGCATCCCCATGAACTGGCCCGGAACGCCTGGCCAAAAGAGCATGGGGAGGAACGCGCAAAGCGTTGTTGCCGTTGAGCTCACGACTGGCCAGAACATTCTTTTGGCAGCTTCAACATAGGCATGCATCGGGCCAGTGCCCTCGGAAATACGTTTATCTGCGTATTCGACAACTACGATCGCGCCGTCCACCAACATCCCCACCGCGAGGATAAGCCCAAACATAACAATGTTTGAAATCGTTACCCCCATCAGAGCTAGGAATGCAAAACAGAGCAAGAAAGACGTTGGAATAGCAAAGCCCACGAGCAGTGCAGGGCGCACACCAAGGGCCGCGAGGATCACGATCATGACGAGTGCTATGGCTGTCAGTACAGAGCCTTCAAGTTGCGAAATCATCGAGCCGACGACGCGCGACTGATCATTCGATGTGCCGACATAGACTGCGGATTGAAGCTCTGCGGGCCATTCTGCACTCGCACGAGCGACAACGACTTTTACATCGTCAGCCATATCAAGAAGGTTGAACCCCTTCCGCTTCACAACTTGAAGCGCAACAGTGGTTTCTCCGTTAAAGCGCGCGGTGCCGAGCCTGTCCTCAAACGTCAGCCTGATCTCTGCAAGGTCGCCCAAGGTGACGATTCGATCTCCGTTTACTTTCACGGGAAGATTGTAGACGTCCTGTGGCTCATTAAAGCTTGATGGGATTTTGACAGAAAATGCACCTGTTGAGCTTTCAACTTCACCCGCTGCGATCAGCTGGTTGTTGTTGCGCACAACGCTTATCAGTTCACCCGCGGTCACATTGTAAGCCTCAAGTCTCAGGGGATCGATAAGAACCTCGAGCATTTCGTCACGTTTGCCAGCGATACCAGCTTCCAAGACAGCATCTAGGCTTTCGATTTTGTCTTTTAGGCTTTCAGCGACCCGAGACATGGTACGCTCAGGGACATCACCCGTCAGATTGATGATCAAAACAGGAAATTCAGAAAAATTTATTTCGTTTATAGAGTATTTCTCAGCCCCGTCAGGAAAAGCCGCTTCGGCTGCATTCATGGCCTCACGTACATCAGCCATGACAGCTGATTTGTCCCAGCCAAATTCAAATTCGATAAAGATACCGGCATAGTTTTCAGCCGCTGTGGCCGACATCGACTCAAGGCCATCAAGGTCAGCCAGTTCTGTTTCCATAACCTTTACAAGCAGGGTCTCGCTGTCGCTTGCTGAGATGCCGGGGAAGGGAACCGAGATAAAAAGACCGGGTATTTGAATGTCAGGCTCGCCCTCTTTGGGTAGGTTGGCATAGGCAAAGCCGCCGACGAGCAGAGACAGAACGATAAAGGCCATAATCATCCGCGCACGGGCGGCGGCCCAGTCTACCAAGCCTGTCATTGGGCAACATCCTGATACTCGGGCGCGACAAGCACACCGTCCACGACATATTCTTGGCCGATGATAATTATGTCGGCTTCATCAGGTAGGCCAGCAAGCCAAACACCTCTTATATCGTCGCGCAATAGTGTCACGGTTTGGAACTTGGCTTGCATCGAACTATCGACAAGTCGAACACCAAGCAGTCCTGTATCATCTAGAGTCAGGGCGGATTGTGGAACTAAATGTGCCGTTCGGCCTTCTGCGCCGATAATTATTTCAGCTGTTTGACCGTCGCGAATGGCGAGGTCGGGGTTTGGCACTTCAATCTCGACTCGGAAGGTTCGTGTGAGTTGATCTGCGCTTCGGCCAAGAAAACTCACGGCCCCTGTCACGTTTTGTCCTGTTGTGAGGCGGCCGCCGGCGAGTGCGCCAACTTTGACACGATCCACTTGGGCTTCAGGGACAAAGCCGACGAGTTTGATTGGATCGAGCTGTATCACAGTGGCGCACGCCCCGCCCGGCTGAATGAGAGACCCTAGCTCGGCTGTGTCGCTCTCCAATAGCCCTTGAAACGGCGCTCTGATTTCGAGGCGCGAAATTTCTTTTTTGGAAGCATCCACGCCTGCTTGGGCAGATTCAATCGCTGCTTGAACACCTAACATTCCAGATTGTGAAGTTTTAAGTGCGGCTTCAGCTGATTTGACTGCAGCTTCTGCGCCGCGCACTGCAGCAGCTGTTGCGGCGACGCGCGAGTCTGACGCAAATCCACCTTTCGAAAGCTTGCGCGCAGCATTGTCATTGATAAGTGCTTCTTCTAGCTGAGCTTTGGCTTGCTCCAATTGCGCCTGTGCACGAGGAATTTGAGCTTCAGTTTCTGGAATCCGCGCGCGGGCTTCAGCCAGCCGTGCCTCGGCTTCTGCAAGAATTGATCCCCGTGTTCCCGTATCCAGCTGACAAAGGATTTGCCCCTCATTTACAAAGGCGCCTTTGCGCAAGGGGGGGGAAACAACCAATCCAGAGGTTTCTGATCGCACATCTACCTGACGTGCAGCCTCCGTTTGGCCGCGCAGGATGACCGCGCTGTCAATTTCCTGAGCGTGCGATTTGATTGCAATCACGCCAACTCTTCGTAAAATTTTGGTGTTCTCATTAGAGGCTGTCGAAACGGTTTCAGTCGTGACTGCCTTGTCAGTCCCTGTTGCGAAGCTCATCAACGTGTCTCGCTGGACGACAAGGAAAAATAGAAAAACCGTTACCAATATCGCTGTCAGGAATGGGACTAACCGCATTTGTGCCTCTTAATATGGGAAATTTGACCCTGATTAGAGCCCAATATTCCGATTTACGAACCCCGTTTTGAAATAGATCAGTTTTTCTAAACTGTCTAGTTTAGTTTGGGCCGGTGTGGTCCGGAGCCGCCATCTCATTTCTTGCGCATTTACGCTTCACTGCCGATCGTTAATGCGGGTCTTGGCAGTGGCCAGTCAAGACTGTAAGAGGGTCAAAACCGAAAGGGCAACGGCGTGAGCGATACTGACAGTTTTATTGAAGAAGTCACCGAAGAGGTGCGTCGTGATAGGCTTTTTGCTTGGATGAAGCGCTATGGCTGGATGGTGATTTGCGCTGTGATTATTGTTGTCGGGGGGGCTGGCTTTATCGAATATCGAAAAGCTCAAGCCACGGCGCAATATCAAGCCTTTGGTGACGGTATACTCGCTGCCTTGGACAATAATGAGGCTGCCGAACGGGCCACGGCGCTTGCCTCTATTCAAGGTAGTGATGTGGGCGGGCGCGCTGTTCTCGCCTTGCTGACGTCGAAAGAACAGTTTGATGCTGGAAGCCAAAAAGAGGCTCAAGAAACGCTTCAGTTGCTTGCTAACGACGGAGATGTGCCACTCGTCTATCGTCAGGTGGCGAGTTTTAAGCTCCTTGCATTGCAAGAAAATCAACTGAGTTTGGCCGAACGCAAAACAGGCTACGAGGCTTTGATTGGTGGAAATCCACAGCTAGAGGTACTCGTGGAAGAGCAACTGGCTTTGATTGAGATCGAGCAAGGCAACACAGAAGAAGCGATTGCGGCACTGGGCAGCATCGTACAAGATAGCGAAGCAACGCCTGGGCTGCGCCGCCGTGCGACACAGCTGATTGTTGCTCTTGGCGGTGATGTGCCTGAAGTGGCGACAGCCCAAGAGCAAAGCGAGTAGTAGACCAATAGCCTGAAATAGGCGCGAGGGATAAAGTCGATGAAAAAACGTCTGCCAAATCTGGGTTCGATTGCGTGTTGCGCGGGTGTTCTGTCATTTTTAATGCTGAGTGCCTGTGAGGAGCCAGAAACAATACTGGCCGGCAAGCGTGAGCCACTGCGGGCAGAAGAAGCAAGCAACATAGTGGTGAATGCGGGTTTGACTGAAAACCGCTCTGAGCCCGTTTTGCTGAGCCAAGCGCAGAGCAACTCGAACTGGCTTCAACGTCATAACAGTCCGCACACCCGTATCGATCATCCCGCATTTGGCGGCGCGTTGGAGCCGATCTGGAATGTGAATATTGGCTCAGGTAACAGCCGTTTCGGTCGGATCGTGTCAGAGCCAGTTGTTCTAGATGGGAAAGTATTCACTCTTGATTCAGAGGCGCGCGTTTCGGCCACCTCGACATCTGGGGCCGCGCTCTGGAACGTCAGCCTTGTACCAGAGCGTGATAGCGGTCGCGATGCGACAGGAGGTGGTTTAGCAGCCGCCAACGGTGTTGTTTATGCTGCGTCAGGGTTTGGTGTTGTTTCGGCGCTTGACGCCAAAACGGGACAAGAACTCTGGGTCCAAAAACTGCAAGCATCAGCGACAGGCTCGCCTACTGTGCGTGATGGCATCGTTTATCTTGTCGCCGGCGATTCAACGGCTTGGGCACTGAATGCTGAAAGCGGCCGTATTCTTTGGCAACTTGGGTCCTCAGCTGACAAAAACAATATCCTTGGTGGACCTGCTCCGGCGGTTTCTGACAGCTTGGTGGTTTTTTCGTTTGGATCAAACGAGTTGCAAGCAGCCTTCAAGCAGGGCGGTCTGCGTGTGTGGGACTCGGTTATTTCGGGTCAGCGGCGCGGTTTTACGCGCAGTCGGATCACGGACATCACGGGTGACCCAGTTATCTCAGGTAACCTTGTTTTTGCGGGGACACAATCGGGGCGGATGGTTGCACTGGATCTGGCTAGTGGTGAACGGCTCTGGACAGCTGAAGAGGGCCCGATGAGCCCGGTTTGGGTTAATGGAAATGATGTTTTCCTTGTGTCAGACGGCAACGAACTTGTTCGTCTTAGCGCTAAAACAGGCGAGCGGATTTGGGGCGTTAAACTGCCGTTCTTTGTGAAAGACCGACCAAAGCGGCAGGCGACACTCTTTGCGCACTACGGGCCAGTTCTGGCAGGTGGGCGGCTGTATGTTGCTTCTAGCGATGGTTTGATCAGAGCCTTTGATCCGACAAATGGAGCTCTCTTGCAAACAGGAGAAATTCCGGGTGGTGCGTCGACGAGCCCCGTATTCGCGGGAGGGGTCATGTTTGTCGTGAGCGGTAAAGGGCAACTTTTCGCTTTCCGTTGACCCTAAACTCGGTTAGGTGCGGCTTTCTGCGACTGGAGCGCTTTTAGAATGAGCTTTACCTTGGCCATAGTCGGCCGTCCCAATGTGGGCAAATCAACTCTTTTCAACCGTTTGGTTGGGAAACGTCTTGCTTTGGTTGATGATCAACCTGGAGTGACTCGTGACCTACGCGAAGGAGAAGCGAAGCTCGGAGATCTCCGTTTCACCGTGATCGACACGGCGGGACTGGAGGATGCGACTGACGATTCCCTTCAAGGGCGCATGCGCCGTTTGACCGAGCGTGCCGTAGAAATGGCAGACGCCTGCTTATTTATGATTGATGCGCGCGCTGGTGTTACGCCGACAGACGAGGTCTTTGCAGACATCCTGCGCCGTAAAGGGTCTCCCGTTTTTGTTGCTGCAAACAAAGCGGAAGGCATGGCCGCTGATGCTGGTGTGATGGAAGCTTATGGATTGGGACTTGGCGATCCTATTCGTTTATCAGCAGAGCATGGCGAGGGCCTGAACGAACTCTACACGGCTCTTATGCCGTTGGCCGACCAGTATGAAGAACGCGCAAAAGAAGACGCGCCTGCTATTGATGTGACCGTCCACGAGGATGAAGACGCACCTGATCATACTCCGACTGAGAAAAAACCGCTTCAGATTGCCGTTGTTGGCCGTCCGAATGCCGGCAAGTCAACCCTGATCAACAAAATCCTTGGTGAAGATCGCCTGCTTACGGGGCCAGAGGCTGGGATTACCCGTGATGCGATCTCCCTCACGCTTGATTGGTCGGGTACCCCAGTTCGTATCTTTGACACGGCCGGTATGCGTAAAAAAGCCAAAGTGCAGGATAAACTTGAAAAGCTATCTGTATCGGATGGATTGCGCGCGGTTAAATTTGCTGAAGTTGTCGTTGTTTTGCTCGATGCGGCCATTCCGTTTGAACAACAAGATCTTCGCATTGCAGACCTTGCCGAACGAGAAGGGCGCGCCGTCGTCGTGGCTGTCAACAAATGGGATGTTGAGGACGATAAGCAAGATAAGTTGAAAGAGCTCAAAGAAGCTTTTACGCGCTTGCTACCTCAGTTGCGAGGCGCTCCACTTATCACTGTCTCAGCCAAAACCGGACGTGGACTTGAGCGCTTGCATGATGCAATTCGCAAAGCGCATGATGTCTGGAACAAGCGGATTACGACTGCACACCTGAACCGTTGGCTCGATGGCATGGTCCAAGCTCATCCGCCCCCCGCGCCACAGGGAAAGCGTATCAAGCTGCGTTATATGACTCAGGCGAAAACGCGTCCGCCCGGATTTATCGTTATGTGTTCGCATCCAGATAAGATGCCAGCTGCATATTCGCGATACTTGGTGAACGGTCTGCGGGAAGACTTTGACATGCCAGGTACGCCCATTCGCATGACAATGCGCGGCCAAAGCGACAAAAACCCATACAAGGGACGCAAGAAGGCTCCGCCGTCAAAGTTGAGAAAGCACACTCAAGGTCGCAAGAAAGACTAGTTGTTGCGGGCTTTAATGAGCCCGATCAGCAAGTAGCCTATTCCTACAGCACAAAGCGCTACGACACTTGTGTTGAGCGGTTCTAAATTGCTGACGACAATGCCGACCAGAGCCCAAATCACGGCGATCGGATACGACAGAGACTTGGGGCAAGCTTTTTGCATTGCGACCGCTATGATTAGAGCAATCGAGAGACTGACATAGGCTGCGATGTCTTGTGTCGTATATCCATAGCCTGCGAGGACTAGACCGACAGAGACGCTTGAGGCCGCTGTGAGCCACCCTGCATAAATGCCGATCGGTTCTCTTTGCCACCAAGCGTCATCATCACTTGCCCTTACGAATGCTGCGAGGGCGGCGATAAGCATGAGCCAGATTTGAACGGTTGCCCAGATCACTGAGATTTGGGCAACCGCGATCCAAGTTGCGCCGATGGCGAGGCTGATGAAAAGCGCGGGCCTCGAGCTTGTCCACGTAATCGCATCAGCGCGCCTGAAGAGGCCGAAACCTGTTCCTGCAATGAGCCATAGATAAATCGGTCCCCAAATTGAAAATGCGTAACCTGCCGGCTGAACAGCAGGGTCGATTTGAGGCAAAGGAAATTGGTTGCCCTCAAAGCCTTTGAAACCCGAGGTGAAGAACGGGGATGCTGCAAATAATATCGCTGCGGCAAACGTGGCTAAGGCGAGCAATCTGTTCATTTGATCAGGCTATGGCTGAATTTTTGCAAACTCAACACAATGATCCATCTACGTTGAGCGTAGTT
The DNA here is from genome assembly GCF_040580765.1 of Lentibacter algarum. GTDB lineage: Bacteria > Pseudomonadota > Alphaproteobacteria > Rhodobacterales > Rhodobacteraceae > Lentibacter > Lentibacter algarum. The sequence goes on along the minus strand of NZ_CP158687.1, from coordinate 1,785,933 downwards.
TTTCCGCCAACGTAAGGGTGCAGAGCCTTAGGCAGAATAACCGATCCGTCCTCTTGCTGCCCGTTTTCCAGAACGGCAATCAGTGCGCGCCCAACGGCCAAGCCTGAACCATTCAAAGTATGAACATGTTGCGGCTTCCCGCCGTCTGCGGGTTTGAACCGGGCTTGCATGCGGCGTGCTTGAAAATCTCCACAGACAGAAACCGAGCTGATTTCGCGGTACTTTCCTTGGCCTGGCAACCAAACCTCAATGTCATGTGTCTTGATTGCGCCAAAGCCGATATCACCCGTGCATAAGACGACAGTGCGATACGGGAGCTCTAGTTTTTCTAGAATACCTTCAGCACAACGCGTCATGCGATCGTGCTCTTCCAAACTTTTGTCTGGATGAGTGATCGAAACCATTTCCACCTTTTCAAACTGGTGTTGGCGCAGCATGCCTGAGGTGTCGCGTCCAGCACTTCCAGCCTCAGAACGGAAGCATTGTGTGTGCGCAACGAAGCGACGGGGTAGGGTATTCTCTTCCACTGTCATACCATTGACGATGTTCGTCAGGGTAACTTCTGCTGTGGGCACGAGCCACCAGCCGTTTGTGGTTTGGTAGCTGTCTTCGCCAAACTTCGGGAGCTGACCGGTGCCATACATCATCTCCTCTTTTACAAGAACAGGAGTCCAGGTTTCGGTCAGGCCATTTTCCTCGATGTGCGTGTCTAGCATGAGTTGAGCCAAAGCTCGATGCAGGCGAGCAACAGAGCCCGAAAGAACAACAAAACGGCTGCCAGAAAGCTTGGCCGCTGTTTCAAAGTCCATCCCTAGTTTAACACATTCCAGCTCGAAGTGTTCTCGGGCTGAGAAATTCAATGTCGCGGGGGTACCCCAGCTGCGCACCTCACTGTTGTCTGCTTCATCTGCGCCTACAGGAACGTCATCGTGCAGCAGATTTGGCAGAGCGCCAAGCATTTCAGTCAGAGCTGCGTCTAGGGTCTTGGCTTCTACTTGAAGGGTAGCCACCTCAGCTTTTTGTGCAGCGACTTCGTCTCGTAGCTTTTCAAAGAGAGCCGTATCGCCAGAGGCTTTTGCCGCACCAATTTCTTTTGCCGCTTTGTTTTGGGCTGCTTGCGCAGTTTCAGCCGCCAGAATTTTGCTACGACGCTCTTCATCGAGTTTCAGAATGTGGCCTGAGACTGGTGCGAGCCCTCGGCGTGCCATCACGGCATCAAATTCGCTGGGGTTTTCACGGATCACGCGAATATCGTGCATCTCACTTGTCCTTTTGAGGAATAAATCTTGCTGCCGCCTTATGACCGATTTTGTGGCCCAAGGTAAACGGGTCATTGTACCTTGCTTCTATTCGGCTTTGCCCATTGCAAACAATCCTGTTCAGGCATAGGTAATGCTGGATTTGAAGGGCTTTGCCCATAACCAGACCACGACGGGGGCGCATATGAGACCTGGTGACTTGCTGATGTTGGCCGCGATTTTCGCGATCATGTATTTCCTTTTGATCCGACCACAGCAGAAAAAAATGAAAGAGCATCAACAGATGATCGAGAACATCCGCCGTGGTGACCAAGTGATCACGCAGGGCGGGATTATCGGCAAAGTTGTTAAGGTCCGTGAGGATGGCGAGCTTGAAGTCGAGATAGCAGATGCTGTGAAAGTGCGCGTCATCAAAGGCACGATTACTCAGGTTTTGAATAAAACAGAGCCAGCAAAAGCTTAAGCTTCTCAAGTAACTAAAGCACGAGGCGGAGCCCACAATGCTTCAGATTGATACATGGAAACGGGTGCTGATCTGGCTCGTTGTGGTTGCGGGTATTATGCTTGCTTTGCCAAATGGTTTCTACACGCGCGTCGAGACACACAATGACGCAGTGAAGGCGCTAGAGGCTGGGGGGAGCGCTGCGGGCCTCTCTGAACAGGCCGAGATGTGGCCGAGCTATTTGCCGTCTGGATTGGTTAATCTGGGGCTCGATCTGCGCGGTGGAGCGCATTTGCTCGCCGAAGTGAAAGTCGCCGATGTATACGCCGCAAGGATCAAGGGCAGTTGGCCTGAGATCAGAGACCTCCTGCGTGAAGAGCGCGCGCGTGTGGGCACTGTGCGTTTGCAAAAAAGCGCTGATGACGAGCTGCGCATTAAAATCTCCAAACCAGAACAGCTACAGGTAGCGGCAAGTCTTATCCGTGGTCTTGCTCGACCAGTGACTAGTTTATCTGGTGCGGGTGCTAGCGATATTGAAGTGAGCGTTGAGGGAGATGTGATTATCGTCCAGCTCTCCGAGGCTGAAAAGTTAGCCACAGATGAGCGCACGGTACGACAGTCTCTTGAAATCATTCGGCGCCGGATCGATGAAGTGGGAACCCGCGAGCCTACAATCCAGCGTCAGGGCGGCGATCGCATCCTGATCCAGGTTCCGGGGCTGGGCAGTGCTGCTGAGTTGAAATCCATAATCGGGACTACAGCTCAACTAACCTTTCATTCGGTAGTAAGTCGGGCAAACAGTGCTGATGCACCAGCTGGGGCAGGGAACTATGTGCTGCCGTCAATTGATGAAGATGGCGTTTTTTATGTCCTTGAAGAAGCGGCTGTCGTTTCGGGTGAAGATCTTGTCGACGCACAGCCTGACTTTGATCAAAACGGTAGACCCGCTGTTTCCTTCAGGTTCAATACAACTGGCGCGCGGCGTTTTGGCGATTACACGGCTGAAAATATCGGCTCACCCTTTGCTATTGTGCTCGATAGCGAAGTGATTTCGGCGCCCGTTATTCAAAGTCATATTGCCGGCGGATCTGGCATAATTACGGGTAATTTTTCGCTGGAAGAAAGCACCAACCTCGCTGTTTTGCTGCGCGCTGGTGCATTGCCTGCAGGTCTTGAGTTTCTTGAAGAACGCACAATCGGACCAGAGCTCGGCGCGGACAGCATCGAAGCTGGAAAGCTCGCCTGCGTCGTCGCGTTTGTCGGTGTGCTTGTCTTTATGGTTCTAAGCTACGGCACCTTTGGTGTTTTTGCCAACATCGCTCTGGTGATTAACGTGGTTTTGATATTCGGACTGCTTTCGATGTTAGGTGCCACGCTGACGCTTCCAGGAATCGCAGGAATTGTCTTGACCATTGGTATGGCAGTTGATGCGAATGTTCTGGTGTTTGAACGTATTCGGGAAGAGCTGAAGTCAGCAAAAGGCCCTGCTAGAGCGATTGATTTGGGCTACGAGAAAGCGCTGTCAGCGATTGTGGACGCCAACATTACTACATTCATCACGGCCGTCATTCTATATGCAGTTGGGTCGGGGCCTGTACGAGGCTTTGCGATAACACTTGGACTAGGCATTTTGACATCTGTCTTCACGGCTATTTTCGTAACGCGTCTGATTGTTGTGATCTGGTTTGAACGCCGTAAACCCAAAACGATAGAGGTCTAAACCATGCGATTGAGACTTGTTCCGCAGGACACGAATTGGGATTTCTTTGCGCGATACAAACTTTGGCTCGGTATTTCAGCCTTTATGATGGTTGTAGCCTTCGCGAGTTTTGTGTTGCAGGGTCTGAATTACGGCATCGATTTCAGAGGTGGCACCACGATCCGCACTGATAGCAGCATGCCGATCGTAATTGCAGATTATCGTGATTCTATCGAACCGCTAGGCTTGGGCGACATCACCATTACTGAGGTGTTTGATCCGAGCTTTGGTGAGGACAAAAATGTGGCGATGATCCGTATTCAGGCGCAAGATGGCGAAGAAGCCGTGACGTCAGAAGTGATTGAAGCGGTTCTGATTGCTCTGCAAGAAAAGGCACCTGACATTACTTTTAGCTCTGTTGAGAGCGTTGGGCCCAAGGTTTCTGGAGAGCTCATTCAAACGGCTATGATTGCTGTGGTGTTGGCTATTGGAGCAGTGCTCATCTACATTTGGCTGAGATTTGAATGGCAGTTTGCGGTTGGTGCTGTTGTGGCGCTGGTGCATGACGTTTTGCTAACCATTGGGGTGTTTTCAGAACTCCAAATTCGTTTTGACCTTGCGATCATCGCGGCACTTCTAACCATTGTTGGCTACTCGCTGAACGATACGGTTGTTGTGTTTGACCGTGTTCGTGAGAACCTGCGCAAATACAAACAGAAACCGCTCAAAGAAGTTATGAACATTTCGATCAACGAAACCTTGAGCCGGACGATGATGACGTCGGTGACCACGTTGCTAGCTCTGTTAGCACTGTTCTTTCTTGGCGGAGACGTGATCCGTGGTTTCGTTTTCGCTATGATCTGGGGCGTTATTGTGGGCACGTATAGTTCTGTTTTTGTAGCCTCGACGATATTGCTGTGGCTTGGCGTGAAGCGCGACTGGACCAAACCTAACGCGACTGCAGGAAATCAATTTGCCAATGTGGATGCCTGAATTAATCAGTCATGCTGCCCAACACGATGGTTTTTACTGGTTAATTTTGGTCGTTTTTATAGCAGGGGTTGTCAGGGGCTTTTCTGGGTTTGGAACAGCGATGGTTTTCATCCCTTTTGCGAGCCAATTTATGGACCCAGTCTCGGTTCTTGTTGCTCTTACAGTTATGGATATTTTTGGCCCCATACCCAATCTGCCGCGTGCGTGGCGAGACGGTGAGCCCAGCAGTGTAGCACGTCTTGGCTTCGCGACCCTAGTGGCTCTGCCTGCGGGGATATATTTCCTCTTGGCTGTTCCTGCTGAAATTTTTCGTTACGCTGTTTCGATATTGGCCATTGTTGTGCCTTTATCTTTGTTGGCGGGGCTGCGCTACCGGGGCCAAATAACGCCAAAGCTGCTTTATGTAGGCGGAGCCATTGCAGGCATCACAGGGGGTGCTGTTGGATTGCCCGGTCCTCCCATCATCATGCTTTTTGCTGCAAGCACCAAAGCGGTCAGCTGTATCCGCGCAAATATCATGATGTATTTGTTTGTCTTCGACGTTTTTTTGCTGTTTTGGTTCGCTATGAAAGGGCATCTTGACGCTCTGCCTATCACTTTGGGGCTGTTATTTCTTGTGCCTTCTGTGGCTGGAAACATCTTAGGGGCAAAGATTTTTGACCCCGCTCGTGAAAAGCTTTATCGCGGGATAGCCTACGCAGTAATTTTTACTGCGGCACTAACATCACTGCCTCTCTGGGACTGAAATATGAAATTGACTGAAATGCACTTTGCCGAAGCCCAGCCTGTCGAGAGCTATGGACAGGGTTTTTTCAAAATTGGAGGTCATCGTATCGAGAGCGGAATGCTTTTGACTGCTGAGGGCGCAAAGCTTTGGGAGGGATATGACGACTTTCAGAGCCTCCTTGCGCTTCAGGGGGCAGTTGATGTGATTTTTGTGGGAACAGGTGCTGAAATTGCACATTTGCCGTCAGACTTGCGACAAAAAATTGAAGCGACAGGAATGGGTGTTGAAGTCATGAATTCACCCGCTGCATGCCGAACTTACAATGTACTTGCGGCAGAAGGCCGCCGCGTTGCCCTTGCCGCCTTACCTGTTTAAGGACTTCTCTATGGAGCTTCACGTTCAAAAACTTAGCGTTGCACGTGGTGGTTTGGCTGTGCTGAAAGATGTGAGCTTTAGCCTCAGTGCTGGACAGGCTCTTGTGATCCGTGGCCCCAACGGGATTGGCAAAACCACTTTGTTGCGAACCCTTGCTGGATTGCAGCCTGCATTGGCAGGTGAGATAAATCTTGATCCTGATATGATGGCTTATGCTGCGCATGTGGATGGCATAAAGGCGACGCTTTCGGTCGAGGAGAATTTGGCTTTTTGGGCTAGCGTCTTTGGGACACAGGGTATCGAGCCTGCAATGATTGCATTTGCTTTATCCGACTTGAGAGACAGGCCCGCTGGGATGCTGTCGGCTGGACAAAAGCGCAGACTTGGGCTCGCGCGATTGATGGTCACAGGCCGGCCAGTTTGGGTTCTCGATGAACCGACAGTCTCTCTGGATCAAGTCGCGGTCGCTATGTTTGGCAAGGTCATTGAAGCTCACTTAGAAGCAGGGGGTGCTGCGATCATGGCCACACATATTGATCTGGGCCTAAAAAATGCAATATCGCTTGATATTGGCGCATATAAGGCAACGTCTGCTCTTGAGGATAACTTTGATGAGGCTTTTCTATGATGGCGCTTCTGAGACGGGATTTGCGCCTCGCTGTCCGCGCAGGAGGGGGCTTCGGCCTTGGGCTCTCGTTCTTCCTTATTGTCGTTGTCCTCATCCCATTTGGTGTCGGCCCTGAGACCAATCTGTTGGGACGGATTGCACCTGGGGTATTGTGGGTGGCTGCGCTCTTGGCTTGCCTTCTCTCTTTGGATCGAATGTTCGCGCTAGACTTTGAAGACGGTTCACTTGACCTACTGGCAACTTCGCCTCTTCCGCTCGAAGGCATCATCACAGTAAAAGCTGTTGCCCATTGGTTGACGACTGGCTTGCCACTTGTCTTGGCGACACCCGTTTTTGCGCTTTTGATGAGCTTACCGAGCAGCGGGTATCTTGCGCTCATGGTCTCATTGCTTTTGGGGACACCCGCGCTCTCGATTATAGGTGCGTTTGGGGCGGCCTTAACCGTTGGGATCAAGCGGGGAGGATTGCTACTCAGTCTCTTGGTTTTGCCTCTTTATGTCCCAACGCTTATATTTGGTGCCGAGGTCGCCAGACGGGGAGCTGAGGGCCAGCCATATACAACCCCTCTTTTAATGCTTTCTGGAATTAGTCTCGCGGCCTTGGCGCTTTTACCAATTGCTAGTGCCGCGGTGCTCAGAGTGAACTTGCGCTAATGTGACATCAGAGTGCTGGCATTTGCTGACAAATTCAGGCATGGGAATACGTAAAAGGGGAAGAGCTCAATGGCGTCGATTTGGGAATATGCAAACCCGCTGAAGTTTATGCGGACCACGGAAGCCGCACTGCCATTTATTGCCGTGGCGGCTGCAGTTTTTCTGGTGACTGGCCTCGGCTGGGGTTTTTTCTTTACGCCTGATGACTTTCGGCAGGGCTCGACTGTCAAAATTTTCTACATCCACGTCCCCAGTGCGATGATGGCGATCAATATTTGGGTAATGATGTTGATCACGTCGTTGGTTTGGATCGTTCGGCGGCATCACGTAAGCGCATTGGCAGCTCGCGCAGCTGCACCTGTTGGTGCAATCATGACACTTATCGCGCTTTTCACAGGCGCGGTCTGGGGGCAGCCAATGTGGGGAACATGGTGGGCATGGGATCCGCGCTTAACGTCCTTCCTGATCCTATTTCTTTTTTACTTGGGGTATATGGCGCTTTGGAGTGCGATAGAAAACGACGATACCGCTGCTGATTTGACCAGTGTTTTGTGCCTTGTGGGTTCAGTTTTTGCATTGCTGTCCCGATATGCCGTCAACTTCTGGAACCAAGGGCTTCATCAAGGGGCGTCTCTGTCCTTGGACAAGAAAGAAAATGTTGCTGATGTCTTTTGGTATCCAGCACTTGTCTCCATTGCAGGCTTCGTTTTGCTGTTTGTTGCACTGGTCATACTGCGCACGAACACAGAAATCAGGGCACGCCGCGCGCGAGCTCTCTTGGCACAGGAGCGGTTGGGATGATGCCTGATCTTGGAAAATATGCAGTTGAAGTGTTGTCAGCGTATGCTGTTTCGATTGGTCTAATCGTTGCTATTGTTCTTTTAAGTCTGTCCCGAGCACGCCGCGTCAAAGCGGAGCTTAATGAAATCGAAAATCGGAGGAAGTCGCGTGGCTAAGGTATCCCCTGTGATGCTTGCCCCGCCACTGATCTTCGCGGGACTGGCTGTCTTAATGTTTCTCGGGCTTCAGCGCGAAGATCCTGATGCCTTGCCATCCGCACTTGAGGGTAAGTCTGCTCCAGCGGTTGAGATTACCCAACTTGGAACAGGTGCAACCTTCACGGATGAGACCTTGCGAGCCGACGGTGTTAAGCTCGTGAATTTCTGGGCGAGTTGGTGTGCACCATGTCGTGTCGAGCACCCACAGCTTGAAGCGCTCGCGAAGAGTGGTATTGAGATTTATGGGGTGAATTATAAAGACAAAGCGCCCAATGCACTAAAGTTTCTCGCAGATCTTGGTGACCCTTATAAAAGTATTGGAGCGGATGAAACTGGACGTATGGCCCTTAATTGGGGCGTTTACGGTGTCCCTGAGACATACGTAATAGATTCAAACGGTATTATCGTTTTACGTTTTGCTGGGCCGATTACGCAGCGCGCGATAGAACAAACAATCCTGCCCGCAATACAAGATGCACAAGCTGGCCTGTAGTCATTTGGCTAGAATGGTTGTGACCTGATTTGCACGCTCAAGCGTTCGATGGACTGGGCATTTGTCTGCAATCTCGAGAAGTTTTTGGCGTTGATCGGCTGTTAGATCGCCTTCAAGTGTGATTGCGCGCTTAAATCCATCGATCCTTTCACCGCTGTTGCCCCCAGCGTCCTGAGCATGAACCTTTTCGTGGCTTACATCCACGCGGACATGATCAAGTGGCCAACCTTTGCGCCTCGCATACATTCGAATGGTCATTGAAGTGCAGGCTCCGAGGCCCGCTGACACAAACCCGTATGGAGACATTCCTTTGTTGCCCCCACCGTAAGCTTTTGGCTCGTCGGCAAGGGTATGATGGTATGGGCCAGACATCACGTCTTGTAAAAAGCCGAGTGGGTCTACTTCTCGCACCCGTGTAATGCCTTCTGGCGCTCCTGGTGGTGGGGCAGGGGGACGGATGTCTAGATATCGTGACACCCACGAGCTGATGACCTCCGCCGTGTACTCAGCGTCGTTTACACGGCTGATCAAGTGATCAGCGTCATCCAGCGTTATAAAACTCTTCGGATGTTTTGCCGTCATAAAGATTTTTGCAGCGTTATCGATGCTCACGATTTCATCGCGTGGCGCGTGTAGTACCAATAGAGCCTTCCCCAAAGTTGCCACCGCTTCGCGTAGTTTGTGCGTACTGATATCCTTCAAGAAGCTGTCTCGTATGGTAAATGGTCGCCCACCAAGACGAACCTCAGCAGAACCATTTTCGACGATCTCGACATGCTTCTCAGTAAAGTGTTCAATGACGTTTGAGGGCTCAAAAGGGGCTCCAATAGTGACAATGGCCTTCGCCGATTTGATTTGGTCTGCAACGGCCAAAACGGCAGCGCCTCCAAGACTATGGCCAATAAGAAGGCTTGGTGGAAAGCCGCGCTCTGTCATGGCTTGGGTTGCGGCGATCAAGTCGAACATATTGGTTGAGAAGTTTGTGTTTGAAAATTCCCCTCCCGAATGTCCAAGGCCAGTAAAGTCAAAGCGCAACACCGCGATGCCCTGTGCAGCGAGCCTTTGGGCGATACGTTTCGCCGCTGGGATATCTTTCGAACAGGTAAAGCAATGTGCAAACAACGCACTGGCCAGATGTGGGCCTTCTGGTAAATCGAACCGTGCGGCCAATTGTTGGCCATCCTGGTTTGCGAATGTAAATTTTTCAACGACCATGTGAGCTCCTTGCGCATCTGAGCTAAGGGTATGATCCAGCTCTGCAAAGCGCCACCTATGTGACATGAGCTTCACGTTGATGTGACGCTGTGCAGTTCAATCGTTGGAGTGATTTCAAGTAAATCTTGATAATCCTTTAGGTGTTTGATGTGTTTAAAATGATTGGAAATAATGGGGTTAGGCGTTTGAATAGGCCGACACATTATTGAAGAGGGCTCGATCTTGAAAAAAACAGATTACTATGCGCCACAAGGTGGGCTTGCCCCTCAAACGCAATTGTTGACAGATCGGGCGATGTTTACGGAGGCCTATGCGGTAATCCCGAAAGGAACGTTTAGCGATATTGTGACCAGCCTTTTGCCTTTTTGGGATAAAGCTCGATTTTGGGTTATTGCTCGGCCACTGTCTGGCTTTTCGGAAACGTTTTCGCAGTACATCGCAGAGGTTTCGCCTGGTGGCGGGAGCGATCGACCTGAAACGGAAGCAGGAGTGCAGGCTGTTCTCTTTGTGGTCGAAGGTGCTTTGACGCTGACCGTTGAAGGGGTTGATCATCTCTTGGAGACAGGCGGGTATGCCTATCTGCCGCCTGATGCCTTGTGGTCCATGAAAAACCACACAGACAACGTTGTAAAGTTTCACTGGGTGCGCAAGCGATATGAAGCTGTTTCAGGTCTTGAAGCCCCTGAGGCATTTGTCACCAACGAGAAAGATATTCCCCCAACTGCGATGCCTGGAACAGACGGCAAGTGGGCGACAACACGTTTTGTTGACACGAACGATCTGCGCCATGACATGCATGTGAATGTTGTGACTTTTCAGCCGGGCGCCGTCATCCCTTTTGCGGAAACCCATGTCATGGAACACGGCCTTTATGTCCTCGAAGGCAAAGCCGTCTATCGCCTCAATCAAGATTGGGTTGAGGTTGAGGCGGGTGATTTTATGTGGCTTCGCGCGTTCTGCCCGCAAGCCTGCTACGCGGGGGGGCCGGGGCCATTTCGCTATTTGTTGTATAAAGACGTAAATCGACACATGAAGTTTCCTGCTCATCTTTGAAACGCGTGAGTCTATGTCTTCAAATAAAAAAACCGGCGCTCAGGAGCGCCGGTTTTCATTTTGGGCAAAGCTCTAGTAAGGCTTAGTCGTCTTTTTGAAGTGATCCACGACCATGGCCGGCATGTCCACCTGAGACTTCTTCTGTTGCTTCATCTGAAAGTTCTTCTGGCAAGATCAGGTTCAAAACAATCGCAATTGCAGCCGCTGGCAATAGTCCAGATGTCAGCAGCACTCTTGCAGTCGCGCCCATATGCTGAAGCGCATTGGGCTCAAGCTGCAGGCCAAGGCCAATCGAGAGGGCAATCGCGAAGATAACCATATTGCGTCGGTTCCAATTCACATCCGAAAGCATTGAAATACCCGCAGCGACAACCATCCCAAACATAACGATTACACCGCCACCCAATACTTCAATTGGGACTGTGCGAATAACGCCACCTACTTTTGGAACAAGTCCGCAGATAATTAAGAAGATGGCGCCGCATGTGACGACATGGCGGCTCATGACCCCCGTCATAGCAATCAGGCCTACGTTTTGGCTAAAGGATGTGTTTGGGAAGCCACCGAAGATACCGGCAACTGCCGTGCCGAGACCGTCCGCATAAGTTGCGCCTTCGATTTCTTTGTCGGTCGCTTCACGGCCTGCGCCACCTTTACAGATACCTGATACATCTCCAACGGTTTCGATAGCCGAGATGAAGGCCATGAGGCAAAAGCCGATAACTGCCGCTGCCGAGAACTCAAAGCCGTATTTGAAAGGCTGTGGGAGGGCAAAAGCGGCCGAGCGTGACCATGAGCTTGCGATAGCATCGAACGTTAGCATTCCAACAGCGAGCGCATAGATATAGCCGACGATCAGGCCGATTAGCACTGCTGAGATGGACAACATTCCGCGAGTGAAAAACTTCAAACCAAGCGTGACGACGATCACAACAAGGGCCGCCGACCAATTGAGCAAGGAGCCGTACTCCGGTGTCCCCATGGCTGGAACACCGCCAGCGGCATACTGAATGCCCACCTTTACGAGCGCGAGACCAATCATTGTCACAACGAGGCCTGTGACCAGCGGGGGAAGCGCAAAGCGAATTTTACCAATGACGGTCCCCAATAGGGCGTGAAAGATGCCACCGATCAGCACGCCGCCGAAAAGAGCTGCAAGCGCATCAACGCCTTTGCCAGCTACAAGTGGAATCATAATTGGCAAAAAGGCAAAAGACGTCCCTTGAACGATAGGTAGTGCAGCGCCGACTGGGCCAATGGTTAGTGTTTGCATGAGTGTTGCAACGCCAGCAAAGAGCATCGACATTTGAATAAGATAGAGTAGCTCTGGGAAATCTGGTGAGTTTGATCCAAAACCAAAACCTGCTGCGCCTGCAACAATGATGGCTGGTGTGACGTTTGATACGAACATCGCCAACACATGCTGAATCCCAAGCGGGATCGCTTTGGAAAGGGCTGGGGTGTAGTTCGGATCCCTGAGTTGTTCGGGTGTCCCAATTGAGTTCTGAGCCATAGTAACCTCCGTATGACTGTTGGTTTTCCCCCTTCTTATGGAGGGGCATTTGGTTAAACGTTCACGATATAAGAGTCTTGAAAGTAGTATTCTTCTAAGTTGGGGGTATCGCCAATACGGTCGATCACAATGTACTGGCCTGCGCGTTCAACAGGAGCCAATACACCGTGCCACGTATTGCGATGTATGTTGATGGATTGATGAGGCTTTGAGAGAAAGGCCCTTGGCAGTCCGGGTTTGCCAGAATTGTCTTTGGCAACGCTAATAATCATGGGGACGCCAGACAGAGGTATAAAGGCCTGACTGCCTTCGGGATGTCGCTCCATCATGTCGAGAGTGTAAGGAAAGTGCCTTGCTTGCGCGTCAAACAGGCTGATCCCAGCCTGACCCGACCCAAAGTCAAGCTTCGCGAGATCATGGAAGCGTCCACACATGCCTTGATTGATCAGCTTGTCAGGCTCACCTGAAACTTCGATAACATCGCCGTAGGGTGCAAAAGCTTCACGAGTGAGGGGTTCCAGTGTTAATAGCGCGCTCACGGAAGAATATCCTTGAGCCGGAAATGAGCGATCCGTTCAACCTGCCTGCAAGCCTCCTCGAACTCGATAGCTCTGGTATTGTTAATCCGCTGGTCGAACGCAGCGAGAATTGATGCTTTATCATGGTCACGAACTGCGATGATGAATGGAAAACCGTGCTTTGCTACGTAGTCAGAGTTAAGCTTTGTAAAATGACTTCGCTCTTCACTGGTTAGGTAGTCTAGTCCTGCACTGGCTTGTTCTGATGTGCTTTCTGCGGTGAGCTCTCCTGCTGCGGCCAGTTTGCCGGCCAAATCAGGGTGGGCAATCAACACTCCATGTTTCTCTTCAGCAGAAGCGGTTCTGAAAATGCGGCTCAGAGCGCTGTGGACGCCTGCCGCGCAATCATGCGCCGAACCAAGCTCCAACTCCCACGCACGCTGTGCAATCCAAGGGGAGTGTTCAAAGATTGATCCGAACTGCTCTACAAACCTTTCTTGGCTCATTTGGCTTGGTCGCTCTTTACGTGAATGCGGATGTAGTGTTGCCCAATGCTTGGCAATATCAACTCTACGCGGACACCATACGTTGTCATGCTTTTGGATGTGCTCAATAAACCGTTTAAGGCCTGCAATCTTCCCTGGGCGTCCGATAAGGCGACAATGTAGACCCACTGACATCATAGCTGGCCGCCCTTCGCCGCCTTCGGAATAAAGTGTGTCAAACGAATCGATGAGATATTGCCCGAAATCTTGCCCCGTGACCCAACCGGGCGCTGTTGCGAAGCGCATGTCATTGGCTTCGAGGGTGTAGGGAATGATGAGCTGATCCCGATCTGCGACTTCCAACCAATAGGGAAGGTCGTCGTCATATGTATCCGAGATATAATCGAAAAGCCCTGTTTCGGCGACAAGCCTCACAGTGTTTTCCGAACATCTGCCAGTATACCAGCCGCGCGGTGCGCTACCGACGACCTCTGTGTGCAGTTTTATAGCCTCAGCGATCGCGGCACGTTCCACGCTTTCGGGCATGTCTTTATGCTCAACCCACTTCAGGCCGTGACTGGCGATTTCCCAGTTGGCGTTCTTCATGGCCTGAACTTGTTCCGGACTGCGCGCTAGAGCGGTTGCTACCCCGTACATCGTCAGGGGAATATCTACTCCAGTGAACAACCGGTGCAATCGCCAGAAGCCTGCTCGTGCCCCATATTCATAGACGGATTCCATATTCCAATGGCGTTGTCCCTGCCACGGTGCTGCTCCGGGTATGTCTGACAGAAAAGCTTCTGAAGCTGGGTCGCCGTGAAGCGTGCAATTTTCTCCACCTTCTTCATAGTTCAAGACAAACTGAACCGCGATTTTGGCTTTATTTGGCCAAGCCGCATTTGGAGTATTCTCTCCATAGCCTCGCATGTCGCGTGGATAGCGCTTCACCATCGATCTCCTATTTTTCATCCCTTCTATACTGAAATAAAAGTTGGAACTTTATTCAAATATTTGAAAGAGCTTTTTGTCTGTTTTTGATGTATCGCGCTGCTGAACGCGACATTATGAGAAAAAGACCAATGGAGAAGCGAATGGCTGGATATTTAACCACACATGTCTTGGATACGGCTCAAGGATGTCCTGCAGCTGGCCTGAAGATTGAGCTATTCAAACTAGAAGTGTCTGGGAGAACCCATGTCCGTACGCTTGTCACAAATTCTGACGGCCGAACCGATGAGAAAATCTTGCCTGAAGCAGAGTTTGAAATAGGTGAATACGAGTTGGTATTCCACGCAGGAGCTTATCTAGATGCATCAGGCGCCCCTGTTGAGGCACCTCGGTTTTTAGATGTAATTCCACTTCGTTTCGGTATGTCAGAAGCAACGCACTATCATGTACCACTCTTGCTTTCACCTTTTGGTTATTCGACATACCGCGGTAGCTAAGTGGCGATATTGGCCGTTATGTGCTCTACCATAAAGTCAATGAAAAGGCGCGCTTTGGGGTCTTGCCGGCGTCTGTGCATGTAAAGACAAGCCAGCTGTATTGGCAGGGGCGGCTCATGCTCCAAAACGGGAACCAAACGCCCTGAAGCCAGATGCTCGGCCACTTCGAAAACTGGCTTCAAAATGATCCCATAGCCTTCCAGTGCCCAGTTGGTGAGTATTTCTCCATGGTCTGTTTCATACGGCCCTGAAACAGTGACACGCTTTGTTCCCTCAGGAGTTTGAAGAGGCCATTGGAATTCTGGCGCGCCAGGATAGCGCAGATTGAGACAATCGTGAGCATCTGTCTTGAGTTCGTCACTGCTTGTTGGCATGCCACGTTTTTCAATATAGCGCGGGGATGCGCACAAGAGCCGAGGACAATCTGCGATCTTTCGTATGCGCAGATTACTATCTTGGGGGACCCCAAGAAAAAATGCGGCATCCAGACCTTCTGCAGCAAGGTCAAGTTTTCTGTCTGAAAGTCGCAAGCGTATGTTGATGAGCGGATATGTCTCGTGAAATTTGGGCACGGCAGGTGCAATAAACGTCTGACCGACACCTAACGGGGCCGCGACATAAAGCGTACCGCGCGGCGAGCGAGTAATATCATTGATATCTGCCTCGGCTTCTTCGACCGCCTCGAGGATTTTCAGAGCGCCCTTATAAAAGGTGTTTCCTTGTTCGGTGGCGTTGAGTAGCCGCGTTGTGCGTTGAAACAGGCGCACACCTAGATGATCCTCTAGCTGAGATATGCGAGACGATGCTACTGCAGCAGAAATGCGCAGATCACGCGCAGCTGCGGACATATTTCCGAGCTCGAAAACGCGCACAAAAGTTTGTATGTTGTCTAGGTAGGCCATTATTATTTGACTTTTTTTGAAGCTCTTGGGTAGTTTTTTGCAATACACGATAATTAGCGAACACGCTAGTTTCGCTGCAAACTTAAGGAGCGATTATGCACGAATTTGCAATTATGTGGGACTGGATAGGCTTTGCTGTCCGTTGGCTGCACGTCATTACGGCAATCGCTTGGATTGGCTCGTCATTTTATTTTATCGCGCTTGATTTGGGTCTGCGAAAGACGCCTCATTTGCCCGTTGGGGCACATGGCGAAGAGTGGCAAGTCCATGGCGGCGGCTTTTATCACGTTCAAAAATACCTTGTTGCCCCAGAGAACATGCCCGACCACCTAACGTGGTTCAAATGGGAAAGCTACGCAACTTGGCTGTCTGGTGCGGCCCTTCTTATGATTGTTTATTGGGTTGGAGGTGAGCTGTATCTGATTGATGCAGCCAAAGCAGACATCAGCCTTTTGCAAGGAATTATGATTTCTGCGGCGTCGTTGACTGTCGGCTGGATCGTATATGATTTCCTCTGCAAGTCGAAGCTTGGTGAAAGTCCGACAGTGCTCATGCTTTTGCTGTTTGTACTCTTGATTGCGATGGGCTGGGGCTACAACGAGATTTTCACAGGGCGTGCAACCCTTCTGCACCTCGGTGCATTCACGGCCACGATTATGACGGCGAATGTATTTTTCATCATTATGCCAAATCAGCGTATCGTCGTGAAAGACTTGCAAGAGGGGCGTACTCCAGATGCAAAGTACGGCAAGATTGCTAAGCTGCGCTCGACTCACAACAACTATCTGACCTTACCTGTTATCTTCTTAATGCTGTCAAACCATTATCCTTTGGCGTTTGCCTCAGAATACAATTGGGTGATTGCGGCACTTGTATTTCTCATGGGGGTTAGCATTCGCCACTATTTCAACTCGATGCACGCGGGAAATAGCCGTCCTCTTTGGACATGGCTGGTGACGGGGCTATTGTTTGTCGCAATCATGTGGATTTCAACTTTGCCACTTGAGTTTGACAGTCTCGAAGACGCAGAGGCACGCCCTCTTACAACCACTGAACAAGTCTTTGCTTCTTCCGAGGGCTTTGACGAGGTTCAAGACATCGTTTTGGGTCGCTGTTCGATGTGTCATGCGCGTGAAACCTTTTATGAAGGCGTAAGGTCTGCGCCAAAAGGTGTTCATCTTGAAACAGCTTCAGATATCGTGGCGCACGCACGCGATATCTATCTACAGGCTGGTGTAACCAGAGCCATGCCCCCCGCCAATGTGACCTATATCGAGCCAGAAGAGCGCGCAGCGATCATTTCATGGTATCGAAACGCGGCAAGTCAGCTCCCTCTACGGCTTGCGGCCAATTAAAGCTAACGCCCCATTAGGGCGTCATCAAATGGATAGGTTGTAAGGTTTTCGTAGCCATCTTCTGTGATAAGAACTTGGTCTTCGAGCTTGATTGAGAAATCTCCCCCAACTTCCCCCACAGCCGCTTCAACACATAGTACCATTCCGGGCTCCAAAGCATAATCAAAGGCTCCTGGAACGGCATGATCGGGATATGCGACAAGTGGCCATTCATCACAAAGGCCGACGCCATGCATAAGGCATCCGTATTTTTGAGCCTGAAATTTATCATCGAGGCGATGTGTGTTGGCAGACAATTCTGGTATCGTGACGCCGGGTTTCAGCATTTCCATATTGGTCATGATATGTTCATGTGCATGTTGCATCGCATAAACCATATCTGCACGAGGCTTTTGGTCTCCGATCCACCACGTGCGACTGATATCAATGCAAATTCCGTAAGAGCCAATCAGGTCTGTATCAAAAGCTATGATTTCATTGTTTTGAACAAGACGTGGTCCACATTCTTGAAACCACGGGTTGGTACGAGGCCCTGACGCGAGGAGGCGCGTTTCGATCCATTCGCCACCTCGGCGGATGTTCTCAGCGTGGAGCACTGCCCAGATATCATCCTCAGATGTGGTGCCAAAGGGCACATTGAGACGGGCAAAATCTTCCATGCTCTTTACGGCTGTTTCACAAGCATGATTGGCACAACGCATGGCGCGGATTTCGTCGGGCCCTTTGATGGCGCGGGTCTTTTCAGTCACTTCCTCCCCCTCCATAATCTCAAAGCCCTGCGCTTCTAAAGCGCGGTAGCCATGGAGCATGGCCTTATCGACTGCTAACCGTTTGTTGCCTGAAGCGTGCTCAGCAAGAATAAGACGCACCTCATTCGCAAAAACATCAGCCGCAACATCAACCTTGTCGCCGCGGTCAAAATAGAACAGATCTGCGCCAGAGCGTTGCTCACGGACCAAAGGATTGAACTCGCTCAGAAAGGGGGAGTTTTTATAGTCCCAAATCACCATGTACCCGTCAGCGCACAGCAAGACGGCGCGAAACGGATTATGGGTATTCCAAAGCTGCATGTTGGTGCTATCTGTTGCGTAGCGGATGTTCAGCGGGTCAAATAGCAGAATTCCAGCATACCCCCTTTGAACGATTGCCTGTGTGAGGCGCTCCCAGCGATACTTTCGCATAGCTTCAAGATTGGGCGGGATTAGCCCTGCGGCCTCCCATTCAGCGAAAGCCAACTGCGTCGGACCAATCTCGACACGGTTCTTATCATTGGGAGATCCATCGGCCAAAAATGCGCCTCTGCTCGGATCTATTTTTCGGATGTCTCGGTAGTGCTCATTCATGTCAGACGCCTCCCTATGAATGAGTTTGGGAACATGCTGAAAGCTCTGCGAGCTTGTTTGCGGCTTTCCCCTGTCGTTTTCAGTCGTGAAAACGTGTGCGCCTACTTGAAAATTCATGTCAGAAGCTTTCAATGCGGCTATGATATTAAACAAAGTTATCCCCTACGATCCACTGAGGCCTAAAGCGATGCCTGGTATTTCGCCGCTTGATCAAGGCGACTGGCTGCGTGTGGATGAAACCTATGCAGCGCAGCTCGCCGAAAAGGCGCGGATCGTGGAGAAAGACAGAGACTTGGTATTGGCCATGTCAGAAGACGCGCGCTTAGCGGCTGAAGAGCTTTTGGAGACTGTCGTTACTGCATTGATAGCTAAAGAGGGTTTTTCACTGCAGGGTAATGCTCTCCTTTGCCCTGACGAACGCCTCGTAGAGCTTGATCGGTCCGACCCGATGCTTACTCTGTCTCAGCTTACACAAGAAGATTTTTGTATCTTGCAAAAACAGGGTCTTGAGCATGTTCTGACTGGGGCGTCGCTCTGCTTTCCTGCAAGTTGGTTGCTCGCGGAAAAGTTCATGCGACCCTTGATCAATATTCATGAACCAGTGGCATCCTATGATGAAAACATTGCCCGACGTGTTCAGCGTTTGTTTGACGGTGTTCGTGTTGAGCAGCCCCTTTGGCGCTTTAACGCGCTTTGGTATGCCGATCCTGCGCTGCATCAGCCTCGTTCGGCTCACGAACGGCGGGATGAGAGATTTGCAGAGACTGCTAAGTTTATGCGTTCAGAACTCCAAACCATACGACGCTTGCCCTTAACAGGGGCCGTAATCTTTGGCATTCATACCTATGTATTGGCTGAATGCACACTTAACCGTCAATCCGCTTGCCCATGATGGCGAGGGATTGCTGGTATACTGTGGCCGCATTCCATTGTTTGAGGACTGGATAGTTCGGCTCGCCTTCCTGATAGCCTTTGCCTGATTGCCAGCCTTTTTGCTGCAGAAAATTCGCTGTCGACGCCAGTGCATCTGCTTGATTGTAAAAATCGACGCGGCCATCTCCATTTCCATCGACCCCATAGTTCATAGCATTACCGGGGAGAAATTGAGTGTGGCCAAGCTCACCGTGTTTGGCGCCCTTTGTCTCTGGGCTAATTGAGCCTTGATCAACAAGCTTTAGAGCGCCAATGGCATGAGGCTCAAAAAATTCAGAGCGGCGACAATCAAAAGTCAGTGTGACAATCGCAGACACAACTTTAGTGTCTCCCATAAATCCGCCAAAGGCGGTTTCCATGCCGTGGATAGCAATAATGACACCCGCTGGAACGCCATAGCGACGCTCTAAATTTGTATAGAAGTTTGAATTTTGGGCCTTTCGTTTGCGCCCTTGTGCAATGATTGTGTCGGCCCCACGAACCTGCATGAACTTCGATAGACTATATTTGAAGCTTTTCTGATTGCGATCCGCTGAGATTGTCGCGCTAGAATAGGTGGTTGCCGCGAGAGCTTGAAGTCCGCGTTGTTTTACCCCCGCTTTTTGAGCTGTCTTGGCAAAATCTGCTTTCCAGGTATTGAAGCCCGAAGATGTATTGCCACAGGGAGCTGCCGCTGCAGCAGAGGACAAGCCAAAAGCCAAGGTGACGGATAAAGAAAGCATACGCATGAACAATACTCCAAAAGCTTGAGGTAAGCATATCTGGAAGCCGTGGATGCGCCAACAAAAAAGGCCTGCCCTTTCGGGCAGGCCTGCAGTGCCAAGTCTTGATCTCAGCAGCTGTAATACATGCCAAACTCTACAGGGTGTGGCGTGTGCTCATAGTGCAAGACTTCTTCCATTTTGAGTTCCAAATAGCCCTCAATCTGGTCTTTTGTGAACACGTCGCCCGCGAGCAGGAACGCATGATCCGCTTCAAGGCACTCCAGAGCTTCACGAAGTGAGCCGCAAACCGTTGGGATACCTGCGAGCTCTTCTGCTGGAAGATCATACAGGTTCTTGTCCATAGCTTCGCCCGGATCGATCTTGTTCTTAATCCCGTCTAGGCCAGCCATAAGAAGGGCAGCAAAGCAAAGATATGGGTTTGCAGAAGGATCTGGGAAGCGAGCTTCAACGCGCTTGGCCTTTGGTGACTCTGTCCATGGGATGCGAACGCAACCTGAACGGTTGCGCGCTGAATATGCGCGCAGAACAGGGGCCTCAAAACCAGGGATCAATCGCTTGTAGCTGTTGGTCGATGGGTTGGTGAAGGCATTGAGCGTCTTCGCGTGCTTCAGAATACCACCGATGAAATAAAGTGCTTCTTGGCTAAGATCGGCATACTTGTCGCCTGCAAAAAGTGGCTTTCCATCTTTCCAGATCGACATGTTTACATGCATGCCTGTGCCGTTGTCACCATAAATAGGTTTCGGCATGAACGTAGCTGACTTGCCATAGGCGTGAGCAACGTTGTGGATTACGTATTTGTACTTCTGGATCTCGTCCGCTTGCTTGGTCACCGTGCCAAAAATGAGGCCAAGCTCATGCTGGCATGAGGCAACTTCGTGGTGATGCTTATCAACCTTCATACCGAGGCTTTTCATTGTGGAAAGCATCTCTGAGCGAAGGTCTTGAGCGTCGTCGATTGGGTTTACAGGGAAGTAACCGCCCTTGAGCCCAGGGCGGTGGCCCGAGTTACCCATTTCATACTCTGTATCTGTGTTCCATGATGCATCTACTGCATCTACTTCGTAAGATACTTTATTGATTTTGTTCTCAAAACGAACGTCGTCAAAAATGAAGAATTCAGCCTCTGGACCCATGTAAGCAACATCGCCAATGCCTGACTCTTTAAGATAAGCTTCAGCTTTTTGGGCTGTACCGCGTGGGTCACGCTCGTAGGCTTCGCCTGTGTCAGGCTCTACGATTGAGCAGTGAACGCAAAGCGTTTTTTCCGCGTAGAACGGATCAATATATGCGCTGTCCGTGTCAACGATCAGCTTCATGTCCGAGTTTTCAATGGACTTCCAGCCAGCGATTGACGAGCCGTCAAACATGAAGCCTTCCTCGAGGAAGTCTTCATCAACCAAATCAACATCGACGGTTACGTGCTGGAGCTTGCCACGAATGTCGGTGAATCTAATATCGACATAAGCGATATTTTCGTCCTTTAGCGTCTTGAGAACGTCTTGTGTGCTCATTCTCTTGGTCCTTTTCGTTACTGTAAGAAAGTAGATTAAAGCGCGTCAGGGCCGGTTTCACCGGTTCTGATACGAATGGCTTGCTCAACAGGAGATACAAATATTTTACCATCACCGATTTTGTCGGTCTTGGCTGCGTCAACGATGGCTTCTACGGCTTGGTCAACCAAGTCATCATCGACCACGATCTCGAGTTTTACTTTTGGAAGGAAGTCGACGACGTATTCAGCACCACGATAAAGTTCCGTATGGCCTTTTTGGCGCCCGAACCCTTTAACTTCGATAACTGAAAGCCCCTGAACCCCAACATCTTGCAATGCTTCTTTCACTTCATCAAGCTTGAACGGCTTGATAATGGCTTCGATCTTTTTCATCGCTTCCGCCCCTTTGAAATTACTTAAGCGCTTCAGATCACTTTTCAGAGTGAGCCTCAAACGAATAGGGTCTTTAGATAACGCGACTCACCGTGTGAAATATTATGTGATTAAAAATTAGGCGGCATGCTTATTTTTAGATCAAAAGTGAATCAGGGGGCCTGTGCCATGAGTGAACTCCTAACTGCAGCCCAAATGAGAACCGCCGAAAACACAGCGACAGACGCTGGGCAAGTGACGGGTCTTGAGTTGATGGAGCGCGCAGGGCGCGGTGTCGTCGAAGCGGTATTTGAAGAATGGCCGACGCTTGCGGCAAGCAGGCATAAAGCAGTGGTTTTATGTGGCCCTGGTAACAACGGTGGCGACGGGTTTGTTGTGGCGCGATTGCTCAAGGAATGGGGGTGGGAGGTTGAGGTGTTTCTTTACGGCGACGCCGCCAAGCTGTCGCCCGATGCTCGCGTAAATTATGAGCGTTGGCTGTGCTTAGGGACAATCACGTCAAATGAGAGCCTTGAAGGCGGCTATCTATCCGCCAATTTTGATCTGGTGATTGATGCCGTTTTCGGAACAGGCCTGTCTCGTCCTCTTACGGAAGATGCTTGGCTGTTCTGTAAGGAGATGTACAAAGCCGGAATTGACGTTGCGATAGATGTTCCGAGCGGTTTTTGTTCGGATAGTGGCCGCTTTCTTGGCGAAAGTCGGAGTGATTTTGAAGGGCCGCTCAGTGTTGCTCTGACCGTCACATTCGAGAGGCTCCGGCAAGGTCATGCTTTGTTGCCTCTCGCTGGAGTGTTGCGCGCCTGCGCGGTCAAAAGCATCGGTATCGATCAGTATTTGCCCGATTTCCGGAGAGAGACATCAGTTTCATATTTGAGCGGTCAGGCTCGTATCGGGGCAAGTCGAAAGGCTGTTTTGAATTCGACTGCTCAAAGCTCAAGCCACAAGTATTCGCACGGCCATACACTTGTACTCTCAGGAGGCGCTGGTCGAACGGGGGCAGCTCGGCTTTCCGGCCGTGCTGCGCTTCGGATCGGAGCAGGGTTGGTGACCTTGGGCGTGCCTGGCTCTGCGCAAATGGAAGTGGCGAGCCAGGTCACGGGGATCATGCTTAAAAGGGTAGATTCCAAGGAGGATTTGTCTGGGATTCTGGAGGATGAACGGATTAATGTACTTTGCCTTGGTCCAGGGCTTGGGATTGAGCGGGCAGGGGGGCTAGTGCCCGTAGCGGTTGCGGCGGGGCGGGCATGTGTGTTGGATGCGGACGCTTTGAGTGCCTATGAAGGTAGGCCCGAAGCTCTTTTCGATTTGGTGACAGAGACATGCATCCTCACGCCCCATGGTGGTGAGTTCGCTCGCTTGTTTCCTGATTTGGCTGCAAAGCTGAATGCGCCCTCCCTAGATGGGCCTGCATACTCCAAGGTTGATGCCACGCGCGAAGCGGCCGCGCGTGCGGGCTGCGTAGTGTTGTATAAGGGCGCCGATACCGTGATCGCATCACCAGACGGGCGATGTAGTGTTAACTCGGCGCTCGGTGAGCGTGCTGCACCTTGGCTTGCAACGGCTGGCTCTGGAGATGTGCTCGCAGGCTTTATTGCTGGTCTCCTCGCGCGTGGTTTTAGCCCGATGAGCGCTGCTGAGACGGGTGCTTGGCTCCATGTGGAATGCGCCCTTAGCTTTGGCCCGGGGCTGATTGCTGAGGATCTGGCGGAGGAATTGCCCAAAGTCTTTAAGCGCCTCTGCTCCTAGGCCGCCAATTCAATGCTTGTTTGATTTTGTTCGCAAGCAAGCTCCAGCCCATCGACATACACGATATGAGAAGCATCAAAAACAAGTTGGAAAATCGTGATTCTTTGGTGGCCGACCAAGCGGATAAATTCGCCGTCTACGAGGCTTTCTGCCAGCACAAGCGCTTGCTTTTGTTGTGTAAGTGCTTTGGCACGCCAGTCCCGAACAAGGACTTTTTGTGATGCGAGTAGGTACGTGTCGTCTTCTGGTTTATCATGCCCCAGTGAACCGCCCATGATCCAGACCATTGGACATTCAACCTCAATCACGTTCACATCACGCAAGACGACCATGCCCGCATCCCTCGTAATGATGCGGTCCCCAACGTTGAGAAATTCGACGGGCAATTCGCCGTCTAAAGTTAGGATATTACTGCCTAATACAAAGCCTGCCGGCTCAGATACAGGCTGAGTCTGCGCAGAGTCTTCTGCTGAAAAGGGCTTCATTTTGCACCCGTATGTTTTTTACTGCCTCAATTTTTACTCAAGATAAGGCAACAAACGGTAAATGTCGCGCTTTTTTCGTACGATGGAGGCAATTTGTGCTCGCAAAGTGTGACGGCCTTGGCTATATCCCGCTCTGTTGCGGGTGTGGCGGAATTGGTAGACGCACCAGATTTAGGTTCTGGCGCCTATGGCGTGGGGGTTCGAGTCCCTTCACCCGCACCACATTTTCTTAAAAATTTGCGTTACAAAGCAAAACGCCGCCCCGAGAGGAGCGGCGTTTGTCTTTTCCGGAACCTAAGCTTCTTAGAAGCCAAGGCCTTCGTATTTCTTTTTGAACTTCGATACGCGTCCGCCAGCGTCGAGAAGGCGCGAGTTGCCGCCCGTCCATGCTGGGTGAACTGTCGGGTCGATATCAAGTGAAAGCGTATCGCCTTCTTTGCCCCATGTGGAGCGCATCTTGAGCATCGTACCGTCTGTCATTTTGACTTCGACGAAATGGTAATCGGGGTGGATATCTTTTTTCATGGTCTCTCTCCCGCTTACGCTTCAGCGCGTGGCTTGTAGTTGGTATCTTCAACGATACGGGCAGATTTGCCGCGACGTGCACGAAGATAGTAAAGCTTGGCGCGACGAACGCGACCGCGACGCACAACTGTGATCTCGTCGATGTTTGTGGAGTGCAGTGGGAAAACCCGCTCAACACCTTCGCCAAAGCTGATTTTGCGCACAGTGAAGGAGCCGTCGATGCCTTTGCCGTTCTTACGGCTGATGCATACGCCTTCGTAATTCTGAACACGGGTGCGAACACCTTCAGTCACTTTGAAGCCGACGCGAATTGTGTCGCCCGCTTTGAAGTCGGGGATCTTTTTCCCGAGCGCAGCAATTTGCTCCGCTTCGATTTCTCTCAGAAGGTCCATTGACCATCTCCTAATTATGCTCGCGGTTTTCCCACGAAGTTTTCTCGCGTCCTGTCGCTCCGTGTCTTCTGTCGGGTCCGCAGTTTGCGCCCGCCGGAGTCAGTCCGACATTGCTTGTCATCATGTTTGTGCCGAGGATTGCGCCGAAGAAAGCGCACAGCACTAGCCGCCCAGAGTCACAAAAGTGATTCCGAACTTGGGCGTTCTAGGCTCGAAAGGGCTTTAGATCAAGGCTTATCGGATGGGTTTTTGCCCAAAAAGGTCTGCCACATATCAGGGCGGCGAAGTTTGGTCAGGGCTTCCGACATCTTTTTGCGCCACTTGGCAATTTCGCCATGATGACCAGACATCAATACATCAGGAATTGCACGGCCTTGCCACTCTGCGGGTTTGGTATATTGCGGATGCTCAAGGAGGCCATTCGAGTGGCTTTCTTCCTCGGCGCTTTCCGCGTTGCCAAGTACGCCGGGGATAAGTCTGACTGAAGCATCCAAAAGCGCCTGCGCCGCAATTTCACCGCCTGTCAGAACATAGTCTCCCATCGAGACTTCTACGACGCCGTAGTGTTCCAAAACCCTCTCATCAACGCCTTCAAAGCGCCCGCAAAGCAGCGTTACCCCTTGGCCCGCCGCAAGGCTTTTAGCCATCGCTTGGGTAAAGGGTTTGCCGCGTGGGCTAAGATAAATAAGAGGAAGCGGAGCCTGCGCGCGCTGTTTTGCCATTTCGATGGCGGCGCTAACGACATCGGCGCGCAAGACCATGCCAGCCCCGCCGCCTGCGGGTGTATCATCGACATTGCGATGCTTGCCGATCCCGAACGGTCGCAAGTCAATTGCATCTAGCTGCCAGAGCCCATCTTTAAGAGCTTTACCTGTCAGGCTTTGGCCGAGAACTCCCGGAAAGGCATCAGGAAACAGCGTGATAACTTGCGCGGTCCAAGCATTGGCTAACTGCTCGTCCTCCATAAGGGCACGGGGCTTGAGAGAAGGGCGCAGGGTCTTGCGACCGTGTGACTTGCTGGTAGATTTTTCGATGTCTGTCATGCCGCAGCCTTAGCGCTCAAGGCGCAGCATGTCACGAGTGATAATGATCTTCTCATAGCGTCTTAGATAGCTCATGCCGAGAAGAGAGCCTGTCAGCTCCCCTTCGTTCACGTAGGCACGTACGTTCAGGTCTTTGATTCCGTTGACGTCAAATTCATCAAGTTTCACAGGTGCGATACGGACAACGCCATTGGCCGTGTTGGCAGAATGGATGTAGGCCAATTGATCGGAGGCTAGCCCGACTCGTGTTGCGTCATTCTGGCTGAGCACAATCCCCGTAGCTCCTGTGTCGACAACAAAACGGATCTGCGCACCATTGATTTTTGCGGTGAGATAGTAATGCCCGTCGGCTTCACGTGGCAGCTCTATCACGCCTTGTGATGTGTTAACCGTTTGGGTCGTCCGAAATGGTTCAACGAGGTTTTCACCGAAGCTGTAGATACCAAGAGCTATCGCAAGCACCATGACCCAGCGCAGCATTTCTTGGCCCAGAGGGGACAGGCGTCGGCGGCTTGGCCAAAGGCGCCAGACCAGCAGAGCCGCAAGAACCAGCGCCAGAACGAGGAGGCCAGTCCCAATCTCCACCGCTCAGCCGCCTGCAAAGCCAAATGCGCGCAAACCGTCCAGAACAAACTGCACAGCGAGCGCGGCCAACAGCATGCCTAAAAGCCGTGTGGCTACATTGATGCCTGTTTTGCCCAAGGCGCGTTCCAGCAGTGCTGAGGCCTGTAAAGACAAGAAAACCACGAATAGTACGACCGCAACAATCCCGATGACTGCAAAAGTCCCTGCTATTCCAGGTGCTTGCCCTGACAAAAGGATCACCGATGCAATCGCGCCAGGTCCAGCCAACAGAGGCACTGCCAGAGGGAAAACCGACGGGTCATGGCTCGGATCAGGCTCGTCACCCGCCTGATCTTCACGCCGCTTGGTGCGGCGTTCAAACAACATTTCAAGCGCTGTCAAGAATAAGAGGATGCCGCCTGCCACGCGAAAGGCAGGCATGGATATCCCGATGAAATGCATCAAGGCTTCGCCAAAAAAGGAAAAGGCGGCAAGAATAAAAAAGGAAACAAGGCAGGCCCGCAATGCGATCCGGCGGCGTTCAACTGTGGGAATACCTTGCGTGATCGTCGCAAAAATCGGCGTCAGGGCGATCGGGTCGATAATCACGAAGAGCGTTGCAAAGGCTGTTATGACAAAGGCTGATGTAATCATGCCTCAGCTGCCTCTAGCTTGGCGATAGCGCCTTCCCAAAGCGCTTCGGCGCGTTTGAGGGCAACTTTAAGTTCACCATCTTTGCGCTGAAGCTCTGGCACAGCATGCTTGCGCTCGCTGTAGAGCGTGGGATCGGCCAGCATCTCGTCCATCCGCGCGCGCATGCGTTCGAGCTTTTCAACGCGTTCTTCGCATTTGCGCACTTCAGCGCGCAGCTCGAGCACGGACAACCGTGGCGCACGCTTTGGCTTTGGAGCTTTTTGCGTTTCTGTCTTTTTGTCTGATTTTTTCTCAGGAGCCCCCAGCAAAAGCGCACGATAGCTCTCTAGATCGCCCTCATAGGGCTTCACTGCACCGTCTTTTACGAGCCAGAGGCGATCAGCCACGAGGCTGAGCAGGTGCATGTCGTGGCTGACAAGAATAACCGCGCCAGTATAGGCCGTGAGTGCCTCAACCAAGGCTTCGCGGCTTTCGATATCAAGGTGGTTTGTCGGTTCATCGAGGATGAGAAGATGTGGCGCGTCAATTGTCGCCAGCATCAAGGAGAGCCGTGCTTTTTGTCCGCCTGAGAGTTTGCCCACAAGCGTTTCGGCCTGCTCGGCACCAATACCGAAGCCGCCGAGGCGAGCGCGCAGGCGCGCAGGCGTTTCGGTTGGGCGCAGGCGGCGGATGTGATCAATTGGAGTTTCGTCAATGAAGAGCTCATCGACCTGATGCTGGGCGAAGAAGCCAACGCGCAGCTTTGATGAGGTGACCATTTGCCCCTTCATGAGCTCAAGTCGGCCAGACAAGAGCTTTGAGAGCGTTGATTTGCCTTCGCCGTTGCGCCCCAGCAGTGCGATGCGGTCGTCCTGGTCAATCCTTAGGTCGAGATTTGAGAGGATTGCCTTACCATCATAGCCCACGGCGCCGCCTTCTACCCGGATGATTGGCGGAGAGAGCTCTTCAGGCGAGGGGAAGGTGAAGCGCTTAAGCGCGGCTTCCTGAGGTGTTGTAATCGGTTTGAGCTTGGCAATGGCCTTGATACGCGATTGCGCCTGAACGGCTTTAGAGGCTTTCGCGCGGAAGCGGTCAACAAAGCTTTGGAGGTGGGCTTTGCGAGCTTCGATCTTGCGGTTTTCGGAGGCGGCCACAGCGATCCTTGCTGCGCGCGTCTCTGCAAATGTGTCGTAGTTGCCTTGATAGAGCGTGAGCTTCTTGTCTTCCAAGTGCAGAATTGCGCCAACGGCTCGATTGAGCAGGCCGCGATCGTGGCTGACAATTAGAACGGTATGAGGATATTTCGCCAAGTAGCTCTCAAGCCAAAGCGCGCCCTCAAGGTCAAGGTAGTTGGTCGGTTCATCCAGTAACAGCAGGTCAGGCTCGGAAAACAACACCGCAGCCAGCGCTACGCGCATCCGCCAGCCACCAGAGAAAGCTGAGCAAGGCTCGTGCATTTCATCGGCCGTAAAGCCAAGGCCTCGCAGAATCGTTGAGGCGCGGGCTTCGGCGCTCCATGCATCGATGTCAGCAAGGCGCGTCTGCACCTCGGCGATCCGCGCGGGGTCGGTGCTTGTATCGGCCAGCAGTGTTGCGCGCTCAACGTCCGCTGCAAGGACTGTGTTCAGCAAAGACACTTCATTGCCCGGCACTTCTTGGGCCACGCCGCCAATGCGGGCGCGTGAGGGCAGACTAAAAGAACCAGTATCCAGCGGCAACTCGCCTCGGATTACGCGAAAGAGCGTTGTCTTGCCTGTGCCGTTGCGCCCCACAAGGCCAACTTTGTGACCTGTTGGGATAGAGACCGAAGCATCCTCGATGAGGTTTCGGCCTGCGACTGAATAAGATATGTTTTCTAGCTTGAGCATTTTTGCGGCTTAGCAGAGCCGTGCGCACCTTGCCAGTGCTGAAACGTCATCACCACAAGGCTTGTGGGAAGATCAAAAGGGGCGTAACGCTTGTGCATTAGAACACAGGTTAACAAAATAATGATTTCCGAAACGGGCCTGCGCCAACCCAAGCTAATTACTCTTATTCTCCTCACGGCGATTTCGGTCTTGTCGCTCAATATGTTTTTGCCGGCGCTCGCTCAGATGGCGAGCAGTTTTGAGGTGAGCTACGCTGTCATCTCCGTGGCCGTTGGAGGATATATGGTCGTATCTTCAGCGCTTCAGCTGATCATTGGTCCTTTGTCAGATATGTATGGCCGTAGGCCTGTTATCCTTGCGGGAATGGCGATTTTTACTGTGGCGTCTGTGGGGTGTTATTTTGCAAGCAATGTCTGGCTGTTTCTCGCGCTTCGAATGCTACAAGGTGCTGTCATTTCGGGCATGGTCCTAAGCCGCGCAGTTGTGCGCGATATAGCGCCGCCGCAAGAAGCCGCTCGGCTCTTGGGTATGATCGGAACCGCAATGGCGCTTGCGCCGTTGATGGGGCCTGTGTTGGGCGGCTTTCTCGGAGAAACATTTGGCTGGCGGGCAAATTTCATCGCCTATGCGATCATGGGTGCGCTCATGTTTGCTCTTTCATGGCACGATCTCGCCGAGACGAATCTCACTCCGTCCGACAGTTTCACTGCTCAGTTCCGTTCCTATCCAGAGCTTTTCAAAAGCAAGGTTTTCTGGGCCTATTGCTTGTGTCTGATTGGCTCAGTCGGTGGCTTCTACGCTTTTCTTGGTGGGGCGGCTCTTGTTGGGGAGGGCCTCTTTGGTCTGACGCCGTCACAGCTTGGCATTGGCATTGGCTCAATATCTGCAGGCTTCATGCTCGGAAATTTCCTGACGGGGCGGTTGTCGGGCCGTATTCCCATGCTTCGACTCATGCTGTGGGGACGGCTTTCGGCGACGTTTGGCCCGCTGGTTATCATTTGTATTATGGCCCTTGGTGCGATGAATTTCTGGGTGATGTTTGCTGGAGCAATTTTTGTTGGTCTTGGCAACGGGCTGACTTTACCGGCTGCCAACGCAGGGGTGATGTCGGTCAATCCTCGGTTGGCTGGCAGTGCCTCGGGCCTGTCAGGTGCCATTACTATTCTTGGAGGGGCAGGGGCAACGGCGCTGACCGGCGCGCTCGCGGGAGGTCCGCTTGGGGCCTATGTATTGCTTGGGCTTATGGCGGCGAGCTCTGGGCTTGGGCTTCTGGCTGTGCTTTGGATTGCTCAGCTTGAGCGCGTTTAACATTCGCTTTTCAAAGCGGATGCCCCGTGATAGCAGGGCGCCAAATTAACACGTAGCACAGCAATAGGAGCCTTAAACACATGGCCATTCAACGCACATTCTCAATCATCAAGCCAGACGCAACCAAGCGCAACCTCACAGGTCAGATTGCAGCAAAGTTCGAGGCCGCTGGCCTGCGCATCGTTGCTTCAAAGCGTATCCAATTGACGCTTGCACAAGCGCAGCAGTTTTACGGTGTTCACTCAGAGCGTCCGTTCTTTGGGGAGCTTTGCGAATTTATGATTTCTGAGCCAATCGTTGTTCAGGTTCTCGAAGGTGAAGACGCTATTGCGAAGAACCGTGAAGTTATGGGCGCAACAAACCCTGCGGACGCGGCCGAGGGCACGATCCGTAAAGAGTTTGCTCTTTCAATCGGTGAGAACTCAGTTCACGGCTCAGACGCGCCAGAAACAGCAGCAGAAGAAATCGCGTTCTTCTTCTCGGGTCTTGAACTCGTAGGCTAAATCGCCAGACGTCAGGCCTTTGGCTTGATCACACCAATTGCATCAAGGGCCGCCTCAAGCTGAGTGCGGCCCTTGTCATGTTTCGTGGCTTTCAAAGCATCAAAACGCACGCGAAGGTCTTGTTTTTCTTTGCCTTTGCAGTCGTTCCATGGCCGCCCTTGCAGCGCCATGTGCAGCACATAATAAACGATGAAATGCGGCCGGGCGCCCGCTTCCAAGAGTCGCGAATAGGCGGCATCAGCGCCAATGTCCTGAAGGTCTTCGGCAGAGGAGATGCCAACTTCAGTCAACGATAGCTCCATGGCGGGACCGATATTGCGCAAGCTTGAAACAGGGGTTCTCATCACTTCAAGCTAGCTCATGATCATGACCAAGTCACCTCAAAGAGACGCGTAATCCGTTATCACGGGGCGGTTGGGAATGGGGGGTGTGCGCGTTTGTTTGGGGACTGGGAGTGGTTTTTGCGGTTTGGGCATAAAAACCTCCTTTTCGCGTGATTTGAAAATAAATTTCAAAAAAATTTATGGTCAAGAGCGGGCCAAAATAAGGCGAAATTGTGAAACGCCACGGGCCGTGACCTGTGAGGCACAATTTTTGCGCAAAGAGGGGGTTTGAGCGCTTGACGCGGGGAGGGGGTGCGCATATGACCTCCCTCACGCTTTGGAGCATCCGAAGTGTGCAGTGAGCGGTTGTAGCTCAGTTGGTTAGAGTACCGGCCTGTCACGCCGGGGGTCGCGGGTTCGAGCCCCGTCAACCGCGCCACACTGCACTATTTAGGATGCCCCGTTGCTGATGCGCGGTTGTAGCTCAGTTGGTTAGAGTACCGGCCTGTCACGCCGGGGGTCGCGGGTTCGAGCCCCGTCAACCGCGCCACTTTCTTCCTTGTAAGGGTAAAAAAATGCGAGACGCTTTGAAACATATTTCATGGCCAATCGCACTTCTTCTGGCCCTCACATTGGGTCTAGCCCCGTTCTTTCCCGAGCCCCACATCTGGGAGAAGCTGAAGCTTCTGTTTGCGGGAGAGCTTAGCGCGCCTATCGATATATTAGACCTTGTGATGCATGGCGCGCCTTGGCTGCTGGTTGGGGCGAAGCTTGCAGAATATGTCTCGCGCCCAACAAATTGATTCTCATTTTGCGCCGTAGCGGCTAATCTGTGTCAAACGCCCGAAAACAGAGCGAGCAGAGTGATGAGTGAGCGGAACGAGTATAAGATTGCAGCTGTGACTATGCTGCGGGACGACCTTTTTTATCTGAAGATATGGTTGGCTTATTACGGCGAGATGCTGGGGCGCGAAAACTGCTATATCGTCAACCATGGTCACACCCCTGAGGTCGCCGAAATGGCCAAGGGGTGCAATATCATTGGCATTCCAGGGCATCACCACAAGAACTTCGATATGAAGCGCTGGCGCCTCCTCAATAACATTGTGCAGGGGCTGAACGCCTACCATGACCATGTGATCGTGGGGGATGTGGATGAGCTTGTGGTGCTTGATCCTGAGGTTGGGCGACTGCCTGACTGGCTTATGAAGCAAAAGCAGCGGCAGGTCATAACACCGCTTGGGCTTGAGGTTATCCACAGGATTGATCTTGAGGAAAAACCGATTGAAAACAAAGTTCTTGGCCCACGCTCTCACGTAAGGCTTGCACCGCATTACTCCAAGCCCTGTATTCTCTCTGCAGGGGTCAAGATCGCGCGGGGCGGACACTTTACCCAATATGAGAAGATCAACTCACCAGAGGGGCTGTATCTCGTTCACCTCAAGTATTGCGACTTTGCCGAATACGCTCGCGCGATGGACCGTCGCAACGCGATCACTGAAGAGATAGGCGCGACCAAGAAAGAGACCGCGATTGGCGGGCATTGGTTTGCGGATGCGCGCGGGGAGGACCGCGAGACATTTGAACGGCTCGGGGCATATGCGATGCAGGAGGGGTTTGACATGCGTCGCTATCGTAAGGCGATGGTCGACAGCTTTGAGCCGCGAGGCGATACGGGTTTTTATCATTTTGAGCGGCCTGATTATGAGCTCCAGTTTGAGCTTCCAGAGCGCTTCTTCGGTCTGTTCTGAGGCCGTGTTAACTTTTGGCCAAGCCCGCTGATTCTAGGGGGGTGATATGCGTGCACAACCCGTGCACAAAGCGTGCACCGCCAAAACAGGGTTTTTCCTGCCCCCCAAACGTAAACGCCGCGCACGGTATGAGAACCAAATGCGCGGCGTTTGTTAAGCTTTGTGGCGGGCTGCGCTTAGGCGAGCATGGCCATCGGATTTTCGAGATTGTCGACGATATGTTTGAGCAGCTCGGCGCCAAGAGCTCCGTCAATCACGCGGTGATCCACGGACATTGTTACGGACATGACTGTCGCGACAGTGACTTGGCCATCGTCGCCCACAACGGGCTTTTTCACACCCGCGCCAACCGCAAGAATGCCGGCATGGGGCGGATTGACGATGGCGTCAAAGTTGTCGATGCCCATCATCCCCAGATTGGAGATGGCGAAGCTGCCGCCCTGGTATTCGTGCGGCGCAAGTTTGCGGTCGCGGGCACGGGCAGCGAGATCTTTCATTTCAGTCGAAAGGGCCGAGAGAGACTTCATTTCGGCGTCCTGCAGGACGGGCGTAAAGAGGCCACCTTCAATGGCGACGGCCACGGCCACATCGGAGGCTTTCATCTGGAGCACTCGGTCGCCCGCCCAGACGGCATTGGCTGTGGGCACGGCTTGCAACGCTAGGGCGGTGGCTTTGATGATAAAGTCGTTGACCGAGAGTTTCACGCCACGGCCTTCAAGCTGCTTGTTGAGCTGGGCGCGGAAGGCCATGAGCGCGTCAAGCTTGATATCGCGGCGCAGGTAGAAGTGCGGCACGGTCTGCTTGGCCTCGGTGAGGCGTGCGGCGATGGTTTTGCGCATACCGTTGAGGCTGATTTCTTCATAGGTGCGGCCTTCATAGGCGCGCGCAACCATATCAGCGCTTGGACTTGAGGGCATAGCGGCAGGGGCTGTGGCAGCTGCGGGCGCGGATGTTTGTGGGGCAGGTGTGGCACTTGGCTGTGCGTCCATCACATCGGCTTTAACGATCCGACCTTTGGGGCCTGAGCCTGTTACAGTGGCCAGATCAAGGCCTTTGTCTGCGGCGATCCTGCGCGCGAGCGGCGAGGCGAAGATGCGGGTGCCGTCTTTTTGTGGCGCGGCGGGGGCCGGCGCGCTGGCGGCTGCGGCTTGTGGCGCAGGTGCTGCGGCGCTCGCGACGGGCGCTGCTGCGGCTTTGGGGGCCGCTGCTGTGCCGATATCAGAGGCGATTTCGCCGTCTTCGAGCAGAACGGCTATGACCGTGTTGACCTTTACGGCCTCTGTGCCTTCGGCGACCATGAGTTTGCCGATGACGCCTTCGTCGACCGCTTCAAACTCCATCGTGGCTTTGTCTGTCTCGATTTCGGCGAGAAGATCGCCCGAGGAGACGGTATCGCCTTCTTTCACTAGCCATTTGGCGAGCGTGCCTTCTTCCATCGTGGGCGAGAGGGCGGGCATGAGGATTTCTGTTGGCATGATCGCGCTCCCTTAGCGGTAGGTGACTTGTTTGACGGTGGCGACGACCTCATCGGTTGTCACAAGTGCGTGTTTTTCAAGATTGGCGGCGTATGGCATGGGGACGTCCTTGCCTGTGCAGCTCAGCACGGGCGCGTCGAGGTAGTCGAACGCGCGGGTCATGATGGTTGCGGCAAGGTGGTTGCCCATGGAGGCCACGGGCCAGCCCTCTTCGACGGTGACGCAGCGGTTTGTTTTCATCACCGAGGCGATGACTGTGTCATAATCAATCGGGCGCAGGGTGCGCAGATCAATCACTTCAGCAGAGATGCCGTCTTCGGCGAGCTTCTCGGCGGCTTCCAAGGCATATGTCATGCCGATGCCAAATGAGACGATTGTGACGTCTGTACCTTCGCGCCAGATACGGGCTTTGCCAAATGGCACTGTGAAGTCATCCATGACGGGCACATCAAAGGACTTGCCATAGAGGATCTCGTTTTCGAGGAAGATCACTGGGTTGGGATCACGGATTGCCGTCTTCATGAGGCCTTTATAGTCAGAGGCCGAGTAGGGCATGACGACCTTGAGGCCCGGGATCTGCGCGTACCATGCGGCGTAGTCCTGTGAGTGCTGCGCGCCAACGCGGGCGGCCGCGCCATTGGGGCCACGGAAAACCATGGGCGCACCCATCTGGCCGCCAGACATATAGAGCGTCTTGGCGGCAGAGTTAATAATATGATCAATGGCTTGCATGGCGAAGTTGAACGTCATGAACTCTACGATCGGGCGCAGGCCACCAAAGGCTGCCCCGACACCGATCCCTGCAAAGCCATGCTCTGTGATCGGGGTGTCGATGACGCGTTTAGAGCCGAACTCTTCAAGCATGCCTTGGGAAATTTTGTAAGCGCCTTGGTATTCGGCGACTTCCTCACCCATGAGAAACACTGTCTCGTCGCGGCGCATCTCCTCGGACATGCCTTCGCGCAGCGCTTCACGAACGGTCTGCTGCTTGACTTCGGTGCCTTCGGGCCAGTCAGGAGTCAGGTTGGCCACAGGGGCGGCGTCTGGCGCGGCGGCTTTGGCTGGGACAGGGGCTGCAGCGGCGGCAGGTGCTGACGTTTCGGCGGCTGGAGCAGCGGCGGCGGGCGCGGCGCTCATGTCTTCACCTTCTTCGCCAATGATCGCGATGGGAGTGTTGACCTTGACGCCTTCTGTTCCTTCGGCAATCAGGATTTTGCCAATAACGCCTTCATCGACGGCTTCAAATTCCATCGTGGCCTTGTCGGTTTCGATTTCAGCGAGGATATCGCCAGATTGGACGGTATCGCCTTCTTTCACCAGCCATTTGGCCAATGTGCCTTCTTCCATAGTGGGCGAGAGGGCGGGCATGAGAATTTCGATTGCCATGGTGTGTGTCTCCCTCAGGCTTCTTGCGGAATGTCAGCGTAGATATCTGTCCAAAGCTCGCTCAGGTCGGGCTCGGGGCTTTCTTTGGCGAATTCGGCGGAGGCGTTGACCACGGCCTTGATCTCTTTGTCGATCTCTTTGAGCTCATCCTCAGTCGCGTGCTTGCCTGTGATCAGCATCTCGCGGACATGTTCGATACAGTCAGATTTCTCGCGGATTTTCTGCACTTCTTCGCGGGTACGATACTTGGCGGGATCAGACATGGAGTGACCACGGTAACGGTAGGTCATCATCTCCAGAATATAGGGGCCTTTGCCAGCGCGGCAGTGCGCGACAGCTTTTTCGCCCGCTTCCTTCACAGCCAGAACGTCCATGCCGTCAACCGCCTCACCGGGGATGCCAAAGGCGATGCCGCGGGTGTGGATATCAGGTGAGGAGGTCGAGCGCTGTTGGGATGTGCCCATCGCGTACTGGTTGTTTTCGATCACAAACACGACGGGCAGCTTCCAGAGTGCGGCCATGTTGAATGTTTCGTAAACTTGGCCTTGGTTGGCTGCGCCATCACCGAAGTAAGTAAAGGTGACATTGTCATTGCCTTTGTACTGGTCCGAGAAGGCAAGACCCGCACCGAGCGGCACTTGCGCGGCAACGATGCCGTGGCCGCCGTAGAAGTGCTTCTCGGCGGAGAACATGTGCATGGACCCGCCTTTACCTTTGGAATAACCGCCTTCGCGTCCAGTCAGTTCGGCCATAACGCCGTTTGGATCCATGCCGCAGGCGAGCATATGGCCGTGATCACGGTAAGAGGTGAGGCGCTTGTCGCCCTCTTTAGCAGAGGCTTCGAGCCCGACCACAACGGCCTCTTGACCGATGTAGAGGTGGCAGAAGCCGCCGATCAGGCCCATGCCATAGAGCTGGCCTGCCTTTTCCTCGAATCGGCGGATGAGAAGCATATCACGGTAATATGCTTTGAGATCTTCTGCCGAAGTGTTTGATTTAGCTTTTGTTTTGCGGGTGGCCATAGGCGTGCGCCCCTTTCGTAAACAGATAGTTTAGCGTTAAACCATTTATTACACGAAATTATCTTGCGTGGCGAGATTTATTTTGACGCAGGGTTCATAAGGCGGCGCAAGCAAGGCGGCGCCGGCGGTGGTATGCCCTCAACAGGTTTGGATCAGGGCGAGAAATTCATGCTCTGTGATGATCTTGATGCTATGCCCTGCGCGCGCCATCTCTTCGGCGCGTTTGTGCTTGGTGCTTTGTGGCTGGCCTGTCTCCAAGGCCTGTGCACCGACGATGAGCAATGTGGTTTTTTGGGTCAGGCTGGTTTTGACTGTGATGCCAACCCCAGCGGCAGACTTGGCGGCCTCCACCCGCGAGACGGCCAGAGTGCCCGAGAAGCAGGCGACTTCGCCATAAAAGGGACCGTCGGGATTGCCTGCAATGGCGAGCGAGGCTTCAAAGCGGGGTGCTTTTTTCTGGGGCGCGGCCAACTCCGTGAAAGCTGAGCCTGTGGCTGTCTCGGCCAAGAGCGTGACTTCGGCGGCAGCGCGGGCGTCTTCTTCTGCATCATGGTGCTCAAAGACCAAGCCAAGATAGTTTTTGAGGCTGGCAAGGCCATGGCCGCCGTTGCCTTTGAGTTCGGGCCAAGCCTTGCGCGCGATCTGGACGCTGTCGAGCCACTGCGAGGCCAGTGGAGCGATACCGTAGCGGGCGCAGGCCGCATCGAAGGCTTTTTTGTCAAAGCTGCTGTGCTGGATCAGGATGCTTTGCTCAAGGAGGGGGCGCAGGCGCTCAAGTGCTTCTGGGAAGGTCGCGGCGCCACGTACTGTTTTTGGTCCGATCCCGTGTAGGTTGATGTTGAAGCTGCTGAAAGGCTGCTCTGGGTCGATCAACAGGCCCTCTGTTGTGATCGTGCCGTCTGAAGCGGCCAAGGCCAAGCCGATTTGGCAGATGCTGCCGTGCTGGGAATTGGCGGTTTCGACATCCACGGCGATGAAACGCAGAGATGCAGTGGGCGCTGTTGCGTTTTGGGACGGGCTGAGAGGGGATGTCATGGATGAGCACTCGGTTTTTGGGCGAGTGTCGACTTTAGGGGCGCAGGCGCGGCTGTCCAGCGCTGAATTGGCTGGGGGGGATTAGCGCTGGCTTAGCGGATCACGATTTCGTCGGCGCGCACATAACCGAGGATGTCGCGCGCGCGCTCTGAGAGCAGATCAAGATCGAGGTAATCATCTGACAGACGGGTTGTCAGGTTTTCCATGCGGGCGACGCGGGCCTCAAGGGAGGCGAGCTCGCGAGCGAGGGTCTTTTGCTCGGCCATGATTTCGGCGCGGCGGAACAGGCCGTAGTCGCCTTGAATGGCGGCAAAGGTAAAGTATAGCGTAAGGCTGAAGGCCACAGCAAAGAAGATAAGCGGCCCGAAGGCGGGCGATTTGCGCGGTGTCATAGTCTGCCTCGTTGCGCATTTGCGCTTGTTTTTGCTTGGCCTCTTTTGGGCCATCTTCACTTTTGCACAGGCGGTGGGGAGATGCAAAGATATGACGCGAGGTTTACGTTGGCTTTCATGCGGTTGCGAGTCCTAAATGCCACAGCTGATTTGGGAGGAGTGCAGGATGCAGACCTATGGTGACTATGACGCGAGGGTGCGTGAGAGCTTTGCGCGCCAGGCGATGATGCGCAGTCTTGGGGTTGAGATTGTCTCGGTGGGTGCGGGGGATGTTGTCTTTGAGATGCCTTTTGGCGCGGATTTCACCCAGCAGCACGGTTTTATGCACGCGGGGGCGATCACAACGGTGCTTGATTCAGCGGCTGGGTTTGCGGCGCTGTCTGTGATGCCTGAGGAGGCGGGGGTGCTCACGATCGAGCTGAAGACCTCGCTCATGCGGGTGGCCAAGGCAGAACGCTTTCGCTTTCACGGGCGTGTTGTGAAGGCTGGGCGTTCGGTGTGCTTCACAGAGGCGGTGGCCTATGGGCTTGAGGAGGGCGATGCTGTGGAAGTGGCGCGGCTCACGGCGAGTATGATGGTGATCAGCGGGCGTGAGGGCGTGAGCGGGTGATTGTGTTTCGCAGTTTCACTTTGTGAAATGACGACCGAAGGGGGGGACGAGTCTCCCCCCTTCTTGGGATATTTCTGGCAAGAAAAGGGGGGACGGTCTGTTTAACCGCCGAGGGCGGCGACGCCGGGGAGGGTTTTGCCTTCCATCCATTCCAGAAAAGCCCCGCCTGCTGTAGAGATATAGCTGAAATCATCAGCAACGCCTGCGGCATTGAGAGCGGCGACGGTATCGCCGCCACCAGCCACTGTGACGAGCGCGTCTGCGCGGGTCAGTGCGGCAGCTTTCTGGGCGGCGGCCATGGTGGCTGTGTCAAAAGGTGCAATTTCGAATGCGCCCAGAGGGCCGTTCCAGATCAGCGTTTTGAGGCTTTCAAAAGCAGTGAGGATGGCCGTTGTAGAGGCTGAGCCTGCATCAAGCACCATCTGGTCGCTCTCAAGCTTTGTGTCCGAACCAAGGGGGAGCGTGTCAAAGGGCGCACCCGCTTTGAAAGCACGCGCGACAGCGCCGTCTTGTGGCAGAATGATTTGGCAACCAGTGGTTTTGGCTTTGGCCATGATTTCGCGGGCGGTGGGCAGCATGTCGGCCTCCACCAGCGAGGCGCCAAGGTCAGCGCCTTCCGCCATGAGGAAGGTATTTGCCATGCCACCGCCAATGATCAGCACATCAAGTTTTTCGACGAGGTTGGACAGAAGGTCGAGCTTGGTGCTGACTTTGGCTCCGCCCACGACGGCCCCGACGGGGCGCTTGGGCTTTGCGAGTGCGCTTTCGAGGGCTGTGAGCTCGGCTTGCATGAGACGACCTGCGCAAGATGGCAGCAGGCGCGCGACACCCTCTGTCGAGGCATGGGCGCGGTGGGCGGCGGAGAAAGCATCATTGCAATAGACATCTGCCAGGCCCGCGAGGCGCGCCGCAAAGGCGGGGTCATTGGCTTCTTCGCCTGCGTGGAAGCGGATGTTTTCGATCAGGATGACTTCGGCGGCGCGGGCTTCTTCTGGAAGATTTTCGGCCGCCTCCAGCGTCTCAACAAAAGACACGGTATGCCCAAGCGCTTTTTCGAGTGCGGGCAGGACAATACGCAGGCTGAGATCGAGCACGGATTTGCCTTTGGGGCGGCCAAAATGCGCCACCAGTAAGGGCGTTCCGCCTTTGGCAAGGATCGCCTCGACTGTGGGCACAATGCGCTCGATACGGGTTGCGTCTGAGACGATGCCGTTCTGGACAGGGACATTGATGTCGACACGGGTGAGCACGCGTTTGCCCTTTAGGTCCAAGTCATCCAGTGTCATCCAGCCCATGCCGTGCTCCTTGCTTTGTCTTATGCGTGTTTGGAGTGGGGTTTCGCGCGATTGGGCGCGATCGTCAAGCGTGGCATCGCCTTTGGGTGCGGGCGGGCTTGCCGAGCGGCGCTTTGAAGCTTAGGTATCTGCCAATCATTTTGACAGGAGCGCCCGATGGCCGACTATAAAGACCCCGAAAACACAATCTTGATCGAACTCAAGGATGGCACTGTTGTCATCGAACTGATGCCAGACATCGCTCCTGCGCATACAGCGCGCATGAAAGAGCTCGCGCGCGCTGGAAAATACGACAATGTTGCGTTTCACCGTGTGATTGACGGCTTTATGGCCCAGACAGGTGATGTGCAGCACGCCAATATGGAAGTTGATTACAACCCTGGCCGCGCTGGCACGGGCGGCTCTGATTTGCCTGACCTGCCAGCCGAATTTGGCCGCATCCCGCATGCACGCGGCAGCATTGGCGCGGCGCGCTCGGCCAACCCGAACTCCGCCAACAGCCAGTTTTTCATTAACTTCAAAGACAATGACTTCCTCAATGGTCAATACACCGTCTACGGCCAAGTCACGAGCGGCATGGAGCATGTCGACAAGATCGCCCGTGGCGAGCCACCAATGAACCCAGATCGTATGATCTCGGTGAAAGTGGCTGCCGATGCGTAAGTTTGGGTATCTGAGTGTGGCGGCCGCGTTTTTGGCCGCCAGCCCTGCCTTTGCCACGGGTCTCAAAGTTGAGGTCGCGGGCGAGGCCAACGGCGTTATTCTGATCGATTTGCTTGAGGATGTCGCTCCAAAGCATGTCGAGCAGATTGCAGCGCTGGCCGCAGAAGGCCAATATGACGGGGTGGCTTTTCACCGCGTCATTGAGGGCTTCATGGCGCAGACGGGCGATGTCGTGATGGGCAAGATGGAAGGTGGCAATATGGCCATGGCGGGGACGGGCGGCTCGGACCGACCAGACCTGCCTGCGGAGTTTTCCGATATTCCTTATGAACGTGGTATTGTCGGAATGGCCCGTTCGGCCAATCCGAACTCGGCCAACAGCCAGTTTTTCATCATGTTTACCGAGTATCCTTCGCTCAACGGGCAATACACTGTTGTGGGCCGTGTGACTGAAGGGCTTGATGTTCTGGATCAGATCAAGCTTGGCAAAGGGCGCAATGGCGCCGTGCTGGGTGCGCCTGATTATATGAAGAGCGTAACTGTCACCGAGTGATATGACGCGGTGATCACCTTTGCGTGGGGCGGCTAGGCAAAAGCCGCCCCATCGCGCAAGCTTCTTGCAAATGCGGGAGGCTGCTATGAAATCTCTTTACAGTATCTTGTTTTCGCTTTGGGGCGTGGCTGCTTTGGCGGACCCGAGCTTTTGGAAGCACGAGTGGCCCAACACCGACTTTTCAGTGTCGAGCGTTGAAAACTGGGTTGAGATTATGTCTGGCGGACCTGGCAGGGACGGCATCCCTGCGCTCGTTGATCCTGAGTTTGAACCTGTTGCGGCGAAGAGCGGGCTTGGCGCGCGGGAGGCTGTGATCGCGCTGGAGATGCAGGGCGAGGCGCGCGCCTATCCGCTGCGCTATCTCATGTGGCACGAAATTGTAAATGACGAGGTGGGCGGCGTGCCTGTTGCGGTGACGTTTTGCCCGCTCTGTAACTCGGCTGTGAGCTTTGATCGTCGCGTTGGGGGGCAAGTGCTCACGCTTGGGGTCACGGGGAAGCTGCGTGCTTCTGATATGGTTATGTATGATCGTGAGAGCGAAAGCTGGTGGCAGCAGGCGACAGGCGTTGGCATTGTTGGCGAGATGACGGGGGTTGAGCTTGCCAGCTTGCCGAGCTGGATGGAAAGCTGGGAGAGTTTTGCGGCGCGCAATCCTGAGGGCCTTGTCATGAAAACGCCGACTTTTCGTCGACACTACGGCAAGAACCCTTATGTGGGCTATGACAGCGCGGCGCGGCCCTTTCTCTATTCGGGGGAGAACCCGCCTCACGGTATTCATCCCTTGATGCGGGTGGTGCGCGTGGGAGCGCGGGCCTGGCCGATGTCGCGACTGGAGGAGGCTGGAGAGCTACGCGAGGCTGGGGTTGTGATCTCGTGGATGGGGGGCAAGGCCTCGGCTCTGGACAGCACCACACTGGCGGCGGGGCGGGATGTGGGGCAGGTGCGGGTGCGCGACCCCTCTGGTGCGGATATTGTGCATGATGTGATGTTTGCTTTCGCCTATCACGCGTTTTGGCCTGAGGGCAGGTGGATGCTGGGCGAGTAGGTTTGCGCCGCCGCTTTATCGCACCCCAGTAGCTGCTGGGGACTGGTCCCTCACAGCTACTGGGATATTTATCTCAAAAAGAATGAGTTAGACGGTTAAGTGGATGTTGAATCGGGCGCGGATTGCGGCGTCTGTGGCTGGGTCAAAGGCCGAGGGCGCGCGACGCGAGAGGATGTCGTGTTTGCGCGCGGTGGCTTTTTCAACCAGATCAGGTTTGTCCTTTTCAACCCATTCCTTGGGTGAGGTTCTGTCGCCCAAAGTAGGGTAAACATGGTCAGTTTGCATCCGCGAGAGCGTGCCGTCTGTGCCGAGGTAGTGGCCCGGGCCACCGAGACAGACTTCGCGCATTTGATCGAGGGCGAGAGTGGCGTCATCGACCTCGATACCGCGCACGCAGCGCTGGGCTTGACCGATAAGATCATCCGCGAGGATGAGGCTTTCGTGGCAGAAGCCAAGGAGGGAGGCGTGCATGCCTGCGGCCTCATAGACCATATTGCAGCCTGCCAGACCTGTCATGACGTTGGAACACATTTGCTCCCAGCCGGCTTGCATATCAGGGAGTTTGCTATCTGAGGCGCCGCCAGCAGCCCCGCCGGGGAGGCCGTAGAACTTGTGCATCTGGGCGCAGCCTGCAGACAAAAGCGCCTGTTCGCCTGATCCGACGGTCATAGCGCCTGTGCGCAGATCAAGACCGAAGGGCCATGTGCCGAAAATGGCTGGATGGCCGGGGGCGATGGCGTTGACGTAGACGATGCCAGCGAGGCACTCGGCTGTGGCTTGAACAATCGCGCCAGCGATGGTGCTTGGCGCTGTCGCGCCCGCCATACCCGCAGACAGAAGAAGCACGGGCATGCCGCCGCGGATGCAGGCTTCCATGACCTCACAGGCTTCGGTTGCGAATTTCATGGGCGGGACAACGAAGCAGTTCGAATTGCTCAGGAAGGGGCGCGCGCGCCAGTTGCTTTCGCCGCCTGCGATCATGTGCAGCATTTCTAGTGCATCGGGGACAAAGGACGGCTCTGTGAAGGAGGTTCCGATGTGTTTTGTCGAGCCAGCGCAGCAAGCGTAGATGGTGTTCAGATCCATCTCACGGTTGTCGGTGATGTCGCGGCATACCATCGGACGCTGGATGAAATGCACATTGTCGAGTTCATGGGCGATACGGGCCGCGTCATGCAGATCTTGCACGGTGCTGTGGCGGTAAGTGCGCCCGTCAGGTTCGACCATATTCACCGCAGCGCCTGCCGTGCCGTAGTGGACGCGGGCCCCCTCAAGCAGCAGGTCATGGGCTGGCTCGCGGCCAAAGAGTGTGATGGAGGTCGCGGCTTTGGCGAGCATGTCTTCCACCAGCGCGCGGGGGAAGCGGATGCGCCCGTCGTCGCCGAGGATTGCGCCTGCGCCTGTCAGAATTTCGACACCAGAGGGCGGCGCATCGCAGAGGCCGATTGTTTCGAGCGCTTCGAGAGCGGCCTCGTGGA
The DNA here is from genome assembly GCF_040580765.1 of Lentibacter algarum. Lineage (GTDB taxonomy): Bacteria > Pseudomonadota > Alphaproteobacteria > Rhodobacterales > Rhodobacteraceae > Lentibacter > Lentibacter algarum. The sequence goes on along the minus strand of NZ_CP158687.1, from coordinate 1,742,196 downwards.
TTTTGAGCACATCGGCATCCGTCAGGGGCTTGTAGCGCCCGCCTTCCATGCCTGCGCGGATCGGGCGGGTGGCGGCATCGAGGGGTGCTGCGCGGGCCGCGCGACGGGCATTGCGGCCTCCAGAACGTGCGGATGTTTTGATGGGTGTTTGGTCGGTCATGAATGCGGTCCTTTTGGGCGGTGTTACGTGTTTGATGATGAAATCAAACGCGGAACGGACCGCCACGGGCCGCGCGACCACGCTCCGCACCAATGGTGCGGATAACAAGTGTGATTGTGCAAAACGGAGCCTGCATGGCGCGCCTCTCAAAGACTATGCTCTGATTAGGAGGTTTTAGAAGGCGCGATTCTGTCTTGAGTGCGACATTCTGTCGTTTTTGGAACGTGGGTCTTAAGCGAGGTTCGCCGCAAACGCAGCGATCTCTTTGATCGCTGCTTCAAAGGGCGCATCGGGGATTGTCATGGCGATACGTACATGGCCTGCGGCGGCGTCCCCAAAGCTTTCACCTGGCATCACTGCGATGTGACGCTCCATCAAAAGCTTGTCTGCGAAGTCATCGCCTGAAAGGCCCGTCGCGCGAATATCGAGCATGAGATACATCGCACCCGAGGGTTGGGAGAGGCGGATCGCATTCTGGCCCTCAAGCGCCTTTTGCGCAAGGGCGCGGCGGCGTTGGAAGGGGGCGCCGATCTCGTCTTCAAAGGCCTCGCCGAGGCCGAGTGCGAAGAGAGCGGCACGCTGTGTGAAGCCTGCGACGCCGTAGTTTGTATTTGTCAAAAGGTTGAGCACATGGCTCATGGCCTCGTCTGGCCCGACGAGCCAACCAACACGGGAGCCAGTCATAGCGTGGCTTTTGGACATGGAACCGACCACAAAGGTGCGCTCGTTCATGCCCTCAAGGGAGCGGATCGAGATATGCTCGCCCTCCCAGACCTGCGTGTCATAGACTTCGTCGGAAATTACGATGAGGTCGTGCTTAATGGCTACGGCGGCGATGGCTTCAAGCGTGTCACGCCCATAGACTGCGCCTGTGGGGTTGTTGGGCGAATTGATGAGCAGGGCTTTGGCACCTGCGGCGGCAGCATCGAGCGCTTCGAACGTGGGTAGGAAGCCGTTGTCTGCTTCGGCTGTGACCGCCTTTGGCACACCGCCGACGGAGCGGATCGTGCCTGGGTAGGTGGCATAATAGGGGTTGATGTAGAGCGCTGTGTCGCCTTCATCGAGAGCTGCACGGAAGGCGGCGAAGAGCGCGGCTTGCCCGCCCGCTGTGATCAGCACATTGTCGAGGGTTGTCGGGACGCCTGTGCGCGCAGCGAGCCGCGTGGCCACGGTGTTGCGCAGATCATCAATGCCCGGAACCATGGCATAGCCTGTGGCACCGCCCAATGCGGCGGTGTGCATCGCCTCAAGGATGCGTGTGTCTGTCTTGATGTCATGCTCGCCAATGGTCAGCTCGGTGATATCATGGCCCTCAGAGATCATCTTGCGGGCTTTGATGAAGAGGTCCCAGCCGTCTGAGCCGCCGCCTGTGATGGTTGTGATGGTGTTGGACAAGCGCATGGGGGCCTCGCAGCAGTTTGGGTGAGTCTCAAGTGGGCCCATGGGCCTTGCTTCAAGGCGCAATGTCAACTCGGGGTGGCGGTTTTTCTTGGCAGGGGGGCTTTGATCGGCTATCGCTTTCCTCATGAGAAGAGAGATTTGCATTATTTGTTGCATCATTACCTGCTGAGAGATCAGGCGGGCCGTTCTTCTTATTCCATCTCATTGTGTAAGTTGTTAAGCCCGCCAGAAGAGCGCATTTGCGCGTATGAGGGCCGACCATGACCGAGATCAAGCTATACAACACGAAGTCGCGCAAGAAGGAGGCTTTTGAGCCGATCCGCGCGGAGGATGTGCGCATGTATGTCTGTGGGCCAACAGTCTATGACCGTGCCCATATCGGCAATGCGCGTCCTGTGATTGTGTTTGATATGCTTTATCGGCTTCTGCGCCATGTCTATGGGGCCGAGCACGTGACCTATGTGCGCAATTTCACGGATGTGGACGACAAGATCAACGCGAAGGCCGCAGATACAGGCCGCACGATTGGCGAGATCACCGAAGAGACGATTGGCTGGTATCTTGAAGATATGGCCGCTGTCGGCGCGCTGGAGCCAAATGCCATGCCCCGCGCGACGGGGTATATTGCCGAGATGATCGCGATGATCGAGGCGCTGATTGAAAAGGGCCATGCCTATGCCGCCGAGGGCCATGCGCTGTTTCGGGTGCGCTCTTATGAGAACTATGGCGCTCTGTCGGGGCGGGATGTGGACGATATGATCGCGGGGGCGCGTGTGGAAGTGGCACCTTACAAGGAAGACCCGATGGACTTCGTTCTGTGGAAGCCTTCAAGCGAGGATCAACCTGGGTGGGAGTCGCCTTGGGGCCGTGGGCGTCCAGGCTGGCATATTGAATGCTCCGCGATGGCCAAGGCACTGCTCGGCGATACGTTTGATATCCACGGCGGCGGGCTGGACTTGCAGTTTCCGCACCACGAAGACGAGATTGCCCAGAGCTGCTGTGCCAATGACACCAGCGAGATGGCGAAAGTCTGGATGCACAACGAGATGTTGCAGGTCGAGGGCAAGAAGATGTCCAAGAGCTTGGGGAACTTCTTTACCGTGCGGGACTTGCTTGCGCAGGGTGTTCCGGGGGAAGTGATCAGGTTTGTGTTTCTCTCCACGCATTATCGTAAGCCGATGGACTGGACGGAGAAGAAGCGGGAAGAGGCCGAGGCGACTTTGCGCAAGTGGCGCGGGATGATACAGGGCGTGGAAACAGGCGATGTATCTAACGCTTTGCTGGCTTCGTTGGCTGATGATCTAAATACCGCTGGCGCAATTGCCGAGCTGCACAGGCTGGCCACAGCAGGAGAGGTGGGCGCACTCAAGGCGTCTGCAGAGATGATTGGGCTTTTGAACGACGATATGGGCGCTTGGGCGAAGGGACAGGACATGTCAGCCTATGAGGCCATGCTTTTTGAGGCACGCCAAACTGCTATGCAAACCAAAGACTTCTCTGATGTCGATCGCTTGAAGGCTGCTTTCGTTGAAGCTGGCCTTGAAGTGCGGATGAGCAAAGAAGGTGTTGAGCTTGTTCCAAGCGCTGGGTTTGATCTGTCCAAACTGGAGGAGCTGACATGAGAGTGCCATACACCCCATGCCGCCCAGACGGGAGCACCTCATGACTGAGCGCCTCTACATCTACGACACAACGCTGCGTGACGGCCAGCAGACCCAAGGCGTGCAATTCTCCACGCCCGAGAAGCACCGCATAGCTGCGATGCTGGATGAGCTGGGGGTGGATTATATTGAAGGTGGCTGGCCCGGGGCAAACCCGACGGACAGTGACTTCTTCAACGAAGCGCCCAAGACGCGGGCGCGCTTCACCGCCTTTGGCATGACCAAGCGGGCAGGGCGCTCTGCCGAGAACGACGATGTGCTCGCTGAGGTCATGAACGCGGGCACAAAGCATGTTTGCCTTGTGGGCAAGACCCATGACTTTCATGTGGAGACGGCTCTTGGCATTGGCCTTGAGGAGAATGTCGAGAACATCCGTGCCTCTATTGCTTATGTTGTGGCCCAAGGCCGTGAGGCCTTGTTTGATGCCGAACACTTCTTTGACGGCTATAAGGCCAATCCTGCCTATGCGCTCACCTGCCTGAAGGCCGCACATGACGCTGGCGCACGCTGGGGGGTGCTTTGTGACACCAACGGCGGCACGCTGCCCCATGAGGTCTATCAGATCACCAAGGCGGTAATTGATGCGGGGATCGCGGGCGACAGGATCGGTATTCACACCCACAACGATACAGAAAATGCGGTGGCCTGCTCTTTGGCCGCGATCGACGCGGGTGCGCGGCAGGTGCAGGGGACACTCAACGGCCTCGGCGAGCGCTGTGGCAATGCGAACCTCACCACGCTCATTCCGACGCTCTTGCTCAAGGAGCCTTATGCGAGCCAGTTTGAGACAGGTGTGAGCCTTGAGACGCTGGCGAGGCTGACCACAGTGAGCCGTAAGCTTGACGATATTCTGAACCGTGTCCCGATGCGCCAAGCGGCCTATGTCGGGGCGAGCGCTTTTGCCCATAAAGCGGGGCTGCATGCCAGCGCCATTTTGAAAGATCCGAGCACCTATGAGCACATTGTGCCTGAGAGTGTAGGCAACGCGCGCATCATTCCGATGTCCAATCAGGCGGGCCAAAGCAACTTGAGAAAGCGTCTGGAAGATGCTGGTATCAAAGTCAAAAAAGACGATCCAGCGCTGGGGCTGATCCTTGATCAGATCAAGGCGCGAGAAGCTGAGGGCTATACCTATGACAGCGCTCAGGCGAGTTTTGAGCTTTTGGCGCGGCGCGCGCTGGGGCAAATGCCCGAGTTCTTTGAAGTGAAGCGCTACCGCGTGAGCATCGAGCGGCGCAAGAACAAGTACAACCAGACAGTCTCGCTTTCAGAGGCGGTTGTTGTGCTCAAGGTTGATGGCGAAAAGCGCCTTTCAGTGAGCGAAAGCATGGATGAAACAGGCTCTGACCGTGGGCCAGTCAATGCGCTCGCCAAAGCGCTGGCGAAGGACTTGGGCCGTTACGGTGAAGTGATCGCTGATATGCGGCTTGTCGACTTTAAGGTGCGCATCACCCAAGGCGGTACGGAGGCCGTGACGCGCGTGATTATCGACAGTGAAGACGCAGAGGGGCGGCGCTGGAGCACGGTGGGCGTTTCGGCCAATATTGTCGATGCGAGCTTTGATGCGCTTCTCGATGCGATCAACTGGAAGCTGTTGCAGAGCACATGAGCACGCAAGAGACAGATCATATTGCCGCCTGCGCCAGCATTGTTCACAAGGGTGATCCCGCACGCTTCCGTGCTGCGATGGCTGCGCCGCTTGGTCTGCGCGAAAAGCTCTTGGTGCTCTATGCCTTCAATGTCGAAGTGGCGCGCGCACCATGGGTGACGGCTGAGGCGATGATTGCGGAGATGCGCCTGCAATGGTGGCATGACGCCTTGGGCGAGATCGCCGCAGGCGGGGCTGTGCGCCGCCACGAGGTTGTGACGCCGCTCTCAGAATACCTGACGCCCGAGCAGGCGCTTGCGCTTCAAAGCCTTGTCGAGGCGCGGCGGTGGGATATCTACCCGGATGCTTTCGCAGATGAGGCGGCGCTTTGGACCCATCTGAGTAACACCACAGGCGCTTTGATGCGCGCAGCCCTTGGGCTGGCGGGGACAGAAACCACGCCAAAGCTTGATGAAGGCCTCAAAGCTGTGGCGCTGGCGGGGTGGCTGACGGCTGTGCCAGCCCTGATTGGGCAAAACCGTCACCCGCTGCCTGAGACCTCGGAAGGCGCCATTGTCCGTCTCGCCTCTGAAGGGCTCGCAAAACTCAAAACCGCCCGCAAGCAGCCTCTGCCCAAGCTGGCGCGCCGCGCTCTTCTGGCCGGCTGGCAGTCAGAGCCTCTGCTCAAACTGGCCCTCAACGAACCACAGCGCGTGCTGAACGGAACGCTTGAGCTGGCCCCGTTCCGCGCTCAACTCCGCCTCGCACGGCTTGCGTTCACAAACCGCTGGTAGGCCTTTTTCTTTCTGAAAATATCCTGGGGGTTTGGGGGCAAAGCCCCCATTTACAACTGCGTTTGGGGGCAAAGCCCCCATTTACAACTGCGTCTGGGGGCAAAGCCCCCATTTACAACTGTGTTCGGGGGCGAAGCCCCCAATTGGTCGAATTTTCGCGAAGCAAAAATTCGAGACCTAATCTTTCGGCCGCAACACCAGCCAGATCAGCGCACCGCCTGCCAGCATCAAGAATGGTGCCATCGCCAGATTGACTGAGACCCAACCTGCTTGCGCCGATGTGCCAGAGCAGTTCATCAGCCCGCCCGAGGCCAGCGATGCCATAAACACCCCGCCAAAAACGATCAGATCGTTCATGCCTTGGACGCGTCCTCTTTCGTGAGGCGCGTGGCTGCCTGCCAGCATGGTGGTTGCGCCAATGAAACCGAAGTTCCAGCCGACGCCCAAGAGGATGAGCGCCACAAAGAAATGTTCCAGATCAACGCCCATAAGCGCCACAGCGCCAGCACCTGCGAGGATCAGCAGGCCAAGTGCCACGATCTTTTCCGCGCCATGGCGTGCGATCAGGTGACCAGTGAAGAAGCTCGGTACATACATCGCCAGAACATGGGCTGTGACAACATAGCCTGCGATAAACTGGAACTGATCACGCATGGTTCCTGCGGGCACAACGCCTTCAATCCAAGCGGGGATCTCTGTTTCGCCGCCAACACCACAGCCGACGACGGCCAGAGGTGTTGAGGTCATGACAAGGTTCATCAACGCGTAGGAGACCATGGCCGAGATGATCGCGACCGCGACCACAGGTGTTTTGAGCAAGTCCAGCCGAGAGCGTCCGCGCGGCGCGTCATGGGCCGGGACGGGGGGCTTTGGAATATCAAGGAACAAGAACAGAATCGACCCGACGATATTGAGGGCCATCACGGTCAGATAGGTTCCCATGAAGGGGATCGCGCCAAAGGCCATGGAAGAATAATTGCCAAGCTGCGGGCCGATGATCGCCGCGAGCAGGCCGCCCGCCATGACATAGGAGATTGCTTTGGGGCGAAACGTGTCTGATGCGGTATCGGCGGCGGCAAAGCGGTAAAACCCTTGAGCAGACATATAGATGCCTGTGATCAGGCTACCGAAAAGATAAATCGCAAAAGAGGCGTTATAGAGGCCGTAGGCACAGATTGCCGCGCCCGTGGCGCCGGCTGCCGCACCGAGCAGGAAGCCCGCGCGCCGTCCGTAGGCCTGCATAAACCAGCTCAGGGGCGTGGCTGCAATCATCGAGCCAAGGACGATCATCGAGATTGGCAGGGTGGCAAAGCATAGATTCGTTGTCAGCATCTGCCCTGCGAGGCCGCCAATTGTGAAAATCATTGGCATTTGCGATCCAAGCAATGCTTGGGCAAAGACCAGAATCCACACGTTGCGCTTTGCGCGGGCGTGGTTCTCTGGTTCGTTAACGGGTGAAGCTGTTTGTGTCATGGGGCAATGGCTAGCCCCTTTTTTAGGCCCTCGCAAGCGCGATGGCGGTGCGTGTCAGCGCTAACGATGGCATTTTTCAGCCCTTGAAGCTCTATTGCGTCTTTTCTCTTTGCCACACAGGGCTTAGATAAGGTGAGCAAAGTTACGGTGACGTGCCAAAGCGCGCGCCGACCAAGGGAGAAAGACATGCTCAACAATATCGGCCTGCCGGGCCTACTTCTCATCGCCGTTGTGGTACTCGTGCTGTTCGGGCGCGGTAAGATTTCTTCGCTCATGGGCGAAGTGGGCAAAGGCATTACAGCCTTCAAAAAAGGCGTCAAAGACGGCACAGAAGAGCTTGAAGACCAAATGGCTGAAGAGGCCAAGGACGTCACGCCTGCTGAAGAAAAAGACAAGGCGTAACGCTTTATGTTTGATCTTGGCTGGACCGAGCTTCTGGTCGTTGGCATCGTCGCACTGATCGTCGTTGGACCCAAAGACTTGCCTGTTCTCTTTCGCAAAGCGGGGGAGTTCGTCGGTAAGATGAAGGGCATGGCGCGTGAGTTTTCCACCGCGATGAACAATGCTGCCGACGAAAGCGGTATGCGCGACACGGCCAAGAGCCTGCGCGATATTGCTGACCCCAAGAAGATGGGCCTCGACGGGATCAAGGATGCGGTGAAAGATGCCGCTAAGTGGGACCCTGAGAGCGAGACTGGCAAGCTTGCGGCCAAGCGCCAAGCCGAACGGGACCGCATGGTTGAAGAGGCCAACGCCTCAGCCGCCGAGACAGCCAAGCAGGTGCGCGAGGCTCATGCTGCGCGCCAAGCCGCTGAGAGTGCTAAAGCGGCTCCTGCTCAGAAAGCGGCGCCCAAAAAGACAACGACAGCAAAGAAGCCCGCAGCCAAGACGGCTGCTGCTAAAAAGCCGGCTGCAAAAACAGCTGCTGCCAAGACACCTGCCTCGAAAGCGGCTCCCAAGACGGCAGCGAAACCAGCGGCCAAGTCTGCTGCGAAGACGGCCGCAAAAAAGCCCGCTGTAAAGGCCAAAGCCAAAGCGAAGCCTGCTGGAGATAAAGCATGAGCCAGTCCGATACGCCCGATGAAATGGACGCCTCCAGCGCGCCGCTGATCGAGCATCTGGCCGAGCTGCGAACGCGGCTCATCCGCTCCGTTCTGGCATTTATTGTTGGGATTGTTCTGGCCTTTATGGTGGCTGAGCCGATCCTGCAGTTCTTGCTCACTCCGATTGAAGAGACGCTGCGCAATCTGGGCGACCCCTCGCCAACACTGCAGTACACTTCTCCGCAAGAATACCTTTTCACGCTGTTTCGTATTTCTATGGTGTTCGGCTTTGCGCTCGCCTTTCCTGTGATCGCGTTTCAGATGTGGCGCTTTGTGGCACCTGGCTTGTACAAGAACGAGCAGGGCGCCTTCCTTCCGTTCATCATCGCTTCGCCTTTGATGTTCATGCTTGGTGCATCCTTTGCACAGTTTGTTGTGACGCCGCTGGCGATGCAGTTCTTTCTTGGCTTTGCCGATGTGAGCTCGATTTTTGCCAACTTGCTGTCCCGCACTGTTGAAAATTTGCCGGAAGCGACGGCTGTTGTACCTGAAACAAGTGAAGGTGTGAAAATTACCTTCTTTGGTAAGGTCAACGAAAGCCTTGATATCACACTGAAATTCATCATTGCCTTTGGGATGTGCTTCCAGCTGCCTGTGCTTTTGACACTTATGGGCAAAGCGGGGCTTGTGAGTGCTGAGGGCCTTGGGGCTGTGCGCAAATATGCGATGGTGGGTATTCTGCTGCTGGCCGCTCTGGTGACGCCGCCTGATGTTGTGACCCAGCTTATTCTGTTTACCGTGGTCTATGGCCTTTACGAAATCTCGATCCTGCTTGTGGGCCGTGTTGAGAAAAAGCGCGACGACAAGCTGCGCGAAGAGGGCTATTTTGACGACGAGGAAGAGTTTGACGACCCGCTGATGCGCGAGTTTGACGAAGACTTGGCCGCAGAAGAAGAGGCGGACGACAAGGCAGACAAAAGCTGATGAGCGATGAGCTTGCCCGCATAGCGGCCGCACTTGAGCGGATGAGCCCGTCGCCAGAAGCCGCGCCTGATTTTGACGCGGCGGACGCTTTCGTTTGGCATGTAGAGCCCGATCGCCTCGCGCCTGTGCCCAAGGTGAGCCGTGTTGATCTCTCGCTGCTGATCGGAGTTGAGCGCTCGCGCAACACGTTGCTTGTAAACACGCGTCAGTTTGCCAAGGGCCTGCCCGCCAACAACGCTCTCCTTTGGGGCGCGCGTGGAATGGGCAAAAGCTCTTTGGTCAAGGCCATCCATGCGCAGATTTTGACAGAAGGTTTGCCGCTCAAGATTGTCGAGTTGCAGCGCGAAGACCTGCCCAGCGTGACGCGGCTTTTGGGGCAGCTGCGCAGCAGCGAGGCACGGTTTGTGCTCTTTTGCGACGATCTTTCGTTTAGCCATGATGATGAACACTACAAGTCACTCAAGGCTGTTTTGGATGGTGGGATCGAGGGTCGTCCCGAGAATGTGATTTTCTATGCGACATCAAACCGTCGCCATCTGATGCCGCGTGATATGATTGAAAACGAACGGTCCAGCGCGATCAATCCGGGCGAGGCAGTGGAAGAGAAAGTCTCACTGAGCGATCGGTTTGGTCTCTGGCTTGGGTTTCATCCCTGTACGCAAGACGAATACCTTGCGATGATTCATGGCTATTGTGCCCACTTTGGGATTGCCTATGACGAGGCCGAATTGCGCGCCGAAGCGATTGAGTGGCAAGCCACGCGCGGCGCGCGCTCAGGCCGTGTGGCTTGGCAATACGTTACTGATCTGGCAGGGCGTAAGGGCGTGGCTCTGGCGTAAGCCTACCCTTTTTTCTGTCCCCCTCAACGGGGCGGATTTTGCGGAGCAAGATTTGATATTACTGCAGATAAGGCAGCGGATCGACGCTCTCAAAGCCTTTGCGCACCTCAAAGTGTAGATAGGACGACTCGCCTGAACGCACGGTGGCTAGCTTCTGGCCACGGCTCACGCTATCCCCTTTTTTCACAGTGATATTGCCGACATTGGCATAGACTGTGAGAAGGTTGTCAGGGTGCTTCACCACGATGATCGGCACTTGGTCTGCATCCGAAGTGATTGCAGCGATGGTGCCTGCGCCAGCGGCTCCGATGGGTGTGCCTGAAGGCGCGGCGATGTCGATGCCGTCATTTTTGCCTTTGGCGTATTCACGGATGATTTTACCACGCACAGGGTAGGCGAACTTGCCATTGCTGACGGCAGCGGTCTGGGTTTTGCCAAGGTCGGGCGTGGGCGCAGACGCGGGGGCTGCGGCGACAGTGGGTTCGTCTTTGGGCAAAGGCGTGACTGCGCTTGGGGGCACAGGCGTGGGCGAGCCGACGCCGGGCTTGGGTACCTCCGCCAGTTTTTGGTCTGCGGGCTTGGCCAGTACGGGCTTTTCTGCGAGCGGTGTCGGAATCAGGAGGAATTGGCCCTCGCGGATGGAGAAGGAGCTGTCGAGGCCGTTCCAGTCTGCGAGCGAGCGAACAGATGTGTTGTAAAGGCGCGCCACAGTATAGGCGGTTTCGCCGCGCACGACCTTGTGTCGGATCGGCTCGATCCCTTGCTGGGCCGTGGCGACGGGCTGTGGGGCAGGGCTCACGTTTGCGGGCTCGGCACGCTCTATCGCGCCTTCTGCCAGCTCTGTGATATCGACTGTGGGGGCTTGGATCGGCCCCGTGGTGAGTGCGCCTGTGGCTGGCGAGGGCTCAGCGACGCGGCTTGGCAGGGCGATGATTTCGCCGGGACGCAGGGTATCGCCTGTTTGGATACCATTGTAGCGGGCGAGTGCGACAGGGTCTGCGCCGATGCGGTTGGCGAGGGTGGCGAGCGTGTCGCCTCGTTGGGCCACAGCCACTTGGTAATTGGGGTAGGAGATGATCCCGCGGTCATCGGGGCGAGGGCGCTCGGCCGTGGCGCTGCGCGCGGCGTCTGAGGTATCAGCGCCTGAACCAAGCTTGCCGCGCAGATCGAAGTCCAGTGGGCGATCGCAGCCTGCGAGCAAGGCAAGCGCTGTGCTTGCGGCCAGAAATTTGATTGCGAACCCTTTGGTCATCTCGATATCCTCACACCTGCTCTTTGTGTCCAGAGCTTTTGTTACTTGCACGGCCTGCCCCTTGGGGCGAAGACCTCAGGCTTCTTTTCCGAGCCCCTCCAGCAGGGGCACAAAGCGCACAGGGCGCAGTTCTTCATAATCAAACCCGTCGTCGTTCCGTGTGACTTTGATCAGGCTTTGCACCGCATCAGACTGCCCGACGGGTACGATCATGATACCGCCAATTTTGAGCTGAGCCAAGAGTGGGCCGGGAGGGTCTTCTGCAGCGGCCGTCACGATTATGCGATCAAAGGGGGCTTGATCCGGCAGCCCGAAGCTACCGTCGCCCGCCATGGCTGTCACATTGGTCAGATCAAGGCGCTGGAACAGCGCTTGGGTTTCGCGCACGAGGCGTCTGTGGCGCTCGATCGTATAGACGCGGCGGGCCAAGAGGCTGAGGATTGCGGCTTGATAGCCTGAGCCGGTGCCGACCTCGAGCACCTTGTCGCGCGGGCCGACCTCAAGCGCCTGAGTCATCAGGCCCACAACCGAAGGCTGGGAAATGGTCTGGCCACAAGCGATGGGCAGGGGCGTGTCCTCGTAGGCGCGCTCTTCAAACGTGCCGCGCACGAAGTGGCCGCGATCCATCCGCTCCATAGCGGCAAGCACGCGCTGATCAATCACCCCTTTGGAGCGCAGCGCGTAGATGAACTGCATTTTCTGTTCTTGAAGGTCCAGCGCGGGATCGGTCATGTGTTGAGGCTTTCAAACTGGCTCAGCATGTCATGAGCCGTCAGATCGGCACGCATGGGCGTGATGGAGATATAGCCGTCTAGATTGACGTCCGCATCCGAGCCAGGCGTGGAGGGCACGCGCTGGTCGTGGCCTTTGATCCAGAGGAAGCGGCGGCCAGACGGTGACAAGTGCGGCTCTACACCGAACGTGACACCTTGGCGGAATCCTTGAACGGCGACGCGGCTGCCCTTGACCCCAGCAGCGGGAACGGGCGGGAAATTGACGTTGTAAAACAGGCGGTAGTCCTGTTCTGTTTTGGGCGCGGCTGTGAGGATTTTGCGCAGAAGCGCTGCGCCATGGACCTCAGCGGCTTCAAACGGATTGTCGATGTCAACGTTCTCTGGCCCAAGGTATTGTGACAGGGCTACGGCAGGCAGGCCTTGTAGCGCGGCTTCCATTGCGCCGCCAAGTGTGCCTGAATAGAGCGCATTTTCGGCAGAGTTGTTGCCGCGGTTGACGCCAGACAGCACAAGGTCGGGCCGCTCGGGCAGGATGTCATGCAGCGCTGCGAGAACGCAATCGGCAGGAGAGCCTTCGGCAGCGTAGCGCTGCTTGCCCATCTTCTGCACCATCATCGGATGCGTATAACTGATGCAATGGCCAACGCCTGACTGCTCAAATGCAGGGGCGACAACCCAGACTTCGCCCTTCGCGCCAGCCAGATCCCACGCTATTTTTTCGAGCGATTTCAGGCCGGGGGCATTGATGCCGTCGTCATTGGTGAGAAGAATACGCATAGGGCCGCCTGACTGTTTTTTCTTTGAATAAAGGAGGGGCGCGTACAGAGCAAGGCGGCGTTGGCGCGGGGTTTGCAATAGAGTCGTTTATGCGACAGTTTTTAAAGCCTTCGAATTGCGCTGCGGGCAATCCGACTTGTTGAGGGGGATCAATCCCCCCGCAACTCCCCCAAGGATATTTCTAGAAAGAAAAAGTGTGGGGTTAGCTGCGCAATTCGGCAAGGAGGCGTGCGGCCTCAGTGGCAGGCGGCGCAAGGGGGGCGCGGTCTTCGCCCGGGAAGAAGCGGGCACGCAGGGCCGTTGCCAGCGGCTTGGGCTTCAGGATGTGAACCTTGGGGCCTGTTTTGACGGTCTCGGCCTGCCAGCTGCGGGCGAGCGCGATTTGAGCGGTTTTGGTTGTGCCATAGGCGCCAAAAAACTTCTCTCCGCCGTGTGTGTCTTCAAAGAAGAGCGCGTTGCTGTCTGGTGTGAGCAGGGGGGAAACATACCCGATCAACAACCCAGCCGCTGTGAGGTTGATGCTGATTGATTTTTCCCAGCCCTTCATGTCCATGTGATCGGCTGGTGAAAGGGGGGCGGTGTGGGCTGCAGTATGTGCCCAGATATCCACGCTGCCCCAGCGGTCATAAATCGAGCGGCAGAGCTGCGCCATGGCCTCGGTGTTGGTGATGTCCATGGGCGCAAGTGTTGCTTGCCCGCCCTTGGCCTTGATGCGGTCATCAAGTTCTTCCAGAGCGCCTGTTGTGCGCCCGACAGCGACGATATGATGAGTTTCGCAAAGGGCTTCGGCAAGGGCTGCTCCAAGCCCGCGAGACGCGCCGGTAATAAGGGCGATTTTATCTGTCATATCAGTAACTTTCGTGGCGTTCTTAGTGATATTTTTACTCAGCGGCCTTCATCTCAAAGCCTTTTGAGACCATGTCTGCAGGCACGACAGGGTACTCACCAGAGAAGCAGGCGTCGCAATATTGTGGACAACTCTTGTTGCGGCCTTCGGCCTCGCCAACGGCGCGGTAAAGCCCGTCTAGAGAGATAAATTTGAGGCTGTCCACAGCGAGATGCTCGCGCATTTCTTCCTCGGACATTGTTGCGGCGAGAAGCTTTTCGCGTTGTGGTGTGTCAACGCCGTAAAAACAGGGCCATGCTGTCGGGGGGGATGCGATGCGGAAGTGGACCTCGGCGGCGCCGGCATCGAGGATCATCTCCTTGATCTTTCGGCTGGTCGTCCCGCGCACAACGCTGTCATCGACAAGGATCACGCGTTTGCCCTGAATGAGCGCGCGGTTGACGTTGAGCTTGAGGCGCACACCCATATTGCGGATGCTTTCCGTAGGTTCGATAAAGGTCCGGCCCATGTATTGATTGCGGATGATGCCCATCGCGTAGGGAATGCCGCTCTCTTGAGAAAAGCCGATGGCCGCAGGTGTCCCAGAATCCGGGACAGGGCAGACAAGATCGGCCTCGACGGGGGCTTCGCGGGCCAGCTCTACACCGATTTGGCGGCGCGTTTCATAGACCGAGCGGCCACCAATGATGCTGTCAGGGCGTGAGAAGTAAACATGCTCAAAGATACAGAACCGTGGCTTTTGCCGGCGGAACGGGAAGCTGCTCTCGACTTTTTCGCCTGTGATGACGACCATTTCGCCTGGTTCGATTTCACGCACATAGGTTGCGCCAATGATATCAAGAGCACAGGTTTCTGAGCTGAGAACCCAGCCCTCGCCGATTTGGCCAAGGACGAGTGGGCGAACACCGAGCGGATCGCGTACGCCGATGAGCTTGGTGCGGGTCATGGCGACGATGGAAAATGCGCCTTCGACGCGGCGCAGCGCGTCTTCCATCCGCTCGGGGATGTTGCGCTGCAAGCTGCGGGCCATGAGATGAATAATGCACTCTGAGTCTGAGCTTGACTGGAAGATGCTGCCGCGTTCGATCAGCTCACGGCGCAGAGCGTCGGCGTTTGTGATGTTGCCGTTGTGCGCAATCGCGGCGCCACCCATGGAAAACTCGCCAAAGAAGGGCTGCACATCGCGGATGGCAGCGGCTTTGGAACCTGCTGTGGAATAGCGCACATGGCCGATTGAGAGCGAGCCGGGCAGTGTTTCCATCAGGGATTGTTTGGTGAAATTATCGCGCACATACCCAAAACGGCGCACGGAGTTGAAGTCGTGATCAGGATGGTATGAAACGATCCCGCCAGCTTCTTGGCCACGGTGCTGAAGGGCATGAAGGCCGAGGGCCACAAAGTTTGCTGCGTCGGTCACGCCGGTTACACCGAACACCCCGCATTCTTCCTTGAGTTTATCGTCATCGAAGGGATGCGCGAAAAACGGTTTTGCAGAAGACAGCGATGATGATGAGTTAGGCACGGCAAGCAGCTCCGAATCCTGAGGTCAGATTTGCCCCCTACATAAGGCGCGCGTGCGCCTATGTCACCCAAGGATACGACAGTTTCGTGACTTCGACTGTTTTATTCGCCGCAGCTTGAAACAAGCTCTTCATATTGGAGCGTGATCCAGCCAAGCGCCTGCTCTGGATCGCGCTCCTCAATGGTGCCTGTCATCTTGCCAAAAACGCGCGCGGAACGGCTGTCGTCAATTGCAGCGATGTCTTGGCTTGTGACCACAGTTTCGTAGACGAAAAATGCGATTGCTATGAGCAGGATGCCACGGGCCACGCCGAAGAGAAAGCCAAGCCCTTGGTCCAGCCCGCCAAGGGCTGAGCGCTGGATGAGTGAGGAAAACAAAGGCGTAAAGAGCGCGGCTATGACGAGCACGACAGTGAAAATCGCGGCGGCGCCTGCGATCATCGAGAGCTCGCAGCTGTCAGAAATGAGTTCACCGACAACAGGCACTTCTTTTACCAGTGGCTGCACCTGCGGGGCGAAGATAAAGGCGAGAACCGCGGCGAGTATCCAGCCTGCAATGGCAAGGCCTTCGCGCACAAGCCCGCGCGAGTAGGCGAGCAGGGCCGAGACAACAATGATCAAGGCCACGACGCCGTCTACGATAGTAAAACCTTCCATGATCACTCTCTTTTCGTTCTTTGCTTACCCAGCGTGGCTTTAACCCGCGCCGAAAATATCGCCCACAAAGGCAGTTAGGTCGTCATAGCGTTTGGCCGTGAGGCCCGCCGTTGAGGGCGCTTTATCACCCTTTGGCATAATTGCAGTGGAAAAACCAAGTTTTTGCGCTTCTTTCAACCTATTTTCCGTCTGCGAGACGGAGCGCAACGCGCCTGAGAGGCTGATTTCGCCAAAAACCACGGTGTCTTTGGGGAGCGCCGCATCTTCGCGCGCCGAGAGCAGAGCCGCAGCAACAGCGAGGTCGGCGGCAGGCTCTGTGACTTTGATACCGCCTGCAACATTGAGGTAAACATCCAGCCCAGCAAAGGGAATGCCGACGCGCGCTTCTAGCACGGCGAGGATCATGGCGAGGCGGGAGCTGTCCCATCCGACAACGGTACGGCGCGGCTGGCTGTGGGGCGAGGGCGCGACAAGCGCCTGAAACTCTACAAGCACGGGGCGTGTGCCCTCAATTCCTGAGAAGACGACCGAGCCGGGTGACGGCTCGCCACGCTCCGAGAGAAACAGCGCCGAGGGATTCTTAACCTCTTGAAGCCCAGCCCCTGTCATTTCAAATACGCCGATCTCATCAGCAGGGCCGAAACGGTTTTTCACCGCCCGCAGGATGCGGAACTGGTGGCCACGCTCACCCTCAAAATAGAGCACGGTATCGACCATATGCTCGACCACGCGGGGGCCAGCGATCTGGCCGTCTTTTGTCACATGCCCCACAAGGATCACGGAGACGCCCTTGCGCTTGGCAAAGCTTGTGAGCTCATGGGCGGCGGCGCGCACCTGAGAGACAGAGCCAGGGGCGCTATCAACAGTGTCGACCCACATGGTTTGAATCGAGTCGATGATGGCGAGCTGGGGTTTTTCGGCTTCAAGCGTGGTCAGGATGTCGCGCAGGTTTGTCTCGGCTCCGAGCTTCACGGGCGCGTCCTTGAGGCCAAGGCGCTGTGCCCGCATCCGCACTTGGGCGGAGGCTTCCTCGCCAGAAATATAAATCGTTTTGAGGCCCTGTGAGGCGAATTGTGCAGCCGCTTGCAAGAGCACAGTGGATTTCCCGATCCCGGGATCACCGCCCACAAGAATAGCGGAGGAGGGCACAAGCCCACCGCCCAGTACGCGGTCAAGCTCGTCCATGCCGCTGATGGTGCGGGGTGGGGGGGCTTCATTGGTTGATAGATCGGTCAGTTCGACCTGTCCGCCGCGCTTTGATCCGATGGATTTGGAACTTGAGCCTTCGGACAAGGGCTTTTCTTCGACAATTGAGTTCCATGCGCCGCAAGCGTCGCATTGACCCGCCCATTTGGGGCTAGAGGCGGCGCAGGCAGTACAGACGTATTGGAGTTTCTTGGCCATTTTTCGGGTATGTCCGAGCGCTGCGCCGCCGTCAACCGTGACAGCGCGTGAGGCTTAAGGCCTCCGCAAGGGTTTACTCAGCAGCGCGAGGCAAGCGTGTGATGGTGTCGCGCTCTGCCTCAACCTCGACCATTGCGATTTTGCCCAGCTCAGGAAGCACCTCATGCAGCTCGTCACGCAGTCGCTCTAGCTGGCTGGCGGCGACGCTTTCTTCGAGTTCGACCTCATGTAACCAGTGTTTCAGCTCGGTGGCGACCAGTTTGGCAGTGTTGATGCGGCTGTTGAAATTATCCACTTCCGTTTGACGCTGACGTAGAAAGTCGCGCGCACGGGCGAGCGCATCATCAGAGTAGATATTGGCCAGTTCTTTTGAAATATGGCTCATCTGGGCGGCGGCTTCGAGCACATCTGGCTCAAGCGAACCAAGATCTGGATGGTTGCGCAAATAAACGAGGCGCTCGCGCACAGAATCAAACTCTGAACTCAACTTGAAGGCATCAGCACGGTCTGCTGCGTGGGCGTGATGATAGGCACGGGCGACATCATGCATGCCAAGCTGAAAGGAGCGGTGCGAGTTTTCCAGAGCGAGGATGCGCTTGTTGGAGGGCAGGAAGAACACGAGCAAAACGGCCAATCCTGTGAGGCTCGACTGAACCCAAAGGCCAGCGCTTTCGATGGGGCGTCCTGAGAGGCTGAGAGGGATTTCGAGCCATGGCATGAAATTGAAAGCACAGAGCGCCGTGTAGACGACTGCCCCTAGGGCAGCGCACACGACCGTAACAAAGGCCAAACGATGCAAGAGATAAGCTATGACGCGTAGGCCATGCATGAAGGTAACCATGAATCCCCCCCGGAACTCGAAAACTCGTATAAGCGAAATACTGCCTACAGTTTTCCGAAAATTAAGCGGGAAAACAAGGTCTTTGGTTCATTTGGGGCGAAATAGACTGTTCTCGTTCTATTTATCGGGGTCTTTTGAACCAATCATAGGCTTTTGGAGGGATTGTTTCGTGAGCAACCCGATGATCAGTGAGGCGAGAATGCAGGCTGTGAAGAGATAAAGTCCCCAAGCTGTCTCAAGTCGTCCGACGCCGATTCCTTTGGCGAGGGTGATGTAAAGCGCGATCAGGAAGATATCAGCCATGGCGAATTTGCCCAAAATGTTGAGGGCGGGCAGGGCCACGGGCCGAAGCAGGCCAAATTGTACGAGTGCGAGCGCGACTGTCTTGAGATAGGGCGCGACGAGGGCAAAAAACGTGACGATCAGCGCGAGGATGACATCTGTGCCCCAGAGCGATTGAAGCCCCGAGATCACCGAGATTTCGCTGAGCTTGAAGAGCGGCAAAAGTCCTGCTTTCATCAGCGGGGCAAACCACGCGACGGGGAAGAGCACGAGCAGCGAAAGATTGGCAAGGCGTAACAGCATGAGCGGCTCCTTTGGGCTTTGCGCTGCGGCGAGCGCTCTGCGCCCCAGATGCAAACCCTGCGGGTTTTCATCCTCCCCCATGATATTTCAGGAAAGAGGATGTGCGAAAGGAGGCGGTTAGCGGACGGCCTCGATCGGACCTTCGGCGCGGCCGTGGATGAATTGATCAAGATAGGGATCACCTGATGTGTCGAGTTGAGCCACAGGGCCTGTCCATTTGATCACGCCGTCGTGGAGCATAGCAATGTTGTCAGCGATAGCGCGCACAGAGCTCATGTCGTGGGTGATGGTCATGGCCGTGGCGCCCATTTCGGTGACGATCTCGCGGATGAGCTCGTTGATGACGCCTGCCATGATCGGATCAAGGCCTGTTGTTGGCTCGTCAAAAAAGATGATCTCGGGTTCGGCGGCGATGGCGCGGGCGAGGCCAACGCGTTTTTGCATGCCGCCTGAGAGCTCGGAGGGGAAGAGATCGGCTGTCTCAGGCTTGAGGCCGACGCGACGAAGCTTCTCGATGGCGATCTCGCGGGCCTCATGCTTGGGGCGCTTGAGAGCCCCGCGCAACAGGCGGAAGGCGACGTTTTGCCAGACGGGGAGGCTGTCAAAAAGTGCGCCGCCTTGAAAGAGCATCCCGAAGCGGGCGAGGAAGGCATCGCGGTCGCCTTTTTGCACATCATTGCCATCGACTGTGATCTGTCCGCTGTCGGGCGTCACAAGGCCAAGGACGGACTTGAGCATCACAGATTTGCCTGTGCCCGAGCCGCCGATGATCACCATGGAGGTGCCTTTTTCGATGGTCAGGTTGACGCCTTGCAGGACATGCTTTGATCCGAAGGCTTTGTGGACGTTTTCAAGCGTGATCATGATGTGAAAAACGCCTCTGTGAGAAGATAGTTGGCGGCGAGGATGAGCACGCTGGCAGCCACAACAGCGGCTTTGGTGGCGCGGCCGACGCCTTGGGCGCCGCGGCCTGAGTTCATGCCGTAGTAGCAGCCCATTGTGGCGATGATAAAGCCGAAGGCCGCGCCTTTGATGAGGCCTGAGGTGACATCCCAAAGTTCAAGAAAATCAACGGTGTTCTTCAGATAGGCGGCTTCGTTGAAGCCAAGCCTTGTGACGCCGACGATATAACCGCCCATGATGCCGATGGCATCGCCGACGGCGACGAGGACGGGCACAGCCAGAGTGGCGGCGAGCACGCGAGGCAGGGTGAGGTATTTCATCGGGTGGGTTGACAGGGTGGTCAGTGCATCGATCTGTTCGGTGACTTTCATGGTGCCGATTTCGGCCGCAATCGAACTGGCCACGCGCGCCGCGACCATGAGGCCACCGAGGACGGGGCCAAGCTCGCGGACCATCCCGATGGCAACGATCGAGGGCACAACCTCTTCGGCATTGAAACGCGCCCCGCCAGAGTAAATCTGCAAGGCCAGCGCGCCGCCTGTGAAGAGCGCCGTGAGGCCGACAACGGGCAGCGAGAGCCAGCCGATCTGCACAAGCGCGATCCAGAGCTCCCGACCATAAAATGGCGGGCGGAAGAGGTGTGTCACCGTTTCAAAGGCAAAGAGCGCCACGCGGCCCATGGCGGCGAGGGCGGCAAGCACGGTTGCACCGATGGCGGCGAGGGGGGAAAGAAGGAGGCTCATGCGCGTTTATCCGCCAGAATAGCGGCGCGTGTAGCGTGCGCCAAGGGACGTGAGAATCTCATAGCCGATCGTGCCTGCGGCCGTGGCCAGCGTATCAACGCCTTGCTGACGGCCCAGCAGCGTGAGAGAGGCGGGCACTTCGGGCAGATGCGTGATGTCGACTGTGATCAGATCCATCGAGACACGGCCAAGAAGAGCGCATTCGCGTTGGCCGTAGTAGAGCTTGGCTTTGCCTGAAAGTGCGCGGATGAGGCCGTCGGCATAGCCGGCAGAAAGCGTTGCAACACGGCGGGGCTGGCGGGCGACATAGCCCATGTTGTAGCCCACACTTTCGCCTGCCTCGACATCGCGCACCTGCACGACAGGCAGCTCGAGATAGGCGACGGGGAGGCCTTCTTTGTAGGGCGCGCCGCCGTAGAGGCCAACGCCTGGGCGCACCAAATCAAAGTGATAGTCTGGGCCGAGAAGAGTGCCGCCTGTGGCTGCGAGCGAGCGGGGCACATCAAGCCCATCTGTCATATCTTTGAAAACACGCAGCTGGAGCGCATTCATAGCGGACTGCGGCTCGTCCGCCGAGGAGAGATGTGACATGATCAGCGATGGGCCTTGGGCCAGCGCGAGGTCGCGCAGGGCGGCCCATTCGGCAGGCTCCATGCCGAGACGGTTCATGCCCGTGTCAAGCTGCACTCCAAAGGGCGTGCCTGGCAAGGCCTCGAGATGACGTTGGAGCTGGTCTATCGAATTGAGGAGAGGCACGAGCGAAAGGTCACCGATCATATCGGTATCCCCTGCCATGTGGCCTGAGAAAATATAGATTGTTGGGCCATCGCCGAGCTCGCGGCGTAGGGTGGCGGCCTCTTCTGCTGTCGCAACAAAGAAGCTACGAGCGCCTGCTTTGGCCAGAGCACGCGACACGGGGCCGACCCCAAGCCCGTAGGCATCTGCTTTCACGACGGCGCCTGCCTCGGTGCCCGCCAAGGCTCCAAGGGCGCGCCAGTTTTGCACCAATGCGTCAAGATCGACAGTGAGGGTTCCGCTTGCCATGGGGACTTGTCGGCAGAGGGGCCTGCGAGGTCAAGGGGGAAATGCCATTGTGGTGTTTGAAAACAGGGCGTTTCTCTTGTTTGGCGGTCGTCGGATTGGGGCTTTACCCCAACCCCCGAGGTATTTTTGGAAAGAAAAATGGCATTGGGGCGGGGCCTTCTATGGGGCGGCAGCCAGCTCGGCGAGTTTGAGAGCCATTTCTGTCGCTATGGCCATG
Source organism: Lentibacter algarum (assembly GCF_040580765.1). Taxonomy (GTDB): domain Bacteria; phylum Pseudomonadota; class Alphaproteobacteria; order Rhodobacterales; family Rhodobacteraceae; genus Lentibacter; species Lentibacter algarum. The sequence goes on along the minus strand of NZ_CP158687.1, from coordinate 1,720,728 downwards.
TCCTGCACGCTGATCCACTCCAAGGGACCGTGAAGCTCCTGCATGCCCGTGAAAATATTGGGACAGGGCAGGCCCAGCTCTGTGAGGCGGGAGCCGTCTGTGCCGCCACGGATGGGAGCGGAACGGGGCGTGACGCCGATCGCACGGGCGGCGTCTTGTGCTAGGGTGACTGGGGTCATGTCTTTTTCAAGCCAGTAGCGCATATTGCGGTACTGCGGCGTGATCTCGCAGGTCAGTGTGGCGCGAGGCTCGGTGAGCTGGACAGTCTCCACCACGCTTTGCAAAAGCGCGCCTTTGGCGGCGAGGCCATCGCGCTCAAAATCACGCAGAATGAACGTCAGCGTCGCCTCGGCAGCATTGCCTACCAGATCTGTGGCCATGATGAAGCCGTCGCGGTTGTCGGATGTGTCTGGCGTTAGCGTTGTTTGTGGGAGGGTCATAAGGACTTTTGCGGCAAGATGCAGCGCGTTGACCAGCGTGCCTTTGGCTGTGCCTGGATGGATAGAGACGCCTGTAACATGAACTTTAGCGCCATCAGCCGAAAAGCTTTCGTATTCGATATTGCCGACTTCGCCGCCATCAAAAGTATAGGCGAAATCAGCGGCCAGATCACGGGGCAGATCAGGGTGAACGCCACGGCCAATTTCCTCATCGGGTGTGAAGGCGAGGCGGATTTTGCCGTGTTTAATCTCGGGATTGGCAAGAAGGTGGCGCGCGGCAGTCATAACGATGGCTACGCCAGCTTTGTCGTCTGCGCCGAGAAGAGTTGTGCCTGAGGCGGTGATGATATCATGGCCCTGTTTTGTGCCGAGATAGGACGAATTGGCGGGGGAAAGTGTCAGCTCTGGTGCGTCGGGGAAGGAGATATCGCCGCCGTTGTAGCTTTTGTGGACCACGGGTTTGACGCCTGTCGCGTTGAACTGTGGTGCCGTATCGACATGGGCAAGAAGGGCGAGCGTGGGGGCATCAGAGCCAGCGGTGCTTGGCAGCGTGGCCAGAACCGTCCCATAAGGGGTGAGCGTGACCCCTTGTGCGCCGATCTCTTTCAGCTCGCTCATTAGCAGGTGCTGCATATCAAGCTGGATATCAGTGCTTGGGCTGCTTTGGCTGTCGGCGTCAGACTGGCTATCGATCTTGCAGTAGCGGATCAGGCGGCTGGTCAGTTCATCTTGAAAGTCGTGGCTCATGTTGGTCCTTTTAGCGACAGCTTTGCAGAGTGGCACAGTTTTGTTTGGTTGGGGATATAAGGGCGGCCATGGCGAGGGCTCCTGTGAAAGCAGAACGGCGGGTGATCATAACTGCATCCACTTGTTAACCTTTGAAAAGCTTAGGAGCCATCTTATGGGTTGTCATCCACTTTTCAGCAGAAGAGCCAGAGGTGCAGTCTGAAGGCGACGGGGGAGCAAGGCTCAGATCTGATCGACAAAAGCCAAGGAGCTGGGCCACGCGCCGCGCGCACATCCCAGACCCGCTCAAAGAGGCGCCAGAGAACAGCAAGTAATCGAGGACGATAGGCGTGACTCGCTCTTTTAGAACTGATCTCCGCCGCCTTGCTGCCATGGCTTAACCAGATTGCCAAAGCGCGTGAACTGCGCCTCAAAGCTAAGCTCAACCGTGCCGATGGGGCCGTGACGCTGCTTGCCAATGATGACTTCTGCCTTGCCATGCAGGCGCGACATGCGCTCTTGCCACTCGGCCATTTTGTCGAGTTCGTGATCAGAGGGTTTTTCACGCTCGGCGTAATACTCTTCGCGGAAAACGAACATAACAACGTCGGCGTCTTGTTCGATTGAACCAGATTCGCGCAGATCTGAGAGTTGTGGGCGCTTGTCTTCGCGGCTTTCGACCTGACGGGAAAGCTGGGAGAGGGCGATCACAGGGATCTGGAGTTCTTTGGCGATCGCTTTGAGGCCCATCGAAATCTCGCCAATTTCCTGAACGCGGTTCTCTGATGTACCACGCACAAGCTGTAGGTAGTCGATGATCAGGAGGTCAAGCCCGTGGGTGCGTTTGAGGCGGCGCGCGCGTGCAGCGAGTTGCGCAATCGGGATCGCGGCGGTGTCGTCAATAAAGAGGGGGCAGGCCTCAAGCTCTTTGGCCGCATCAACAAAACGGCGGAACTCTGTTTCGTCCATGTCGCCTTGGCGGATTTTGTGGCTCGAAATTTCAGACGCCTCGGCAAGAATACGGCCCGCGAGCTGCTCGGCGCTCATTTCAAGCGAGAAGAAACCGACCACGCCGCCATCTAGCGCGCCTTCGGAGCCGTCCTGAAGTTTGCCGCGCTTGTAAGCTTTGGCGACGTTGTAGGCGATGTTGGTGGCCAGCGAGGTTTTGCCCATGGAGGGGCGGCCAGCGAGGATGAGCAAGTCGGACTTGTGCAAACCGCCGAGCATTTTGTCCATGTCCATCAGGTCTGTGGCGATGCCTGCGAGGCCGCCCTCGCGCTGATAGGCAGCGTTAGCAACATTAACTGCGTCAGTTACTGCCTTGAGAAAGCTTTGAAATCCGCTCTCTGTCTGGCCTTGCTCTGCGAGCTTGTAGAGCTGTTGCTCGGCTTCGACGATCTGTTCTTTGGGTTCGGAGGCAACATCGACCCGCGCCGCCTTGGCGCTGATTTCTTGCCCCAAGGCAATGAGATCACGGCGGATTGCGAGATCATAGATCAGCTGGGCATAGTCGCGTACGGCGAAGGCCGAGATCGCAGCACCCGCGAGGCGCGCGAGATAGGCAGGGCCGCCAAGCTCTTTGAGGCCATCGTCATCTTCAAAGAAGGCTTTGAGCGTGACGGGGGAGGCGAGATTGTTTTTGGCGATCCGCGCGGCGGCTGTTTCAAAGATCCGTGCATGCACGGGATCATAAAAATGCTTTGGCGTGATGATGCTGGCAATTTTGTCGTAGACATCATTGTTGGTTAAGAGCGCGCCAAGGAGTTGTTGCTCGGCTTCGATCGAGTGCGGCACGGACTCAGGCGAGGAAACTTCTGCACCTGTGGCGTTGAAGGCTGCGATTTCGTTCATGCCGATGCGAATCCTCTCAGATGGGTGTGTCTATGACTTGTAGGCTATGGGCACACAAAAGGCATTCTGGAAATCTCTGTGGACAGCTCTTGGGATAAGCCTGTGGGTAAGTCGGTTTGTGATACGTCACTGCTCAATAGTGTAGCACGGCGCGAGAAAACTACCAAATGTTGTAGCGCGCCGTGATTCTTGTTTGGCCGCTGTCGGCCTGCCTGTGGAAAAGTATTTTGTTTTTCTTTGGTTTGGCAGGCTTAGACAGAAATAGCGGCTTATTTCTTGTTTTCGGCCTGCCATTTGCGCGGGTCCTTGAGGAAACGCTCGACTTCGGCCAGCGTATCTTCAGAGAAGGCCTCTTGGGCGCGGGCCTCTTTAAGAACATCCCACCATGTGCAGAGGTGATGTAGGGCTACGCCGTGATCTCCAAGCGTTTTGGTGGTCTCGGGGAAAATGTCGTAATAGAAGATCACCGCTGTGTGGGCACAGGTTGCGCCTGTTTCGCGGATCGCGTCGACAAAGGAGAGCTTTGAGCCGCCGTCTGTCGTCAGATCTTCGACAAGCAGAACGCGCTCACCGGCGCTCATGGCGCCTTCGATACGGGCATTCTTGCCGTAACCTTTGGGTTTTTTACGGACGTAGGTCATTGGCAGGGCCATGCGCTCGGCCACGAGGGCGGCGAAAGGAATGCCCGCTGTCTCGCCACCTGCGATATTGTCAAAGGCTTCAAAGCCAGCGTTGCGCATCACTGTAACGGTCAGAAAATCCATCAATGTGCTGCGGATGCGCGGGAAGCTGATCAGCTTGCGACAGTCAATATAGCTTGGCGAGGGCAGACCCGAGGCGAGCGTATAGGGCTCGTCTGTGTTGAAGTTGACAGCGCCAATTTCGAGCAGCATGCGGGCTGTGAGACGGGCGATTTCTTCAGATGTGGGGTAGCTTGTCGGGATCATGTTCAGGCCTTTGCGCTTTGGGAGGGGGCAGGAGCCTCCGGCGGGGATATTTTGAGAAAGAAAAAGAGTTAGGGGGCTGACCAGTAAATTGGGCGGCCAGGAGCGAAGACCGTGACAGGGTCGGCCCCATTGGCGATGCTTGTCGGGAAAGTCACAGGCGTCTCGCTGCGGGTGAGTGTGAGTGTCTCGCTGTTCACAGGCAGCCCGTAGAAGGCGGGGCCGTGAAGGGATGCAAAGCCTTCGAGCGCCTCAAGGGCGCCTGCGTCCTCGAATGTTTGGGCAAGGCAGGCGAGCGCAACGGGCGCTGTGAAGCAGCCCGCTGAGCAGCATTCGCTTTCTTTGGCATGTGTCGGATGCGGGGCACTGTCTGTTCCCAAAAAGAACCGGGTGTCGCCTGATGTGGCAGCAGCCAGAAGCGCTTCACGGTGCTCGCGACGCTTGAGGATCGGCAAGCAGTAGTAATGCGGGCGCATGCCGCCGACGAGCATATCGTTTCGATCAAGCATGAGATGCTGAACCGTGATGGTGGCGCCGAGGCGTTCGGGGTTTGATTTGACGTATTCGGCGCCGTCCTTGGTTGTGATATGTTCCATAATCACACGCAGATCAGGCACGGACTTGCGGATCGGGTCGAGCACGCGGTCGATGAAGACAGCTTCCCGATCAAAAATGTCGATGTCTCTGTCTGTGACCTCGCCGTGAACGCAGAGGGGGCAGCCGATTTCGGCCATGCGCTCAAGCACGGCTTGGACTTTGCTGAAGTCGGCCACGCCTGAGGCGGAGTTGGTTGTGGCGCCTGCGGGATAGAGTTTGACCGCAGAAATCAGGCCCGCAGCATGGGCGGCGGCGAGATCATCGGGGTCTGTCTCTTCCGTGAGATAGAGCGTCATCAGGGGGGCAAAGCGCGCGCCCTCGGGCATGGCCGCTTCAATGCGGGCCTTGTAGGCCTCGGCATCTGCCTTTGTGACCACGGGTGGCACGAGATTTGGCATGATGATGGCGCGGGCAAAATGGCGCGTTGTTTCGGGTAAAACGGCTGCGAGCATTGCGCCGTCGCGCAGGTGCAAGTGCCAATCATCGGGGCGGGTGATGGTGAGCGTCTGTGTCATGGCGCTGCGTTTACACGCATTGGGCGGTCAGGGCTAGAGGTTTTGGTTGGCTTCGCAGGCTCTAGCTGTCGGCGCCTTCAAGCTCGGCAAGGCGGGTCTCCAGACCCTTTAAGCGACGCTCAAACGCAGGAACTCCGTCCATCCGCGTTGTGACGTTTTTGCAAAGCGCATGAGCAAGCTTGGTGCGGCCTTTGTCATCGAGGTGACGCAGCAGATTGCGCAGATATTGACGGTCTTCTCGGCGCGCGCGGGCGAGCTTGGCGAAGATTTCGGGCGTCAGGCGGCCTGTGCCGCCCAGTGCGATCAGGCGGGACAGGATTTTCATGTTGCGCAGTGAGAACTGAAGCGCGCCGCCAGCATGGCGCAGGCGCAGCTTGTGCACATTGGGACGCGTGAAAAGGGCGGCATGCATCGCATCTTCGAGCTCTTCTGGGTCATAGATGACGAAGGCCTCTTGGGCGGCGTCGATCATATCGGGCGCATAGCCATAGCGCGAAGTGAAATCCAGGCGGCGTTGACGGATAAAGCGCTCGTCCCATTCGGCGACGCGCGGATCGAGGGTTGCTTGGGGCTGCAGCGCGAGCACGCGCGCACCGGGCGCTGCGATGGAATAGGCGGCGGCGGCATAGCCACAAGGGCCCGCGCCGTAAAAGACCACATTGTCGAACTCTTCAAAGAAACCGTCATCGATGAGATCGTCAAAATAGGCATAAACCTCGCGGTCGCGAAACCATGATTGCCCATCTGACATGACCGAGAGCGAGGACCATCCCAGCACTTTGGCAACCTCCCATCCAAGTGGGTGTGCGTTGGGTGAGATACGCTGGATGCCGTCATAGCTTTCAAATGTGACAAGAAGCGTCTCGCTCCCAGCGATATAGGAGGAAAAATGCTTTTTGCCCAAGGGTTGGAAATGACCGTTCTCTTCAGACAGCTCCGCCAGAGCGGTCAGCCAGTCGCGCTTGGACATCTCGGCGAGCGAGCCTTCGAGTGTTTTTGCCAAATCCTGCATCTCTCAATACCTTTTCCGCGGGTTTGTCCCGCGCTTGAGGAAGAAATTACCGATGGATTAGGGCAGAAATGGGGAGGATACGTGCAATTTTAAAGCTCTTTGGCGCAGGTGCGTCACATTTGGCCGTGCCTCTGTCTACTCTGGTTGGCGCGATTTAAAGGCGTGACGGATCATCAGATTGGCCAAAGCCTGTGGCACGGGACGGGAGGGGGGCGTCTGAAGGAGGCGGCCAAAGAGGGCGCGATATGGCTCAAGTTCGAGCAGCTGGGAAAACCGCTTTTGACGCCATGCGACCGCTTTTTTATGAAGTTTTGAGAGGGTTTCATCCGCGTGAAGGGCCGCAAGCTCGGCTTCAAAGGCCGTCGTGAGTGCAAGGATGCTTGTGTCTTCATCCGTGTTGTAATTGCGCTCAACCCAATAGTCGACATCAAGCATCTGGTCGGAGTGAACGGCGCGGCCACGGTCGGCCTTCACGACGAAAGCTTCCATAGAGCCAAGTGCGTAATGATTGAGCTGAACGAGGGCATAGTTGGAGCGGCCATAATTGGAAAAAATCCGCCGCGTTTTGAACTGGTCGTCCAGTTCGCGACCCTCGCCATCAAACCAGCGGCTGGCGGGTAGCCTGTTTTTGTCGGGCTGGCGTGGACGGTGCACCCCGATTTTGCCGTAGGTTCCATCATTTTTGTAGAGTGTCTTGAACATCGCTGCGCGCCATGGCCATGTCATCTCCACAGGGGCGGCGCGTGTGAAATGGCGGGTCACAGGGGTGTCTTGATAATGGACCTGATCGGCATTGCCAAAGAGTCGCCATGTAAGAGTGATGGCGCTGGCCTCGGGCAGGGCGGCAAAGAGTGCGGGCAAAGTATGATCGCCAGTGTGGATATTGACGAATTCGTCGATATCAAGTGCAAGAATCCAATCGGCGTTGCGGGCGAGCTTGTGCTTTGAGGCGAGCTTGAGGCCAGTGAACTGGATGCCCCCTTTGTCATAGGGGCCATCATTGCGCAGATGGGTCAGCAGGCCAAGCGCCTCAAGCCTGTTAAGCATGCGGTCTGTGCCGTCATCGCAATTGTTTGATAAAACAAGAAAATCTGTAAACCCCACGGCTTTATGATGCGCCAACCATTCTAACAGAAAGGACGCCTCATTGCGCAGGGTCAGAACCGCGAGAGCCTTCACTTGAGCGGCCACTCCTTGCGAAAGCAGACAACCTTCTGGTCTGACCAGCGCGGGAAATAGCTGAGCCCTGCTGCATGCATCGCGTCAAAGACCGCGCGCACGCCTTCAGCGCCGATCCACTGGGGATGCAGCTCGATGATTGCTGCGCGCAAGCCGTCGTATTTGAGGTGTGGTAGCAGCTCGGCCTCGGCGCCTTCGATATCACAGATAAAGACATCAGGCTTCACATCCCGAAAGACAGTATTGAGGCCGAGCACTTCGACCTCTTCAACGGACTTCACAGGCATATTGCTCACCTCAGGAGAGAGCGATGAAGCCAGAAAGTTTTCGCGCACATAAAAGCTCTGTGGCTTGCCCTTGCGCGGAGCGAGAAGGGCGTTGTGAGTTGTGACGGTTGTCACTTCGTTGAGCGCATGCATCTGATGCTGAAAGGCGATGAGATGTGGGTTGGCCTCATAGGTATGAATGGCTTGCACTGCGCGCTTTTTGGCGAGAAATGTCGAGACGAAACCTATCCCACCGCCAAGTTCGAGCACGGTATCGCCATCGGCAACACATTTTAGCGCGGCGTTGACCTCTTTGGCCTCATAGCCGTTGAGCCGCAGGGCGCGCCTCAACTTGGGGGTCATAACGGCGGGGTCACGTGGGACCATGACACCGCGGGAATGCATCACGGGGAAGTCTGAATTGGGTGTTGCTGAACCGTCCATCTGTCAGCTCTCCATATCAAGGGCGAGGGCGTAGGCCACCCGCTCGGTTTCGCTCAGTTTCACTTTCAAGGCTTGGGCGTAGAGGTCTTGGAATTCTTGCATCTGGTGCAGCTCCTGCACTTTGTTTTCGTGCCATTTAAGGCCGTCTTGATGTAATTTTTTAAGCTTTGGATCAGTCATCAGACGCGCGTATTCGGCGCGTGCACGGGGTACGTTGCGCTTGATTGTTATGTCTTTGAAATCTGACCAATCCATACGAATCCAGTAATTCAGCCCGATGGAGCGATCGACGTGCAGGGCGCGGCCGCGCTGGCGCTTTATGAGGAAGCTTTCGGCAGAGCGCAGCGCGTAGTGATTGAGCTGCACAAGGTCATAACCAATTGTTTTCTTGGAGCTTCTCCAGCCGCCTTTAATGTAGTCTTCGGTCACATCCTTGCCTGAGCCATTGACCCACTTGAGCGCCTCGCGCTTCTCTTCGACAACCTGATTGGGCCTGTGGCAGGAAATCTTGCGATAGGCGTCAAGATTTTGAAACATGGACTTGAAGCCCCAGACGGTGTGCGGCTTGGGGCAATACTTGGGTGCGCAGGTGTCAAATTGCTCGATCACAAAGTCATCCGAGAGCTTGTGCACGCCGTTATGGCCAAACAGCCGCCATGTCATCGCGATATTGGTGGCATTGCCCGTGGCTTTGAAAAGATCATCCAGTGTGCCGTTGCCTGTGCGTACATTGATGAATTCATCGACATCAATATGGATAATCCACTCTGCATTTTTGATCACAGGCTCGCTTTGGGAGTTGTTCAGCGCGTATTGCTGGGGCGATTTGCCCTTCCAGTCGTTGTTGTCGCGGTGCTGAAGCACGCCCATCTCTTGTAAGTGGTCAAGCAGTTCGGTTGTGCCGTCTTCGCAGCCGTTGGTGTAGATCAGGAAGTTATCCACGCCCATCGCGCGGTGATAGGCGACCCATTCGACAATATAGGGCGCTTCGTTTTTCATGCACCCCACAATGACATTGCCTGTGTTGCCCTCGGGCAGAGTGCGCATCGGCACTTCAGAGTAGGCGGCGGCGAGCTCTTCTTCATTGACGCGGCCCATATCGTTATGGGGGCGGATGTGGGTCGATAGTACGATCTGGTGGTTGACCTTGAGCTTGTCGAGCACCTTCTGTTTCTGCTCTTTTGTGCCGCCGCCGATGTGTTCGTCGGCCACGACATCATCAAAATGTGTGGCTTCTTCGTTGATCTGGTTGGCCTCGGCCAGAAGCTCTGCCACGGGGGTCGAGTTGTTGCGAATGCGGTGGGCAAAGGCAGCAAGGTACTGGCTTGCGCGGTAGCCTTTTGTGCCGTCGGCTTCCTCCCAGTCCTTGAGCTTGGCATCAGGTGCAAGCGCCTCGGCGAGGGCAGGGAAGCGCTTGATCAGGCTTTTGTTGCTGGCCGCGAAGTGTTTTGAGACCGCCCCAAGGCTTCCGGGTGCGATGGGCGCGCCGGGTTCGCGTAGATCGCCTGTGAGGGTGCGCCAGAGATCGCGGGGTGTGAAGAACTCTTTGGCCTTCATATAGGCGATGACGAGTTCGTTGAACTGGCGCACGCGGGTCACGGATACAGCAGAATGTAATCCCTCGGGTTTGTTCGGGTCGACCTTGCCGAGCGCATCGGTGAGGCCGAGAATTTCGTTAAGCTCGGCGGGGGCATCTTCCGAAAGGAGCGCCGCGCGATCGAGGGGGCGCAGGCTGACGCTGTCTTTGCCAAAGACATCTTCCCATGTTTTCACCATACCCTCATAGTCGAGCCATGGGGCGGGGTGCTGAATGTCGTTAAAGAGGCCATAGTAAGGCTCGTTTTCTCCGCGCAGGGCGAGGGCGCTGCCCCACCAGTCCTTGCCTTTGGCGAGGCTCATTTCGGCCTCAAGGCTGGCGCGGCGGCCTTCCATGACTTTGTTGGCATAAAGCGGCGCGAGGATGCGCGCCTGCTCGTCCACGTGAGCGGTGATATGAATGTCGTCCGAGACAGTATTCAAAAGCGCTTTCAGGCGCTTAAGTTCAGAATCTGATGTGAGCATAGAGCCGATTTGGCCATTGGCGAGCACCAGCATTTTGGGGCTGTCCTCTTCCTTCGCGCGCTTGAGCTGAAGGGCGATCTCGTCATAGAGAGCCTTTTGTGCCAAGGGGCTTGAGAAGCCGCGCTTGAAGCGGATTACTCCCACGGCGTCAGGGTCGGCACAGGCCATGTAGAGGCGGATATGGTTCCAATCAGGGCATAGAATACCTGACTTGGCCAAGAGCGCGTTCTTCTTTTTGAGAATGGTACGGAAGCGGTCTGAGCTTTCCGCTGTGGGGCCTATGAGGAGATGAATGCGCATTAGGTCTCTGTCAGTTCTGGCTGAAGGTCAGGGGTGGCTTCGGGAACAGCTGCGGGGCGTGCATTGGCGCGGCCCCACCACGGAAGCTTGGTGCCGATAAAGGCGCCGATTTTTTGCGGCGCGGCCTCATCGGCGATGTCAAATTCGAGAAACCTGTCGTGTCCCGCAAATACGCGGCGAATGAACGCGTAATGACCCGCGATCCAGCGGGCGAGCTGCGCTTCCTCATGGCCGTAGCCTTTGGGCAGGCCAGGGACATTGGTGTTGGGCAGGCGCAGCGTGCCCATATTGCCCCAACGCATGATAGAAGAGGCGGCGCGTGCGGGACTGCGTGTGTTGAGCATAAAGCGCGTCTCGGGGTGATGCTTTTCAATCGCTTCCAAGAGTGCCCAGTCGCTTTGCGGCCAGAGAGAGTGCTTGAGACCCGCATGGCTGAGCTCGTTAAAGGCGCGAAACTTTGAAAGGCGGGCGAGGGGGTCGCCGCTCTGGAAGTAATCCTGATAGAGTATTGTCCCAAGGTGCTGGCCGATCAGGCTTTCGTCGTCAGACTGGCGGCGATGAATCTTCCAATCGGCCGTGGCAATCGCGGCGCGGCGCAATGCGCGTGTGAGCGTGGTTGTTCCTGTCTTAGGCAGGCCAAGATTTACGATTTTGAAGCTATCACTCATGCGGACAGCCCTATAAAGGCCCGCAACTCTGCCTCGATCGGCGGGTAGGGAGAGCAGGTCTGAAGCTGTTTGCGCATGGCCTGATAGCTGTCTTGCGCCATCAGCTCCGTGAGCTTGGCCTTGTGCAGCGTCACGCATTCTTCATGCAGATCCGCGATCCCGTCGAGCGCCTTGAGGCGGTCCATCTCGGCTTTAAGTGGCGCTGAATAGCGCAGGATGCTGTCATCAAAATAGGCGTTGTCGTTGCGCTCGCGCCAGTAGGTATCATCAAACTCGCGAAACTCACGGTTTACATCGCCGCGATCATTTTTGACGAGATAGCTGTCAAGCGAGCGCAGGGCGTAATGATTGAGCGTGGCAAAGTCGCGCGCGCCCTTGGTGGGAAATTTGCGAATGCGGCGCTTGTTGACGCGCTTGATAAACTGGATCGGCACGGGGCGGCCCGAGCCGTCTGTCCATTTGGGCTGTTTGCGCTTGGGGACATCCTCGTCGTGGAAGGGGCGGTGCGCGCCGTAGTAATTGAGTGGAAAGTCAGCCCGGACAAGGGATTTGACCTCAATTGCCATTTCGTTGGTCCAGATGTCTGGGTTGTGGCTGTGGAGGAACTGCTCGATCACTGGGGTGTCTTGGTAGGCCTCAATGCCGTCATTGCCAAAAAACTGGAAAGTGAGCGAAATCACCTGCGGATCGCCGCAAGCTTCAATCAGTGCGGGGATCGTGTGATCCCCGACATGGATATTGAGAAACTCATCCACATCGGCCACCCAGACCCAATCGGCCTGTTTGATCACAGGCTGGCGGCGCGACTTCTTGAGTGCCTCCATCTGGTAATTGCGCCCCTCTGCGGGGTTGGGCAAATGATTAACGATGCCGTGCTCTTCCAGCTTGGCGAGCAGGCGGTCTGTACCATCGGTACAATCATTGTGATAAAACAGAAAGTCGGTGACGCCGATAACGCGGTTAAAGGCGATCCATTCCAAGAGGAAAGGGCCTTCGTTCTTGACGCAAGTGAGGGCTGTGATGCGCATTATACGCACCCCGACCTTTTGCCGGAGATATCTAACATGGGCTGCCCGCCTATTTTGTGCCGCGCCTTTTTGGCATTCTGGCATCTAATTGTTTCCAAAAACTATGCCATTTGCCTGATCAGGCGTCAATCTTTGCCCGCTCACCCAGAAAAAACTGTGTGATTTTAACAAGATTGGAAACAATCAGGTCACACATGCGGAATTTGATATGTATCAAGTCGTGCGTTTGCTTGCTGTGATATTCGAGTGATGGAATGTAACAGGAGGAAACACCATGACATTGGATTGGAAAATTGGCGGCGTGCTGCTCGGGGGGGTATTTTTCCTCGCTGTGCTGCTTGTGAAGCCGATTGGCGTGAGTACGCAATTTGTCATTTTGGATGGCATCATTGGCGACGTAGTGAACAGCGAACTCGTGACCAAAACGGAAGAGGGTTATACCTCAACCAACGCCTATCTGGCAAAATCGGGCGGCAAATATGCCAAATCTGTCGCCAACCCGCTGAACTATTCGTTTATCTTTGTTCTGGCGATGATGGCTGGGGCTTTTATATCCACACGCCTGCGTGGCGGGCTTGATGCTGCTGAGCGCGGGATGCCTGAAATATGGCGCAACACCTATGGAAACAGCCAGACGAAGCGCTACCTTGTGGCCTTTTTGGGCGGTTTTATTGTGCTTTACGGCGCGCGCCTCGCTGGTGGCTGTACCTCGGGCCATATGATGAGCGGGATGATGCAGACGGCTGTGTCGGGCTATCTCTTTGCAGCGGGTGCTTTTGCTGCGGCTGTCCCCGTGGCGTTGATGATGTATCGGAAGGAGAGCTGAGATGGAAATTTTACTCGCAATTGTGATTGGCGCAGCGTTCGGCGCAGTGCTTGACCGTATCGGCGCAACCAACCCGACCTATATTGGTCGTATGCTGGCGCTGACAAACCTCAACCTGATGAAAACCATTCTGCTCGCGATCGGCACAGGCTCTGTTCTGATGTTTGCCGGCCAGATGATCGGGCTTGTGGATGTGGGCCATATGAGTGTCAAAGCCGCCTATGTCGGTGTGTTTGTAGGGGGTCTTATGCTCGGCGCAGGCTGGGCGGCCTCTGGCTTCTGCCCAGGTACGGGCGTTTGTGCAGCGGCCTCGGGACGCAAGGACGCGCTCTTCTTTATCGCTGGCGGCTTGCTTGGGGCTGCGGCCTATATGGTCACTTATCCCGCGTGGAAAGCCAGCGGCATGCTGGACGATGTCATGGGCGGAAAGACCACGCTCGGTACAGTCCCTGGCTCAAAGTTTGACGGGCTAACGGCCATGTCAGGCGATATCATCGGTATCCTGATGGGGCTGGCCTTTATTGTTATCGCTTTCGTTCTGCCTGAGCGGATTGGCGGCGGCGGCGTGGCTGTGCCTGCTGAGTAATCCCTGAAGAGACCCATGGGTAAGCGGCCTGCGTTGAAAAACGTGGGCCGTTTGCTTTTTGGCTTGGGTGCACAGGCTTAGAGCAGGGGCTGGCCGCTTTAATGTCTAAAGGAAGTTCAGTCTGGTTTGCGGGCAATGAAGTCGATCAAGGCGGAGCGACCTGCGTGGCCTGTGCCCTCCGAGATTTCGGCCTCATAGGAGCGGCAGGTGAGGATGTCCCAATCTGAGAAGGCGTCTTTGAGAAGCTCTTTCGTATACATGTTTTCGGCTTGAGGCGGGCCGCCTGTCTTAAAGGTGATCTGTTCGGGGGTATAGCCGTGCAGCATCATAAGGCCCTGTGGTTTGACAGCACCTTTCATCCGCTCAAAGACCAGACTCCGCTCGGCGGGGCCGAGGAATTGAATGAAAATACCAAGGACCATGTCGTAAGTCTCTTCAAACGCGTGAGACAGAACATCCACCTCACAAAAATCGACCTGAACACCGCGCTTGGTGGCAAGCGCTTTTGCCTTGGCAATGGCAGAGGGGGCATATTCGAGAGCTGTGACAGAAAGACCTTTCTCGGCGAGGAAGACTGAATTGCGGCCTTCTCCGTCTGCGACGCTAAGCGCTGTTTGGCCCGATGTGAGTAGGGCCTCGTGAGCCTTTAGAAAGTCGGCGGGCTCTGTGCCAAAGAGGTAGTCAGGGGTTTTGTAGCGCTCTTCCCACATGAGAGGTTCCTTTCAAACGCAAAACGCCCCGCGGATTAGGCGGGGCGTGTCTATTCGTGCGAGCGAGATCATTTGCTTGCGGTTGGACCGATCAGCATAACCATTTGGCGGCCTTCCATCTTGGGGAAGTTCTCGATCTTGCCGAGCTCTGCTGCGATCACGTCATCTGCGATACGCTCCAGAAGTTCGCGGCCCAAGTTCTGGTGCGCCATCTCACGGCCGCGAAAGCGCAGCGTGACTTTGACTTTGTCACCGTTGTTGAGAAACTTGACCACGTTGCGCATTTTGACGTCGTAATCATGCGTGTCGGTGTTCGGGCGGAACTTGACCTCTTTGATCTCGATGATCTTCTGCTTTTTGCGGGCCTCGGCTTCGCGCTTCTGCTGTTCGTATTTGAACTTGCCGAAATCCATTATTTTGCAAACGGGTGGGTTTGCATTGGGCGAAATCTCGACAAGGTCGAGTTCTGCCTCTTCGGCCATAATCATGGCTTGCGCAGGCGTCACAACACCTACGTTTTCGCCATCGGCGCCAATCAGACGGATTTCAGTGCTTGTGATACGGTCATTGACGCGGGGGCCAGTGTCGCGCTGTGGAGGCGCGTTATGAGGTCTACGGGCTATGGTTTTGATCCTTGTGTTGTTGACCTAGCTAGTCGTCGGGCAGGGTAGAGCGCGAATGAGGCGGATTCAAGCGGCAATCGGCTGATTTGAGCTGATTTTGGAGGCTTTCCCCCTTGCAGCTTCCGTTGGCCTACGCCATTTGGCAGATTGAGCGCGCCCCAGAAGAATCTGGGCGCCCGAACCTAAGGGGAAAGAGTTATGAAGAATTTACTGTGGATTGTGCTTGCGGCTATTGTTTTGGGCGTTGGGTACTTTGTGTATTCGGGCCAGAGCGTGACAGAAGCCGTTGAAAGCGTGACAGAGACGGTGACAGAAGTTGCCCCTGTTGAAGCCGTCACTGAAGCCGCCGAAGGCGTTGCTGAAGCCGTTGAAGGCGCTGTGGATGCGGCGACAGAAACAGCAACTGAAGCGGCAACAGCCGTGACTGAAGCTGCCGAGGCGACAGCCGATGCCGCGACAGACGCAGTTGAAGCCACCACCGAAGCGGCAACAGATGCAGCAACTGCTGTCACTGAAACTGCAGCCGAGGCTGTGGAAGCGACAACAGACGCAGCAACAGCTGTGACCGAGACAGCGACTGACGCAGTTGAAACCACAACAGAAGCTGCGACTGACGCAGTTGAGGCCACGACTGAGGCGGCCAGTGATGCGGCAACAGCCGTCACTGAGACAGCAACGGATGCGGTAGAAGCGACCACGGAAGCCGCAACTGACGTAGCTTCAGAAGCTGCCGAAGCGACAACTGATGCTGCCAGTG
The DNA here is from genome assembly GCF_040580765.1 of Lentibacter algarum. Taxonomy (GTDB): domain Bacteria; phylum Pseudomonadota; class Alphaproteobacteria; order Rhodobacterales; family Rhodobacteraceae; genus Lentibacter; species Lentibacter algarum. The sequence goes on along the minus strand of NZ_CP158687.1, from coordinate 1,705,195 downwards.
ACGCAGCTGCAGCAACGGAAGCGGCCGCTGAAGCCACAACCGAAGCGGCGACAGACGCCATGACAGGGATGGGCGAATTGCTCACACCTGAAGGGTTCAATTTTGAAAAAGTCGCCGAGATGATCGACGGTTCAGACAAGATTGGCGCGATGCAGAAGGGCCTTCTCAAGAAGGGTCTGGAAGCTGCTCAGGACAACCCTGACGCGCTGAAAGAAATCCTGACAAAAGTAAAAGAAGCGATGGGCATGTAAGCCTAACACCGCGTGACAAGCAGAAAGCCCCGCTCAGGTTGAGCGGGGCTTTTTTATGGGCTATGTGTTAAAGCGCGTTAGTCGAGGAACGCTTTTTCGACAACATAGGTTTTTGGCTCTGAGTTCGCGCCTTCTTCAAGGCCGTAGCCTTCGAGCATCTCTTTAAGCTCAATGTTAAAGGCAAGATTGCCACAAATCATTGCGCGGTCGTTCTTTGGACAGATCGGCTCAACGCCAAGATCTGTAAAGGCCTCGCCTGAGCGCATCAAATCGGTGATACGGCCCATTTTTGGGCTCTCTTCGCGGGTTGTGGTCGGGTAATATTTGATCTTCTTCCAAAAGCCATCGCCTATGACTTCGTTGAGGAGCTCGTCTGTCTTGAGGCTTTCAATGATCTCGGCGCCATACGTCAGCTCGCCGGCTTCGCGACAGGTGTGGGTGATGATGACTTCGTCATAATCCGTATAGGTCTGTGGCTCACGCAACAGGCTCGCAAAGGGCGCAAAACCCGTACCTGTGGCAAAGAACCATATCCGCTTCCCAGGCAAGAGGGCATCATGCACGAGCGTACCAACAGGCTTAGGGCGCAGGATGACTTCATCCCCGACATTGATATGCTGAAGGCGCGAGGTGAGTGGGCCGTCCTGAACCTTGATGGAATAGAATTCAAGCTCTTCGTCCCAGCTCGGTGAGGCAATGGAGTAAGCGCGCAAAAGCGGTTTTTGCTTGCCTGTTTTTTCGTCAGGCGCGCCCATGAGGCCGATCATGACAAATTCGCCCGAGCGAAAGCGCAAGCTTGCAGGCCGCGTACAGCGGAAGCTGAACAGACGATCTGTGTAGTGCTTTACTTGGGTGACAGTCTGCGCATCGGGCAGGGTGGGCGTTTTGATCGGTTTTGCCTCGGTCATGCTGCTTATCTCGTTCATTATGTCTCTTATCGGCGATTTAAACCGATATCCTCTAGTAAGCTTTGATCTATGTCAGGTGAAGGGCAAATCAGCCCCGTAGGCGGGCTTGGTAGTCATGCGCCTGCCAATCGGCACGAAAGAGCCAGCTCTCCTCTGGCTGACGCCTGGCTTCGGCCTCTGAGATTTCCACTTCGTCAAAGCCTGCCCGCCGCGCCATAGCGTATTGATCGGCGATGAGGTGGCCTGCGGCACGCAGGCGCCCGCGATACCCCATGAGGCGCAGCTGGCGTGCAAGCGTAAAGCCGCGTCCGTCGGCAAAGCTCGGGAAGTCAATGCGGATGAGCCGCAACGAGGGCAGGCGGCCCGCGATTTGCTCAAGCGTGGCGTCGGGGGGCAGATCAAGACCAGCCCCGTTCTCGCCTGCGATTTCGCGGGGATTCTCTGTAAAACCGTGGGGCCAGTCTTCGGGGGCAAAACCATGGTCGCGGATAAGGGTCATGCGTTTTCTCCTTTGGGCGTCGTGGCGGGCAGGTGAATGCCGCATTCTGTTTTTGCGCGGTCTTGCCAACGGCCTGCGCGGCCTTTGGCGGGGCTTGTGCAGGGCGCGCAGCCGAGGGAGCCATAGCCTTTTGCTGTCAAGGGGTGGCGTGGCAGATCATGGGCCTCAAAATAGGAGGTGATCTGTTTGGGCGACCAGTTCGCCAGCGGATTGAGTTTGATGCGGCCTGTGCCGTGCTCGGCCTCAAACAGCTCAAGTGTGCTGCGCGCCCCGCCCTGGAAGCGTTTACGCCCCGAGGCCCAAGCGGCATAGGGCGCAAGTGCCGCCTGCAAGGGAGCGGTTTTGCGCAATGCGCAGCAGGCCTCTGGGTCAGAGCGGTGCAAGCGGCGTGTGGGGTCTGTGAATGATGTGTCTGCACGCAGTCTCTGCACATTGCTGAGCTGAAAGCGCGTGGCAAGCTCGGCCTGATAGGCCAGTGTCTCAGGGAAGAGCAGCTCCGTATCAATGAAGAGAATAGGGGCATCGGGCGCGATTTTGGACAGCATATGCAACAGCACAGCCGCCTCGCCGCCAAAGGAAGAGACAAGCGCTGCACGCCCCAGTAAGCCATGCGCAAACACTTCTTTGAGAAGCGATTCCGCAGGCAGGCGTGCAAAGCGCAGGTTGAGTTGTTCCGCTTTGGCGGCCAAGTTACTCTGCAGCATGGATCAGCTCCTTTGCGGGGGCTTCTGGCGCATAAAGGGCCGCTTTGAACGGCGCTAGGCCAAGGCGGCGAAACGCCTCAAGAAAGGTTTCTTCGCGGCTTTCGCGCAAGGCCAGATAGCAGCGCAGGATGCGTTCGATGGCAGGGACGATCTCACCATAGCTAAAGCCAGGCCCCGTGCGCCCGCCAAGCGCAAGGTCTGTCCCGTGATCGCCTCCAAGTGTGATTTGGTAGCTTTCAACGCCTGCTCGGTCGAGGCCCAAGATACCGATATGGCCCACGTGATGATGCCCACAGGCGTTGATGCAGCCCGAAATTTTTAGCTTCAGTGGCCCGATGTCGTGCTCAAGCTTGAGCGCGTCAAAGTGCTGTGCCAAGTCTTGCGCAACGGGGATGGAGCGCGCCGTCGCGAGGGCGCAATAATCCATGCCGGGGCAAGCAATGATATCGCTTAGAAGGCCGATATTGGCCGTTGCGAGACCTTGCGCTTTCAGCGCGGCGTGAAGCGTCGGCAGGTCGGCGCGCGCAACATGAGGCAAGATCACGTTTTGCTCGTGAGAGATGCGCAGGGCGTCATAGCCAAAGCGCGCAGCAAGATCGGCCATAAGGCGCATTTGCGCGACAGTCGCATCGCCGGGCGTCTCGCCGTGGGCTTTCAGAGAGATTGTCACGATGGCATGATCTGCCCGTTTATGGCGCGCAAGGTTGGTATCGGCCCAAGCGCGAAACACGGGGTCAGCGACGTAAGCTGCGTCATAGGCCACGAGGGGCGCCGCGCGAAAAACGGGCGGGGCAAATTGGGCGCGGATATCAGCCAGAAGGATCTGATCAACGCCACTAAACGTTGGGCGGATCAGCGCAAAACGCTCCTCCACAAGACGGGATATTTCCGCAACGCCGTGCTCATGGACTGTGATCTTGATGCGCGCCTTATATTTGTTGTCGCGCCGTCCGAGAGTATTCCACACGGAGACCACAGCCTCAAGGTAAGGCAAGAGATCAGCTTCGGGTAAGAAGTCCTTGATAACTTTGCCAATCATGGGGGTACGACCGAGGCCGCCGCCGACCAAAACCTGATACCCAAGTGCGCCGTCACGGGCAACAATGCGCAGCCCTATGTCATGCGCGGCGGTCACTGCGCGGTCATTGGGGCTGCCTGTTACAGCGACTTTGAATTTGCGTGGCAAGAACTGAAACTCTGGGTGGTCGGTGCTCCATTGGCGGATCAGTTCGGCAATGGGGCGCGGGTCGGCCAGCTCATCTGCAGCCGCACCTGCGAAGTGGTCAGCGGTCACGTTACGGATGGTGTTGCCTGAGGTCTGGATCGCGTGCAGGCCGACGCGCGCGAGATCATCTAGCATATCGGGAATGTCGCCAAGCTTTGGCCAATTGTATTGAATGTTCTGACGGGTGGTGAAGTGGCCGTAGCCTTTGTCATAAGTCTCGGCCAAATCCGCAAGCACACCCATTTGGGCGCTGTTGAGCGTTCCATAGGGTATCGCCACGCGCAGCATATAGGCGTGCAGCTGCAAATAGACGCCGTTCATCAGGCGCAGCGGCTTGAATTCATCTTCTGAAAGTTCGCCAGAAATGCGCCGCGCGACCTGAGCACGAAACTGCGCGTTGCGCGCGGCGATAAAGGCTCTGTCAAAGTCTGCATATTGATACATTTCAAAAAGCCTCGGTTTGTTTGCCGTGAAAGCGGTTGGAGGGGCCTGTGGCACGAAATGCCTCGCGAAAATGCAAGGGAGCGGGCGAGCCGTCCGCAAGGCTCACGGGCATAAGATAAGCGCCGACAGCCTCGGAAGGATTGACGGAGAAGAGGCGCTCCTCGGCCACGGCCTCGTCGGTGAAGACTTCGGCATCAGCCATTGTTCTTGCCCAGCTGCCTTGGGCCGTGAGGTAAATGACATCGCCCTCAAGGAGCGCATTGGCAGTGATCAGGCTCGGCGTCATTGTGCGACCTCCTGTTTGAGAGTGGGGGCCACTGCGTCTCTTGGGGCAAGGCCCAGAAGCGTAAGCGCAGGGCCTGTGAGCGCGGCCTCTGCCAAAGCGTTTGGCAATTGGCCGAGTGTGGTGGCAACGATGCGTTGGTTGGGCAGGCTCGCGTTCTCCACAAGGCTGACGGGCGTGTTTGCCGCAGCGCCATGCATCAGCAGGCGGCCTTGAATGAACCGCGCGGCGCGCTTGCCCATATAGATGGCAGCGACTTCGCCTGCGCGCGCGAGGCTCTTCCAGTCCTGATCGGCATATCCCTGCATGTCATGCCCTGTCACAAGGCGGGCCTCGGTGTTGCGGCCCCGTTTGGTGAGGCTTTGGCCCAAGGCCGCAGCCGAGGCCGACGCTGCTGTGATTCCTGGGATAATGCTGAAGGCAATGTCATGCGCTTCGCAGGCCTCAATCTCTTCATCCAAACGCGCAAAGACAGCAGGATCCCCGCCCTTGAGGCGCAGAACCTGCACGCCCGCGCTTGCGTGTTTGACAATGAGCGCATTGATATCAGCTTGTGACATGGCAGCGCCAAAGCCCTCTTTGCCTGCCGAGAGCATAAGCGCCTCACGGCGCGCAAGCTCCAGAATAGCGGGAGAAACAAGGCGATCATAGATCACCACATCCGCTTCATGCAGCGCGCGGCGGGCCTTGAGTGTGAGCAGCTCGGGGTCTCCGGGGCCCGCGCCCGCAAATACGACATGGCCCTCGGCAGGCGCTTCGGTGAGGTGCTGCGCCAACAGGGTGTCAAGCGCGGCTTTGGTCGCCGCTTCGCCCTTGGAGATACTGGCTGGACCAGTCTTGGTGTAATACTCTGACCAGAAGGCGCGACGGGCCCGGCCCATCGGCAGGGTGTCGGCAGCGTGGCGGAAGGCCTTGCCGATCCGTGCCAGCGCACCGAGTGAGGACGGCAGGCGCGCTTCAAGATCGGCTTTGATCTGGCGGGCGAGCACGGGGGCCGCGCCTTCTGTACCAATGGCGATGGTGACGGGGTCACGATCTACAATTGCGGGCGTGATAAAGTCACTGCCTTCAAGATTATCGACAATGTTGAGTAAGACGCGGGCGCTGTGGGCAAGAGTTGCGGTCTCGCTGTCTCTGGCCTCGGCCTCATCGGCTGCATAAACGAGCGCCGCGCCTGCGACATCTTCCGCTTTGAGAGCCCGACGATGAAGTGTGAGTGCGCCTGCGTTTGCCCAGTCGATGATTTCGGGTGCCGCGTCTGGCGCAAAGACATGCAAATTGGCTTCGGTTTTCATAAGCAAACGCAGCTTGGCCAACGCCGCCTCGCCGCCACCTGAAAGTATAATGCGTGCAGCGCGTGTGTTGAGAAAAACAGGGTAATGTTGCATGGCGTTCATCCTTAACGTTCCGCTTGAATATAGGAAATTGTTCCAATATGACGCCAGTAGCTGCTGCAAATAAGGACATGTGTTTCAATTTGCGCAGCAAGCATGATGAGCGTTTGGATTTGAGAAGGAAGCGGGAATGTCTGTTCGTCTGGATGAGCTGGATCGGAAAATTCTGGCAGAGCTGCAACGCGACGGAGCGCAGTCTTTGGATGAGATTGCCACGCAAGTGGGCAGCTCAAAGACGCCTGTCTGGAACCGGATTCGCAAAATGAAAGAGAGCGGTGTGATCCGCCAGCAGACCGTGCTTCTGGATGCCGAGGCGCTTGGGCTTGAAGCTTGTTTCTTTGTTCTCATTCGTACGAGCGAACATGAGAAGCATTGGCAGGATGCGTTCTTGCGGGCACTGCACGAGCGGCCAGAAGTGATGGAAGCACACCGCTTGGCAGGGGATATCGACTACATCCTGAAAGTGCGTGTCCCCAATGCGCGCGCGTATGATGTCTTCTATCAGGCACTGATTTCGGAAGTGAAAATCCACAATGTCACAGCGCTTTTGTCGATGGAAGAGATCAAGCACACAACGATGCTGCCTCTCTAAGCGGGACGATCCTGCGCATGAGTGATGCCGCGGGGGTCAGCCCCGCACCCCAGTGATATTTCGAGAGAGTGAAAGGCCAAGCTGTCTTTTGAGGTTGGTGGCCGGCGCTGACGGCTAGAGGCTTTGCAAGAGCCAGAGCAGAGGCTATGCAGGGCCCATGAGGCAAAGTATTCTGATCAGGTTGGGGCTATGGGGCGCATTTTTGGCGCTGGTTCTGGCTGTGAGTTTCGGGGTGTATCGCTACGGGCTGGCACAGGCTATGGAGCAGCTTAAAGCGCGCGGGCAAGCAGACCTTGCTTTGGCGGGTGATCGCTTTGCGACGCGTCTCCAGCGCTATCAAGAGCTTGCAGTCATGATGGCCGATCATCCCAGTCTTGAAGCCTTGACAGGCGCGGGCGCGGGAGAGGCCCTGAGACGCGAGGCTGCGGAGGATTTCTTGCGCAGCGCTGCGGATAAGACAGGGGCGTTGGCGCTCGCTTACGTGAGCCGCGAAGGAGTGTTGCTGGCTCAGGCTGGAGAAACTCTGGGAGCTGAGGCGCTTGAGGGGCCCTGGCGCGCGCGTGCCGCGCAGGGCGCGCTTGGCACAGGGCACGGGATTGTGCAGGGCCAAGCTGGCGCGCGGCGGGCCTATTTCTATGCGGCGCCTGATTTTGGCCGTGACGGGCGTGTGCGGGCGATGTTGCTTGTGGTCGTGGATATTGATGAGCTGGAATACGGCTGGCGCTCAAGCTCGCCTGCTGTCTTTTTCACCAACGTTGATGGGCGTGTCTTTATGGCAAACCGCTCCGAACTTGTTTTTGCTGAAGTGCGGGCCGAAGATGCGGGACTGGTGCTACAGGACGGTGCTGAGGGCCGGATTGTTCAGAGCTTGCAGGGCGGCGAGGAAATATGGGAGCTGGCTCTTGGGCCGTATATTCCGCGCCGCGCGCTGCATCTTACAAAAGAGATGCCCGTGATGGCGATGCGGGCCGAGGCGCTTGTGGATGTCGCGCCTGCGGAGCGGCTTGCTGGGTTGCAGGCCTTGGTCGTGGCGGCGGTCTTGGTGGCTTTTGGAGCGATCCTGTTTTTGGTTACAGAGCGGCGGCGCACGCTTCTTTCGGCCAACCGTCAGCTTGAAGCGCGGGTTGAGGCCCGTACAGGCGAGTTGCGCCGCGCGCAGGCTGACCTTGTGCAAGCGGGCAAGCTGAGTGCCTTGGGGCAGATGAGTGCGGGGATCAGTCATGAGCTGAACCAGCCGCTCATGGCGATTGGGCAGTTCGCTGAAAACGGTGTGCGCTTTTTGGCGCAGGGTAAGCGCGATGTGGCCGAGGACAACCTCAAGCGCATTTCTGCTCTCAGCGCACGAGCGGCGCGGATCATCAAGAATCTCAGGGCCTTTGCGCGCAATGAAAGGGAGCCAATGGGGCGGATCGAGCTGGGCAACGTGATCAACTCGGCTGTGGATTTGACTGAGACGCGTCTCGCCGAGGCGGGCGTTACGATGGACTGGACGGCGCCTAAAACACCCTACTATGTCAAAGCGGGCGAGGTCAGGTTGGGGCAGGTCTTTGTCAATCTGATCACCAATGCCGCAGATGCGATGCAGGGGCAGGCGGGGGAGAAGACTATCCGAATTCGCTGCCATGCGGGCGAGCGCCTGATGGTGGATGTGCGCGATACAGGGCCAGGGATCACGGACCCTGAGAAGATATTTGAACCGTTTTACTCCACAAAAGCTGTGGGCAGTGCCGAGGGGATGGGGCTTGGCCTGTCGATCTCTTATGGTTTGATAGAAAGCTTTGGTGGCAAGATTACAGGGCGCAATGCGAGCATGACAGAAGGCGCGCGAGGCGCTGTCTTTACTGTCGAGCTGGAACGTTGGCGCGAGGAGAGTTCGGTATGAGCAAGATAGTTCTGATTGTGGATGATGATCGCGCGGTGCGCGACGCTCTTGCACAGACGCTTGAGTTGGAGGGGCTTCGGCCTGTTTTGGCGGGCTCGTTTATTGAAGCCAAAGATCATATCAGCGCCGAGTTTGACGGAGCTGTGCTTTCAGATATGCGCATGCCCGGACGCGATGGCTTTCACCTCTTGGCGCATGCGCGAGGCGTGGATCCTGAACTGCCTGTGATTTTGCTGACTGGGGAGGGTGACATCCCGATGGCCGTGAAGGCGATGGGCGAGGGCGCGTTTGACTTTCTTGAAAAGCCCTGTGCGCCAGAGGCTTTGCTGGCCGTGCTGCGCCGTGCATTGACGACAAGAGCGCTTGTTCTGGAAAACCGCGCTTTGAAGGCTGAGGCGCTGGCGGGAGACGCTGCCGCGCGGATGATTTTTGGGACGTCTCAAAAAGCCGAGGATTTGCGCAGCAGGGTGCGCAAGCTCGCACGGCTTGATGTTGAGGCGCTTGTGACAGGGCCGCGAGGTGCAGGAATCGCAAAAGTCGCCGAGGTGGTGCATTTGAGTTCGCGCCGTCGTGGAGGGCCTTTTGTGCGCCGTCAATCGTCAGCGCTGGATGTGGCAGGGTTTGAAGCCGCACTTCACGATGCGGCAGAAGGGACGTTGTTTCTGGATGAGATCGATACATTGCCGGCAAGCCTGCAATATTCCATGGCGGAGCGGCTCGATGCGGGACTGGCGACGCGTTTGATCGCGGGGTGTTCTGGTGACTTGCAAGAGGTCGTTGAGGCAGGGCGCTTCAATGCGGAGCTGTTCTATCGCCTTGAGGGGATGAGCTTGCGCATTCCTGCCCTCAGCGAACGGCCCGAGGATATCCCTGTTATATTCCAACATTATGTGCGCCAAGCGGCTGAGCAAGCGGGCCTTGTGAGCCCCGAAATTTCACCAGATACACTTTCGGCGTTGATGGCTCAGGACTGGCCTGGCAATACCCGCTCGCTTATGAGCGCCGCGATGCGCTTTGTGCTTGGGATGGCAGATACGGTCGGGAATGCGGGCGATCTGGGGCTTGCGGAGCAGATGGCGCGGGTCGAACGCTCGCTTCTGATTGCAGCTCTTGGGCGGCAAAATGGCAAAGCCAGCGCCGCTGCCGAAGCGCTAAAGCTGCCGCGCAAGACGTTTTACGACAAGCTCGCGCGCTATGACATTAAGCCAGACGATTACCGCCGCTGAACGGCTTGGAACGCTGTGCACATCGAGGCGCGCCTTTGGGCTCGATCTCGAAGTATTCGACGAAAAAGAAAATCTGAAACTGTGCGGTTTATCGCACGTTTGTATTGTTGGGTTGTGCGAAATTTCGCACAGCAAAGCATAGGCGCAATTTTAAGACTCTGAAATTACGTCAAAAAATCTCAATCTTGCGTGGGCAAGGCAGAGTGGCGAAAGATTGCTCATCCGCCTGTATGGGAGTGCAGGCGAAGTGATTCTGAACTCTGGGAGGAGATATCTATGAAATTTATCACAACAACTCTGACGGCTTTGTCGCTCACAGTCTCAGCTGGCGCTGTTTCAGCGGCATGCGACGATGGCGAAATGGTTATCAAATTCAGCCACGTTACAAACACAGACAAGCACCCAAAGGGTATTGCCGCCTCGCTTCTGCAAGAGCGCATCAACACTGAGATGAACGGCAAGGCCTGCATGGAAGTCTTCCCGAACTCAACGCTCTATGATGATGACCAAGTTCTGGAAGCGATGCTGCAGGGCGATGTTCAGATGGCGGCACCAAGCCTGTCAAAATTTGAGCAGTTCACCAAGCAATTCCGCATCTTCGACTTGCCGTTCATGTTCAAGAACATCAACGCTGTAGACGCATTCCAAAGCTCGGACACTGGCCAAGCGATGAAAGCTTCGATGACACGTCGTGGTCTTCTCGGTCTTGAGTTCTGGCACAACGGCATGAAGCAGATGTCGGCCAACAAGCCACTCAACCTGCCAACAGATGCCGCTGGCCTCAAGTTCCGCGTGCAGCCATCAGACGTGATCAAGGCGCAAATGGAAGCGATTGGCGTGAGCCCGCAGCCTATGGCCTTCTCTGAAGTGTACGGTGCGCTGCAAACTGGCGTTGTAGACGGACAAGAGAACACATGGTCAAACATCTACGGCCAGAAGTTCTTCGAAGTTCAGGACGGCATCACAGAAACCAACCACGGCATCATCGACTACATGGTCGTTGTTGGAACGGACTGGTGGGATAGCCTCGATGAGGACATGCGCACACAACTCGCAACGATCCTCAACGAAGTCAGCACCGAGCGTAACGCTGCTGTTGGCAAAGTGGACGGCGACGCCCGCCAAGCCATTCTGGACGCAGGCACAACAATCCGCGAGCTTGACGCGGCAAGCCGTCAGGCTTGGGTTGATGCAATGATGCCAGTTTGGGGTCAGTTCAAAGACGATGTTGGCCAAGAAAACATCGACGCGGCCCAAGCGATCAACGCGCAGTTCTAAGCTTCGCATTTGACCGAAAGACGCAGGCCCGGCCCAACAGACGGCTGGGCCTGCGCGCTACTCTTTCCTCTATCATAGGAGCGAATGACTATGGCTCATGGCTATAAGGCAAAGGGACCGGTGGGTCGTTTCGTCAACGAACTGGAAGAAACCATTATCGCCTTTATTCTCGGCATGATGACGCTTCTGACCTTCATCAACGTTGTTTTGCGCTACCTCTTCAATACCAGCATGATCTGGGTTCTTGAGACGGTGACATTTCTGTTTGCGTGGCTGGTGCTCTTTGGGGTGTCTTACGCAATCAAAACCACCTCGAACCTTGGCGTGGATACAGTAATCAACCTTTTTTCCGCGCGCGTGCGCAAAGTCTTGGCTTTGGTCGTGGGAGCGATCTGCATAGGCTACGCCTTCTTGCTGCTCAAAGGTGCTTGGGATTACTGGGCTAACTTTGCCAACCTGCCGCAAACGACAGGTCGCTGGTTCCCGACGGGCTTTGAAGAGATGCGCGCAACCTCTTATCGCGCTTGGTATGGTGTGGAGGATATCCCGCTGCCCGAGATCCTACGGTTTCTGGAGCCTTTGATGAACGAGGGCGAGGAATATGAAAAACTGCCACGCTTCATTCCCTATGTGATCCTGCCGTTTGGCATGGCTCTGATGCTGTTCCGTTTTATTCAGGCGACGGTGCGGGTGTGGACGGGCGAGGCCACGAGCCTGATTGTGAGCCATGAGGCCGAGGACGCCGTTGAAGACGCGCGCCGCGCCCACGGGCAGGGGGACTGATTTATGGAAGTTGCAATTCTTTTTGGCCTGATTATCGGCCTGATGCTGATCGGCGTGCCGATTGCCGTTTCGCTCGGCGTCAGCTCGGTGGTTTTCCTTCTGGTCTTGAGTGATACGTCGCTTGCCTCTGTGGCGCAGTCGTTGTTTCAGGCAATGGCTGGGCATTACACGCTGCTCGCGATCCCGTTCTTCATTCTCGCGTCTTCGTTTATGTCGACAGGTGGTGTCGCCAAGCGGATCATCCGCTTCTCCATCGCCTGTGTGGGTCACCTGCGAGGCGGTCTTGCGATTGCGGGCGTTTTTGCCTGTATGATGTTTGCGGCGCTCTCTGGCTCTTCGCCCGCGACAGTGGTCGCCATCGGGACAATCGTTATCGCAGCGATGCGTGAAGCGGGCTACACCAAGGACTTCGCCGCAGGTGTGATCGCCAACGCGGGGACACTCGGTATCCTTATTCCACCCTCTATCGTTATGGTGGTTTATGCCTCAGCGACTGATGTTTCGGTGGGCCGTATGTTCCTTGCTGGCGTTATCCCTGGGATCATGGCGGGGCTTATGCTCATGATCACGATCTATATCATGGCGCGCATCCGCAACATGCCCAAGGGCGAATGGCTCGGCTGGGGTGAAGTGGCCCGCAGCTTTGGCGATGCCTTCTGGGGTCTGCTTCTGATCATCATCATCATGGTGGGTATCTACGGTGTTCCGGGCCTGACAGGGGCGATCTTCACGCCCACAGAGGCGGCGGCTGTTGCGGCGGTCTATTCCTTTATCGCAGCGGTGTTTATCTATCGTGACATCGGTCCGCTTGCAGGCAAGGACGGGCATCGCAACCTTACGCTTCTTGAAAAGCCTAAGGCGCTTGTGACGGCCTTCTTTCATGTTGATACGCGCAACACACTGCTGGACGCAGGCAAGCTCACGATTACGCTGATGTTTATCATCGCCAACGCGCTGATCCTGAAGCATGTCCTGACAGATGAGCAAATTCCGCAGAAAATCGCCTCGGCGATGCTCGATGCGGGCCTTGGGCCGATCATGTTCCTTGTGATCGTCAACGTGATCCTGCTCATTGGTGGCCAGTTCATGGAGCCGTCAGGCCTCCTGATCATCGTCGCACCGCTGGTGTTTCCGATCGCGATCGAATTGGGGATCGACCCGATTCATCTCGGGATCATCATGGTTGTGAACATGGAAATCGGGATGATCACACCACCAGTGGGGCTCAACTTGTTTGTGACCTCTGGGGTCGCGGGTATGTCAATGATGCGGGTGGTGAAAGCGGCACTCCCGTTCACGGGCGTTCTTTTCATCTTCCTTATCATGGTCACTTATATCCCAGCCATTTCGACATGGTTGCCGACCTTGCTGATGGGACCTGAGATCATCACCAAATAAAGGGGCGCAAGCGCTCTCTACAAAAAAGGCGGCGCTTGTCATGAGCGCCGCCTTTTTCCGTTTGATCGGTTGGAGAAGCGCCGTGCTTAAACGGCTTCCAGCGCTTTGATAATAGGGGAGAAGGCGTCTGCTGTCAGCGAAGCCCCACCCACAAGTGCACCATCGACATTGGGGACAGTGAATATCTCGGCGGCATTGTCAGGCTTGACCGAACCACCATACAAAATACGTACCGAACGGCCCACACCTGCACCAAACCGGCGCTCCAGACGCGCGCGAATAAAGTCATGGACCTCACCGATCTGCGCAAGCGTAGGCACGAGCCCAGTGCCAATCGCCCAAATCGGCTCATAAGCGACAACAAGGTTTTCGCCCGTTGCGTTGTCAGGAATCGAGCCTGCCAGTTGTCCACCTATGATATCTAGAGTGTTCTGTGCTTCACGCTGAGCGGCACTTTCGCCCATGCAGACAATCGCCATCAGCCCTTCGGCTTGTGCCGCTCGGGCTTTTGCACGGACGATCTCGGAATGCTCTTCATGCGCTTCGCGGCGCTCAGAATGCCCGACAATCACAGCACTGCCACCTGCATCCTTGATCTGTGCCGCCGAAATGTCACCCGTATGCGCCCCCGAAGGCAGCATGTGGCAATCTTGCGCGCCAAATTTGAGCGGCGCATAGGAGGTTGCGGCATGCAGCAATGTCGCAGGTGGGCAGATCAGGATATCAACAGCGCTCTCACCATGGGCGGTTGCGAGCTTGCCAATCTCCACAAGATTGGCCTGTGTTCCGTTCATCTTCCAGTTGCCTGCTGCCAGTTTGCGCCGCATCATTCGCTCCTTATCTCTTTCAAATCTCCTAGCAGCTTGACCGCGCGGGGCCAATATAGAACTCGTGCGGTTGCGTGTCGCCAGAAGATGGCTAGAAAGGCAGCGAAAGTGATGAGGATCCTTGATATGATTGACCAGATCGACTTTGGCGCGCTGCAAGCGCATGACCCAAGCACCCGCGCCAAACTGCGCCGTGGTGTGCTTGAGACAGGTTTCCTCAAAATAAACAACACACCGATTTCAAAAGAAAATGTCGATGCGTTGATCAAGGCCTATGGGGCATTCTTTGCCCAATCAAACGCAGAGAAATCTAAAGTCGATATGGCTGCGACAGGGTCAAACCGTGGCTGGGGCGCAAGCGGTTCAGAGCAGGTCGATCCGATGGCCAACCCTGATTACAAAGAAGTGTTTGACTGCGGTTTTGAGCTTGGCAAAGACGACCCGCTGCGCGCAGAGGGGTTGCTTGTCTATGGGGACAACCAATGGCCCACGGCGCCAGAGGGCTTTCAAGCAACGGTTCAAGAGTATTATGCAGGGGCGATCACATTGTGCCGCGCGCTTCTGGGCCATATTGCGGAAGTGGCAGAGCGCGAAGCTGGCTATTTTGACAGTCGTTTTACGCGGCCCATGGCACTCTTGCGCGGCAATTATTACCCTGCGCGTCCGGATTGGGCAGGCGAGAAGGATTTCGGCATCGCGGCTCATACGGACTACGGCTGCCTAACGCTTCTCACGGGAGATGGCACTGCAGGTCTTGAAGTTCTCGGCGCCGATGGAGACTGGCACGCGGTTGATGTGGCGCCGGGGGAATTTGTCATAAACTTTGGTGAAATGTTGGAGATGTGGACAGGTGGACGCGTGAAAGCCACGCTGCACCGTGTTGTTGGCTCAGGTGCGGAACGGATTTCTGTGCCGATGTTTTTCAATCCGAACCACGATACCGATGTAAGCGCAGAAGGGGCCGAGCCGATTTCAGCAGGGGCCTATCTCAAGCGGCGGTATGACGAGACTTATGTTCACCTGCAGGGCAAAGGCTGACTGATTGGTCAACCACTTCATAAGCCCACGGGCTTATGAAGCCCCCCTGGGATATTTATGGAAAGAAGAAGTGGACAGACGCCTTTGGTCTCGGTTCAGCGTAGATTGGGAACTTGACCAAGATCTGCCGCGAGAGCTTCGACGTCTTTGAATTTGATGGATTCGCCGCAACCGCAAGCGTCTTCGACATTCGGGTTGTTGAACTTGAAGCCCGCTTCGAGAAGCGAGATTTCATAATCGATCTCGGTCCCGAAGAGGAACATCTGTGCCATCGGTGCGATCAGAATCCGCGCACCGTTTTCTTCTACGACTTCGTCATGCTCAGCCAGAGCATCGACATATTCCATCGTATACTCCATGCCCGCACAGCCGCCTTTTTTGACGCCAATGCGCAGGCCCTTGTGGCCTTTGGCCTCCATGAGCTTACGGATCTGGGCGGCAGCAGCCTCTGTCATTGTAACCGCTTGTTTGCCTGGAATGCCGAACATGAGAAGTATCTCCTAAGCGTTTGGCTAAATTACATAAAGCCGAGTTCAAGTCGGGCTTCGTCGGACATCATGTCCATGCCCCAAGGTGGGGACCAGACAAGTTCTACGTCCACTTGTTTGACGCCTTCTAGCGGCTCAATCGCTTCCGCAACCCAGCCGGGCATTTCACCGGCAACAGGGCAGCCCGGAGCTGTAAGGCTCATCAAGACACGCACTTCGCCCTGATCGTTGATTTCGATCGTGTAGATCAGGCCAAGATCATAGATATTAACTGGAATTTCAGGGTCATAGACCGAACGGCAAGCCTCAACGATATTTTCGTAGAGTGGATGGCCCGTATCGGACGGAGCAATCAGCGGTGTGCCTTCGATGGGATCGATCATTTCAGTCATAAGGGCGTCCTTTAGTTCCTGACTGATTATATAGGGATAGGCGCGCGCCGCGTAAAGGCGCGAGTGTCTTGTTTTTGTGCCAAGATGCACGCAGCCTTGCCTTGGGCGTTATAGTCCCCTCCTCTTCACGGGGTGGTGTCACCATTCCTGTCGCGCGGCGGAGTGGATTGGCCGCCGCAACCGCCCTGAATATGCACATCCTTTTGCACATCACCCAGTCACAAAGCTGTGTCTGGCTTTGACTTACAGGATTACTGCAAATCCCCGATTATGGACCAGTGCGGGCCTGATTTCTCCTGCCACAAAGCTGTTTGGGCGAAATCTGTCGCAAAACCATAGCATTTGAGCCTTGCTGATTGACGCGCCGAAAGGCATCTTAACCGAGAATTCGTGTTGAAATGGGTGCGGGCAACACCCAAGTTAACACTCTTAAACGCGGAAGGCTTTGATGCTGCCTCAGAAGAGGGGTGCAAGGCCTTGCCACTGAACAGGACAAGAGCATGACAGAAGAATTGAACGCCTCCTACCCAGTACTGCCGTTGCGCGACATTGTGGTTTTCCCCCACATGATCGTGCCGCTTTTTGTGGGCCGTGAAAAATCGGTTCGCGCGCTGGAAGAGGTTATGAATGACGGCAAGCAGATCCTGCTCGCGGCGCAGGTTGATCCTGGCGAGGATGACCCTGATACAAACGGCATTTACCAAGTGGGCGTGCTGGCCAATGTGCTGCAGCTCCTCAAGCTTCCCGATGGGACAGTAAAAGTGCTTGTCGAAGGGGTCGCGCGGGTCAGCATAACGGGCTATCTCGACAACCCTGAGTTTTTTGAAGCCAGTGCCGAGGCGTTGGACGAAGAGTTGGGCGATGAGGCCACGATCGAAGCGCTCTTGCGCACCGTCGGCAACGAATTTGAGCGCTATGCCAAAGTGCGCAAGAATATCCCCGAAGAGGCTCTGGCCGCTGTGGGCGAAGCCCAAGAGCCAGAAAAACTGGCAGACCTCGTCGCAGGACATCTCGGTATCGAAGTGGATCAGAAGCAGGAGCTTCTTGAGACGCTGGATGTAAGCGCCCGTCTGGAGAAGGTCTACGGCCTGATGCAGGGCGAAATGAGCGTGTTGCAAGTCGAGAAGAAGATCAAAACGCGCGTCAAGTCCCAGATGGAACGCACGCAGCGCGAGTATTATCTTAACGAGCAGATGAAGGCGATCCAGAAGGAGCTGGGCGACGGGGAAGAGGGCGAGGGCGAATTGGCCGAGCTCGAAGACCGTATCAGCAAGACCAAGCTCTCCAAAGAGGCCAAAGAAAAAGCGGATGCCGAGCTCAAAAAGCTCAAGAACATGTCGCCCATGTCCGCTGAGGCGACCGTTGTGCGCAACTATCTTGACTGGATGCTCAGCATTCCGTGGGGTGTTAAATCACGCGTGAAAAAAGACCTGACCCGCGCCGAGAAGGTGCTGGATGATGACCACTATGGTCTTGAAAAGGTTAAGGAACGTATTGTCGAGTATCTCGCGGTACAGCAGCGTAGCCAGAAGCTGAAGGGCCCGATCATGTGCCTTGTCGGCCCTCCCGGTGTGGGTAAGACCTCGCTTGGGAAGTCCGTTGCCAAAGCGACGGGGCGCGAGTTTATCCGCATCTCTCTTGGCGGCGTGCGCGACGAGAGCGAAATTCGGGGTCACCGCCGCACCTATATCGGCTCGATGCCCGGCAAGATCATTCAGGCTCTGAAAAAGGCCAAAACGACAAATCCGCTGATCTTGCTCGACGAGATCGACAAGATGGGTCAGGATTTCCGCGGCGATCCTGCGTCAGCGATGCTTGAGGTTCTTGATCCTGAGCAAAACAGCACCTTCGTCGACCATTATCTTGAGGTGGAATACGATCTCTCCAACGTAATGTTCCTCACCACGTCCAACAGCTACAACATGCCTGGCCCACTTTTGGACCGCATGGAGATTATCCCGCTGTCAGGGTATACGGAGGACGAAAAGCGCGAGATTGCCAAACAGCACCTGATCAGCAAGCAGATCAAAAACCATGGCCTCAAAGCTAAGGAATTTGAACTGACAGATGAGGCCCTCACCGACATGATCCGCTATTACACCCGTGAGGCGGGCGTGCGGAACTTGGAGCGTGAAGTGGCGAAAGTTGCGCGCAAGGCTGTCACACAGATCGTCAAGAAAGAAGCTGAGACGGTCAAAGTGACGTCTGACAATCTTGATGACTTCCTTGGCGTGCGTAAATACCGCCACGGTCTGGCCGAAGACGAAAACGCCGTCGGCGTTGTCACAGGGCTTGCCTATACCTCTGTTGGTGGCGACTTGCTTCATATTGAGGCCCTCAAGCTTCCGGGCAAAGGCCGCATGAAAACCACAGGTAAGCTCGGCGATGTGATGAAAGAGAGCATTGAGGCGGCCTCAAGCTATGTGCGCTCGATCAGCCCGAGCATTGGCGTCAAGCCGACGAAGTTCGACAAGATCGACATTCACGTTCACGTGCCCGATGGTGCCACGCCCAAAGACGGGCCAAGTGCGGGCCTTGCGATGGTGACGTCTATTGTCTCGGTCCTTACAGGGATCCCTGTGCGCAAAGACATCGCCATGACAGGTGAAGTCAGCCTGCGCGGCAACGCGATGCCGATTGGTGGCCTGAAAGAGAAGCTGCTCGCGGCCCTTCGCGGCGGGATCAAGACAGTGCTCATTCCAGAAGAAAACGAGAAAGATCTCGCAGATATTCCGGACAATGTGAAAGAGGGCCTTGAGATTATCCCTGTGAAGCATGTGAGCGATGTTCTGAAGCGCGCCCTTGTGTCGACACCAGAGGCCATCGAGTGGGATGAAGAGGCCGAAGAGGCTGCGGCTGCGGCCCGTCTTGCCGCCACGACAGGTGCAGGGGCAACGGCACACTAAACTCACACTCTATTGAAAAGAAAAGCGCCGCCTCATCAATTGGGGCGGCGCTTTTGTATTGAGTGGCGAGCGTAGCGCCAGAGATTGTCTGATCAGAAGTGCGGGATGGCGAGCACGACGGCCAGCAAGGCAACAAGCGATGTGCCAGAAGACGAAGACGTGGCTGTATCAGCGACAATCACATCCATTTCGATAACAGGATCGGCCATAGAGCCGGCCTGAGCGACGCCAGCTGCAAGTGAAAGTGACAGCGCGAAAGCGGTTGTAAGATTTTTCATAAAGTTCCCCTAGGTAACATAACGACGCTATCTTTAGTCGTTTCTGACACAAAATAAAGGCCCGTGACGTTTGTTTTCAGTTGAAATCCACAGAAAATTACTAGTCACACCCCATAGAAATTGCTAAAAGTTAACAAAAAATAACTAAATATAGAGGTGGAGCAAAATGACAGAGACAACCCAAAATCCAGTGAGCACAAAGACCGCATCCAAAACAACTGCGCCCAAAAAGGCGAAGGCGGCAGCCCCAAAGAAGGCCACTCCCAAAAAGACCAGTGCCAAAAAGGCTGCGCCTAAAACCGTAGCAAAGGCATCACCCCTCAAAGGGACAGGCCCCGAAGTGACGCCAAAGGCTGCAACTGCGCCCTTGGCAGCGCCAGAGCCTGTGGCGGCTGCGGCCAAGGTTGCGCCTGTGCTCGTCACCACGACAGCTCCGGCACTTGCGACCGAAGAGATGCGCAAAGAACACCTGCTTGATGAAGTGGCCAAGCGTTCAGGGGCAAAGCGCAAGGACGTGAAGCCCATTGTCGAAGCCATGCTCGAGGTCTTGGGCGAAGCGCTCGGTGAGGCCCGCGATATCAACCTGAAACCGCTTGGAAAGATCAAGGTTGCGCGCACCAAACAAGTCGCCAATGGCCGCGTGATCAACCTACGCTTACGTCAGTCCGATATGGTGATCAAAGAGCTGGAAGATAAAGCGGAAGCGGCGGAATAATTGTTGCGCCTGTTTTCCGTTTGAGAAAACCCGCCAATCCTTAAGAAAACAAAGGCGGAGCAGGGGCTCCGTCTTGATCTCCAAAACGGCTTGATAAAGTTTTTCGCCGCTTTCTCGTTTTTTCTCGAAAATGGCGCTTGCAAGGTCGCGCGGCTGGGGCTAAACACCGCCGCACGGGTCGTTAGCTCAGTTGGTAGAGCGCTTCGTTTACACCGAAGATGTCGGGAGTTCGAGCCTCTCACGACCCACCATTTTCCCCTCTTTTACGTTGCAACCCAGACAATCTGCATTTTGCTGCCATTGGCCGTGTAAAACTGCGCCAATCCCCCTTGCATCATGGTCGCGCCGCCCATAGAAGGGCGCAGATTTAGCGGATGTGTGAGCACCCGCCCGTGACGCAATGCCGTAATGCAAAGGATGACAAAATGCAGGTCACCGAGACCCTGAACGAAGGCCTCAAGCGCGCCTATACCATCAAACTGACAGCTGCAGAGCTTGATGTGAAAGTGGATGAGAAACTCAAAGAAGCGCAGCCCGACATCGAAATGAAAGGCTTCCGCAAAGGCAAAGTGCCTATGGCGCTGCTCAAAAAGCAGTATGGCGAGCGCATCATGGGCGAAGCGATGCAAGAGAGCATTGACGGCGCGATGCAAGAGCATTTCGAAGCCTCAGGCGACCGCCCTGCGATGCAGCCACAGGTCACGATGGTTGATGGCGAAAACTGGAAAGCTGGCGACGACGTAGAAGTTGCTATGTCCTATGAAGCTCTCCCAGAGATTCCTGACGTTGACCTCAAAGGCATCAAGCTCGAGCGCATGGTTGTTAAAGCTGGCGACGACGAAGTCGATGAAGCTCTGAAGTCTCTCGCAGAAACAGCGCAGAACTTTGAATCACGCAAAAAAGGCTCAAAGTCAAAAGACGGCGACCAAGTTGTAATCGACTTCCTCGGCAAAGTTGACGATGTGGCCTTTGAAGGCGGCGCAGCGGAAGATTACCCGCTCGTGCTCGGCTCAAACAGCTTCATTCCAGGCTTTGAAGAGCAGCTCGTCGGCGTAAAAGCGGGCGATGAGAAGAACGTCGAAGTGAGCTTCCCTGAAGAGTATCAGGCAGAGCACCTTGCTGGCAAAGCCGCGATCTTTGAATGCAAAATCAAAGACGTAAAGGAGCCCAAAGCCGCTGAGCTCAACGACGAGCTGGCACAGAAGTTTGGTGCAGAAGACCTCGCGGGCCTGAAAGGCCAAATCGCCGAGCGCCTGGAAGCCGAATATGCTGGCGCGTCACGCGCTGTTATGAAGCGTGGTCTGCTCGACGCGCTTGATAAGCTCGTGTCCTTTGATCTGCCGCCGTCGCTTCTCGACGCAGAGGCAGGCCAGATCGCGCACCAGCTGTGGCATGACGAAAACCCTGAAGTTGAGGGCCATGATCACCCAGAAATCACGCCGACCGAGGAGCACATCAAGCTCGCTGGCCGCCGTGTCCGTCTGGGCCTGTTGCTCGCTGAGCTGGGTCAGAAAGCCGAAGTTCAGGTGACAGACGCCGAGATGACCCAAGCGATTATGAACCAAGCGCGCCAGTATCCTGGCCAAGAGCGTCAGTTCTTTGAATTCGTTCAGCAAAACCAGCAAATGCAGCAGCAGCTCCGCGCGCCACTTTTTGAAGACAAAGTCATCGACTATGCCTTCGAACTTGCGGCTGTGAGCGAAAAAGAAGTCTCAAAAGACGACTTGCAAAAAGCTGTCGACGCGCTCGACGACGAGTAAGTCAAACTATCTCTGATAGACGAAAGGCCGCTCCATTTGGGGCGGCCTTTTGCATTTAGGCAGGGCGAAGGCCCGTTTCGACAAGCATACCGCGCCGCTTGGCCTCATAATAATAGCCGCGCGCATACCAGCTTATGGCAGTGTCGATGTCTCCGTCCGACAAAAGCCATGCGCCGCGCAGGTACTTTCCAGCGTATTTGAGATTGGTTTCCGCATCGAGCAGGCTTTCGGGTGGACCTCTGTGGCCCATGGTCCGCGCCGTGGCGGGCAAAATCTGCAAGAGCCCATAGTAGGGCCCGTTCCGTGCGGTCGGGGTGTGGGTGCTCTCTCTGATCGCCAATTTATGCAGGAGGGGGCGCGGCAGCTCATATAGATCGGCATACTGGTTGATCAGCGCACGCAATGCCGGCGTCTCGTTGGGATAAAGCGGCAGCGCATCAACATTGGGCTTGAGAGGCTGGAGGGTATCGGCGGGGACATTGCGTCCACATGCCATCAAAACGCCACTCCCTAAGATCAGGACAAGGGCGGCGCGTCGGGTCTGAAACATCGGATAAACCTATCACTAGATACTCATCCGATGTTCTAGGCCCGTTTTGAGGCTTATGGCCAGCCTTGCCCTTCGGCTGCGCGCAAAGCCGCCGAGACTCAGCCGTCTGCCAGTGCCGCTTGCACAGCATCAATCAGCGCCGCCGTTGGCTCTACACCAAAGCTCAGCCGCAAGAAGCCCTCCGGCACGGTGTCGCCCCAGCGTGCGCGCCTGTCTCCAGAGGAGTGCAGGCCGCCAAAACTTGTCATCTTGGCAAAGCCAGCCCGCTCTAGAAAACGGTCCGCCGCGGCGGCGCTGGCGAACGTCGCCCCAATGAGAAAGCCCTGATCCAGCGCTTGTGGGCTCGGATCAGGATAGATCACCTCGCTGACAGCCTCGCTTGCCTGCAACAAAGGAAGGGCGGCGCGCGCATTGGCGCACATGCGTTCAAGGCGCAGCTCAACAGTTTCAAGCCCTCGCAGCAATAGCCAAGCCTCATAAGGTGCGGGGATATTGCCTGTCAGATTGCGCACACTCAGCAGCCGCTCCATATAGGCTGCATCACGGCTCGCCACATGGCCCATCAGCACATCAGTATGGCCCGCCATCGCCTTTGTATCAGACACAATCACAATATCGGCGCCCAAGTCGAGAGGCTGCTGCAAGAGTGGTGTCAGCACCGTGTTGTCCACCACAAGCTTTGCACCCGCCGTACGGCAGCGCTCAGCCAAAGCGCGCAGATCGATCACATCAAGCCCAGGGTTTGAAGGTGTCTCAACCACGACAGCCGCATAGCCTGCGAGATCGGCCGTGAGGATGTTTGCCGCTGGGCATGTCTCTAACACAACGCCAAAGGGCGCCATAATGTCAGAGACAAGGTTGCGCGCCGCGTAGTAGCCGTCTGACAGCATCAAGACCCTGTCACCGCCCTTCAGAAGCGCCATAAAGGCAGCAGAATAAGCGCCCATCCCTGATGGAAACAGCAGGCATGGCGCATCTTCAAGCGCCGCAAGGCGGGCTTCTGTGGCTTCTATCGTAGGGTTTGTGTAGCGCGCATAGGTCCGCCGCGCATCAGGGTTGCTGGGCAGGGCAAATGCCGAAGACAGCACAAGTGGCTCTGGAATAGGATCACCCGCTTCGAGCGTGTCAGTGCGTGCGTGCAACATCGCCAGAAGGCGGGATTCGATCGGAGCGGGAAGGGACATCGGAAAGCCTTATGCAGTGTGTTTCCACGAACTATAGGCTTTGGACAGAGCAGGGCAAGGCCATGTGACGCAGCAAAGCCCCTATGAAAAAAGCCGCACTCGAATGAGCGCGGCTTCTATTCTTTTGTCAGTGAAAAAGCGCTTAGGCTTCGTCGCTGGCCTCGTCTGACTCAGTGGCCTCTGCGCGGGGCGCATCGTCCATGTCGTCGTCATTGGCTGCAGCGCCGATATCGTCAAACAGTTCGGCGATCTCGAATTCGGCTTCAGCTTCTGCTTCAGCGGCGAGTTCTTGGATCGACTTGCCTGACGCTTGCAGCGCGGCTTCTTCTGTTGAGCGGGCCACGTTGATTTCGATTGTAGCGCTGACTTCTGGGTGCAGACGCACAAACATGTTGTGCACGCCCAGATGTTTGATCGGCGCTTCAACAGAAACCTGTTTGCGATCAACTGTGAAACCAGCTTCGGTTGCAGCTTCGGCTGCGTCACGTGGTGTGACTGAGCCGTAAAGTGCGCCCGCATCAGAAGCCTGACGAATCACGATAAACTGCTGACCGTCGAGACGGCTCGCCATATCTTCGGCTTCTTTTTTGGTTTCGAGGTTCTGTGTTTCGAGCTGCGCTTTTTGCGCTTCAAAACCAGCAATGTTGGCAGCCGAAGCTGTCAGCGCTTTCTTCTGTGGCAGAAGATAGTTGCGCGCATAGCCGGCTTTTACGTCAACGACGTCGCCCATTTGGCCAAGCTTGGCCACACGTTCAAGAAGGATAACTTGCATGATCTGTTCTCCTTATTTCACGGCGTAAGGCAGCAGGGCGAGGAAGCGGGCGCGTTTGATGGCACGGGCCAGTTCGCGTTGCTTCTTGGCCGATACGGCTGTGATGCGTGATGGCACGATTTTGCCGCGCTCAGAAATGTAGCGCTGGAGCAGTTTCGTGTCTTTGTAATCGATTTTCGGCGCGGAATCCCCTGAGAAAGGGCAGACTTTGCGACGGCGGAAAAATGGTTTCGTAGCCATGGTTTAGTGTCCT
The DNA here is from genome assembly GCF_040580765.1 of Lentibacter algarum. Taxonomy (GTDB): domain Bacteria; phylum Pseudomonadota; class Alphaproteobacteria; order Rhodobacterales; family Rhodobacteraceae; genus Lentibacter; species Lentibacter algarum. Next base: position 1,681,165 of record NZ_CP158687.1, on the reverse strand, counting down.
TTCTTAAGGTTAGCGGCGCTCGCGGCGCTCTTCGCGTTTTTGCATTTGAGCCGAAGGGCCTTCTTCGTGGGCATCAACCTTGATGGTCAGGATGCGCATCACGTCATCATGCAGGCGCATGAGGCGTTCCATTTCCTGAACAGCCGTCGCAGGAGCGTCGGTGCGCAGGTAGGCATAATGGCCCTTGCGGTTTTTGTTGATTTTGTAGGCCATCGTTTTAACGCCCCAGTACTCAGTTTCTGAAACTGAGCCACCGTTGTCCGTGAGGACGGCGCTAAAGTGTTCGACAAGGCCTTCGGCTTGCGTGTTGGACAGGTCCTGACGCATAATGAAAACATGCTCATAGAGCGGCATGTGCTTTTCCTTTTCTATGCGCATTTCATAGGAGGGTCATACAAGCCTTCTGCGACCCATCCACGAGAGCTGCGCGGTTCACTTTTATACAGAAGACCAGTGCGCTTACCCCGATTTCCACATAGTCGCAAGCCTCAATCCCGCCAAGCTGGCAAGCATTTCAACCCCGACCGCCTTTGCTGCCGCAATCTCGGCGCAATTCGATGAAAATTGCCCAGATTTTACCTCTTTGGTTACAATCTTTTGCCTGATCCGCAGCGCACACTCCCAAGAAATCAGATGTCACAGCCCAGAATGGGCCGGATCGGGAGACCAAAGATGACAATGCAACGCGCCGTGGCCCAAACTCAATCATTGCCTCACACAATGGCATCCACATTGACCCAAGGGGCGGAGGTGTCGAGCGAGCCTCATGCGTTGCAAGCCCTACCACCACTGCGTTTGTTTCATGTTTTTGCCGGCTCGGTTCTTTTGATCGCAGCCTTGGGGCTTTGGGCCGTGCCAGGCTCGACATGGAACCAAACAGCCCAGCTCATGAAGCTCTTTATGACTGCCACGGCCATTCTTGCAGGCCTTGCCCTCATCGCGCCACTGCGCCGCATCTATCCAGAAGTGACGCTTGATCCGCGCTCTGAATGCCTCGAAGTGATCGAACGCAATGATTTTGGCCGCATTTCAAAAAAAGAAACCTATGCCTATGACGACCTCAGCGAAGTCGATGTGCGTGACGGTATCTTTATCGCCCGCGATCATCAGGGCCGCGCCGTTGTTGAGATCCCACTTGGCGCACAGGTTGAAGCGCTGGATGCACTGCGCGCCGCCCTCGGTCCAAGCTTTGCACGCACCGCCTAAGCCCAATACTTTCACATGTTTTTAAAGGTCAGTGCCGCACGCGCTGGCCTTTTTCGTTGCGGGCGCGCGTCGCTTCGGGCTATTTGCTCTCAACAACAATGAGGGGGGCAACATGAGCCGCGCATTCGTATTTCCAGGGCAAGGTGCCCAAACCATCGGTATGGGCCGCGCTTTGGCCGAAGCCTATCCAGCCGCAAAAGCCGTGTTTGACGAAGTCGACGAAGCCTTGGGCGAAAAGCTGAGCGCGCTGATCTGGGAGGGCGAAATTGAAGCCCTCACGCTCACGCAAAATGCCCAGCCCGCTTTGATGGCGACTTCTCTCGCCGCGCTGCGCGCCCTTGAGGCCGAAGGTGTGAAGATCACGGACGCAAAACTAGTTGCGGGGCATTCTCTCGGTGAATATTCCGCCTTGGCGGCTGCTGGGGCGCTCTCTGTGGCCGATACGGCCCGCCTTCTGCGTATTCGTGGCAAAGCGATGCAAGAGGCCGTGCCAGTCGGCGTCGGGGCAATGGCCGCGCTTCTGGGGCTCGATTTTGCCACAGCGCAAACAGTCGCAGCTGAGGCCGCACAGGGCGATGTCTGCCAAGCCGCAAATGATAATGATCCGAGCCAAGTGGTTGTTTCTGGGCACAAAGCTGCCGTTGAGCGCGCCGTTGAACTTGCCAAAGCGGCAGGCGCTAAGCGCGCGATGCTTCTGCCTGTGAGCGCACCGTTTCACTGCGCCCTGATGGCGCCCGCCGCCGATGTAATGGCCGAAGCACTTGCCAGCGTAGAGATAAACGCGCCGGCCGTGCCGCTTGTGGCCAATGTGAGCGCCGAGGCGCTGTCTGATCCAGTCATGATCCGCGCGCTCTTGGTTGAGCAGGTGACAGGCTCGGTGCGCTGGCGTGAAAGCGTCCTTTACATGGGTGAAACCCAAGGGATCAGCGAAATTTGGGAAATCGGCGCAGGCAAAGCGCTTTCAGGTATGGTGCGCCGCATCAACAAAGACATCGCTTGCCGCAATATCGGCACGCCAGAAGACATTGCCGGCGCGCTTGAGGCGTTGAACGGATAATAAAGGAAAAGCACATGTTTGATCTGACAGGAAAATGCGCACTCGTGACAGGCGCTTCAGGCGGAATCGGCGGAGCCATCGCCACAGCACTCCACGGGGCAGGGGCGACAGTCGCGCTTTCGGGCACACGCGAAGAGCCGCTCAAGGCGCTTGCCGCAGAGCTTGGGGATCGCGCGCATGTGTTGCCCTGCAACCTTTCCGATGCGGAGGCCGTTGATGCCCTCCCCAAACAGGCGATTGAGGCCATGGGGGCGCTTGATATTCTTGTCAACAACGCTGGGATCACCCGAGATCAGCTTTTCATGCGGATGTCTGATGACGAGTGGCAGAGCGTTCTGGACGTCAACCTGACCTCTACTATGCGCCTTTGTCGCGGTGTCATGCGTCCCATGATGAAAGCTCGCTGGGGTCGCATTATCAACATTAGCTCTATCGTCGGCGCCACTGGCAATCCAGGCCAGGCCAACTATGCAGCCTCAAAGGCGGGTATGGTGGGTATGACCAAATCTATCGCCTATGAAGTCGCCAGCCGCGGCATCACAGCCAACGCCATCGCACCTGGTTTTATTGCGACAGCAATGACTGACAAGCTCACCGACGAGCAAAAAGAAAAAATCAACGTGCAAATTCCTGCAGCACGGATGGGCCAGCCCGAAGAGATCGCGGCGGCGGTTCTTTACCTTGCTAGCCCTGAAGCTGCTTATGTGACAGGGGCCACGCTGCACGTGAATGGCGGAATGGCCATGCTTTAATCGGCGATGTCGTTCTTGAGCTTGCAAAGCCAAGAGCGCGCGCTAATTTGGACAAAGCATTTGCCAAAGCCTTGGCGTGTGCTATAGGCCACCGAGATTTCTGGATGTTCGCACACGAGCGAGCTTCTGGGCCCTCCCATGCGGGAGCCGTACCGCCCCTAGGGCAATTCAAACCGCCAGCCCCGTGGGGCATGGGCAAAACCCGGGCCAAAAAGCCCACTGTTATGAGGATAAAGACATGAGCGACGTCGCAGACCGCGTAAAAAAAATCGTTGTTGAGCACCTTGGTGTAGAAGAAGACAAAGTTGTGGAAAACGCATCTTTCATCGACGATCTGGGCGCAGACAGCCTCGATACCGTCGAGCTGGTCATGGCTTTTGAAGAAGAATTCGGGATCGAAATCCCTGATGACGCAGCCGAAACAATCCAGACGTTTGGCGACGCTGTAAAGTTCATCAAAGAAGCAGCATAATCTCGCGGCCCAAGGGCCAGCTTGATCCTGTTAGAACGGCCTGCTGCAAAGCGGGCCGTTTTTTTATGCGGGCACCGCGTTCGGCGCTGTCTGGCCCAGCTCTAGCACTTGCTGGAGCACGGTCTGATCCAACGGGTGGTCAAAGTTCACGCCACAATACTCTGCGTTGCTCCATCTAATTTTACCCGCAATGAAAATATTACCGATGATCACCTGACAGGGTGTGCCCAGCGGACATTGCCAGTCTGAACGCAGCTTCATGCCGTTTTGACTGATATCAAGGCTCTGGGCGGCTTGTGTTCTGTTGTAGGCGCTGAGCTGAACGGCGCGATTACATGGATACCGCTGCTCCCGACGGCGACACTTCTGGATATAGCGTGTGTGCAGCGTCAATGCGCCTGCAATAAAAGCGATCAGCCCGAGCAAAGCGAATGATGTCGCCACGGGGCGGTGAGGGCCAATCGGAAAGTTTGAGCCAACGCCACCTGAAGGCCCCCAGGACGGGTCTTCAGCGCAATCAAGCCCTTGCAAGACCTCTTGCAAGGGGCCGAGCAACGCCCGCATTTTCTTCACTTGCCGTGTTTCAAAAAGCTTTTGGGGGCCATACCGGTTGAAGGATCGTAACATTAGCTTTTGATGTTCGGTGACCCGTAAAATAAGAGCCTCATGCTCTTCATGCCCCGAATCTCTAAGTGCTCTGCGCAGCGAGTCATTTGAGTGTTCGCTGGCGACATTTTGCAAACGCGACGCCATCTCGTCTGCCATTGGCGTATAGGCCTCCTCGACAAAATTCACCGTCGCGATTTGGAAATCGACCAGCCATTGCTCGATTTCGCAAGTCTCTGCTGCAAGACTTGTGGCCCAAAAGACAAGGCCAAGGCAGCTTTGTGAAAAAAGTCTCGTGAGTCTAAGCATTTTCCTGAGGTCTTAAAATACAGCCCAACCTCGCTTAACTTTCCTAACAAGACGTAACTTTAAGCGCCGCGCTTTGGACAATACGTAGCAGTTTTGAACGACTTTGCGCTGACGTTCTCTGCTAGGCAGGCTTTCACCGATACACAGAGCCCATAGCGGCACAGGCAAGCATTCTCTTGCCCCTTGCCCCCAAGCCGCGCTAAGAGCAGGCAACAGATAAGACAAAAGGGGGCACATCATGCGTCGCGTGGTTGTTACAGGACTAGGGCTGGTCACACCTGTTGGGGGTGGCGTCGAGGACAGCTGGAAGAATATTTTGGCAGGCAAGTCAGGGGCAGCGCGGATTACGCAGTTTGATCCAGAGCGTGTCACCACCAAATATGCCTGCGAAGTCAAGCACGGCGACGGCACAGATGGAACCTTCAATGCAGACGATTGGATGGAGCCCAAAGAACGCCGTAAAGTCGATGACTTTATCCTCTACGGGATCGCTGCTGCCGCTCAGGCCGTAAAGGACGCTGACTGGACTCCAGAAGACGAAGAGAGCCGCCTGCGCACAGGCGTGATGATCGGCTCTGGTATTGGTGGGCTCAAATCTATTGAGGCCACAACGCTGCTGATGGCCGAAAAGGGCCCGCGTCGTGTATCGCCGTTCTTTATTCCAGGCGCTTTGATCAACCTGATTTCAGGCCAAGTGGGGATCCGCTATGGCTTCAAAGGGCCAAACCACTCTGTTGTGACAGCCTGCTCGACAGGCGCTCACGCGATTGGCGATGCATCGCGCCTCATCCAGCATGGTGATGCGGATGTGATGGTCGCAGGTGGTGCAGAAGCCGCCATTTGTGAAATCGGCATCGCTGGTTTCAACGCCTGCAAAGCCCTCTCCACTGGTCACGACGAAGACCCAACCAAAGCGTCTCGCCCTTGGGACGCAAACCGCGATGGCTTCGTCATGGGCGAGGGCGCGGGCGTTGTCGTGCTTGAAGAATACGAGCACGCCAAAGCGCGCGGCGCGAAGATCTATGCCGAAGTGGCGGGCTATGGCCTATCAGGCGACGCCTACCACATCACAGCGCCTCCCCCCGATCACGAGGGGGCCGAGCGCGCCATGCGGGCGGCCTGTGCCAATGCCGGCATCAGCCCCACCGAGATTGACTATGTCAACGCCCACGGCACATCGACCATGGCCGACACAATCGAGCTTGGCGCTGTCGAGCGGATGATGGGACCAGAGGCCTCAGCCAAGCTTTCCATGTCGTCAACCAAGTCGATGACAGGGCACTTGCTTGGCGCGGCGGGCGCGATTGAAGCGATTTTCTCAATCCTCGCGATCCGTGATCAGGTTGCCCCGCCCACGATCAACCTTGAGACAGTCGATTGTGAGACCGTGGTAGACCTATGTGCAGGTGAAAAGCGCGAGCGCAAGATCGACATCGCGCTTTCAAACAGCTTCGGTTTTGGCGGCACGAACGCATCGGTTATTTTCCGAAAGGTAGACTAAACCTATGTGGCGTCACATTGCTTCAAATGCTCTGACGATGCTTATCGTCGCGATTTTCTTGCTTGGCGGTCTGATCCTTTGGGGTCAGACCGAGTATAGCGCGGAAGGCCCGCTAGAAGAGCAAATCTGCCTGCGTGTTGAGCGCGGAAGCAATGTCAATCGCGTCAGTAAAACTCTTGAAGATCAAGGTGCTATCACATCAGGTATGCTCCTGCGTGTCGGCATGGATTATGCCGACCTAACGGGTGATCTTAAGGCAGGCAGCTATCTCGTTCCGGCCAAATCGACGATGAAAGACATCGCGGATATCATCACCCGTGGCGGCGCAAGCACCTGCGGCACTGAGATCGTTTATCGCATTGGCGTGACACAGCTTTCCAACCTCGTGCGAGAGCTTGACCCCGCCACAAGCACCTATATCGAAAAGGCCAAGTTCGATCCCGCTGCTGAGGAAGCCCCCGCCGAATATCTTGATGTGCGCGACCGTGCCGATACACGCTTTCGGATCGCCGTCGCCGAGGGCGTGACAAGCTGGCAGATCGTTGAAGGGCTCAAGCGCATTTCGCTTCTTGACGGGGATGTTTCCGAAGTGCCCGCCGAAGGCAGCCTTGCGCCGCAAAGCTATGAAGTCAAAAAAGGCGACAAGCGCGAAGAACTTTTGGCTGAAATGGCCGAGCGACAAGACAGCATTCTGGCTGAGGCCTGGGAAAACCGTGTCGAAGGCCTGCCTGTGAACAGCCCCGAAGAGGCGCTCATCTTGGCCTCTTTGATTGAAAAAGAAACAGGCGTCGCTGAAGAGCGCAGACAAGTCGCGAGCGTTTTTGTGAACCGTCTGCGCCTTGGAATGAAGCTCCAAACTGACCCCGCCGTGATCTACGGGATCACATTGGGGCAGGGTGTTCTGGGGCGCGGATTGCGCCGCTCCGAGCTGCGCGCAGCGACCCCTTACAACACATATGTCATCGACGCGCTGACGCCAACGCCGATCGCCAACCCTGGCCGCGCGAGCATTGAAGCCGCACTTGATCCTGACAGCACCGACTACATTTTCTTTGTTGCGGATGGCACAGGCGGTCACGCTTTTGCTGTGACGCTGGCTGAGCACAACGCCAATGTTGCCCGCTGGCGCCAGATCGAAGCAGAGCGCGCCGCCGACTGAGGCGGGGCGATTCTTTTGCTGCGGGCTCTTGGTTGACCAGCCTCTGATTTTTGAACAGCTCTGTCGCACCGTTGAGGGCTTGCCATGAGAGTCTGATAAAATACTGCCTTATCAAGCTCTTAAAGTCTGAGCACTGTGTCACATCTCTGTCAAACTGCTCTGTTTAGCTTTGCACATAAGGGTAAGCGTCAAGACGCTTGCCCGATGCTTGCCACGATATATAGTGGTTCACATAAGCGGGTGTGCCACATCTGGCCAAGCCTGCGAGCGGAGCAGAGATACGGCATATGGACGGTACGTTTAGGACAGACTTTCAGCGCAACCCGGCAAGCCTCAAACAGCATCCTGCATTGGTGCTCAACGCCGACTATAGACCCCTCAGTTATTACCCGCTGTCGCTTTGGCCTTGGCAAGAAGCCGTCAAAGCGGCGTGGTTGGATCGGGTGGATATCATCGCAGAATATGACGAGGTGGTGCGCAGCCCCTCGACGGTGATCAGGATCCCATCTGTCGTTGTCCTCAAAGATTATGTCAAACCTCAAAAGCGCGTGGCCTTCACGCGCTTTAATTTGTTTTTGAGGGATGAATTTTGCTGCCAATACTGCGGAGCAAAAGGTGACCTCACCTTTGACCATGTGGTTCCACGCGCCGCAGGTGGTGTGACAAGCTGGCAAAATGTGGTGGCCGCCTGTAGCCCCTGCAACCTCAAGAAAGGCTCAAAAAGCCTGCGCCAGTGCGGGCTTCATCTGCGCAAGCCGCCGCGGCCGCCCGCCGCTGAAGAGCTTCGGAATATGGGGCGCAAATTTCCACCCAATCATTTGCACGACAGCTGGATGGACTTCCTCTACTGGGATGCTGAACTCGACGCTTGAGCGCCCATTCCCAACCAGACAATAACCGCGCCCAAAGTCGCAAAAAAGGCCGCACCATAAGCCACGAACTGAAAGCCTATGATCATGGCAGCGCCGTGAGTCACATCTGTTGAAAAGGCCCCAAAGCTGTCTTGGCCACCTGCCGCGAGATAGCCCGCCTGTGCGATCATTCCAAGGCTCGCAACGCCCATCAGCCCTGCGACCCGCGCTGCCGCATTGTTCACGCCAGAGGCCGTGCCTGCGCTCTCGTCTGGCACCGAATTGACCACAGCAGTGGTCAACGGGGCAACAGCCATGCCCAGTCCAAGTCCGATCAGTGAGGTTGCTGGAAGAATGCCAAGCCAGAAGGCCCCTGTGGTCACCCCAAAGCTCAGCCCGATAAAGCCAGAGGCCACAACAAGTGCGCCCGCCGCAATGAGAGGCCTTGGGCCGATGCGGTCGGCCAGCCGCCCCATGCGCGGCGACAGCACAGCAATAAATATCGCCATTGGCGTAAAGCTCAGCGCTGTCAGCAAGGCGGCTTGCCCCCATCCCGCAATCAGCGTCATCGGCAGATAAAACAGAACGCCCTGAAACCCCATCCACATCAAAAGCGTGGCAAGGTTCACAGCCGAAAAATCACGCAATTTGAAAAGCTTGATATCAATCATCGGGGCAGGGCAGTGGGCTTCGTGCCAGACAAAAACGCAAAGCACTGCAAGCCCTGTGAGCCCGTAGAGTGGCTCTGCCTGTGTGAAGGAAAAGGCGATGAAAAAGAACGCGAGCGAAGCCAGTCCGCCCCCCCAAATGTCAATCTGAGTAGATCGGTTTGTGCGCGTGTCGCGTGTGTTGGCCACAATGAGCCATATCGCGAGCGCCCCTAGCGGGAGGTTGATCGCAAAGATAAAGCGCCAAGCCTCAGGTCCGCCGTAGCTGAGAAATGCGCCGCCCAAAAGTGGCCCAAGCGCCGTGGTAAGAGACGAGCTTGCCGCCCAAAGCCCGATAGCGCCGCCACGCTCGTCGCGGGGGTAAGCACGGGTGATGGCCGCGAGAGAGCCAGGTACCATGACCGCGGCCCCAAGTCCTTGCAGCACACGTGCTGCGATCATCTGCTCAGGCGTTTGTGCCAGCGCGCAGAGGAGTGACGCCGCCACAAATGCTGCGATCCCACTTGCAAAGCTGCGCCCAAGGCCAAGCTTGTCGCCGAGCGCGCCACCCGCAAGCACAAAGGCGCTGAGCATGAGCATATAGCCGTTGTAGATCCATTGCGCCTCTGCAAGCCCCGCGCCGAGGCTCTCGCGCATGGCAGGCAGGGCGATCGCCAAGACAGACCCGTCAATAAAGCCAAGCGCCGACGCAAGAATAGCTGCGATCAAAACAAGACGGCGTTTTTCCGGCGCCACAAAGGAAACGGGCACTGCAGTCTCCTGCAATGCCCGTGTCAAATCAGTCATGCCAACAAGCGCTTATGACGCTGGGTCTTTGGGGGCTGCTGCGGCGGCTGCGGCTGACGCAGCGCTGCCTTTAGCGCCTGAGTTGAGCGGATCGTCTTGGCGCTGAACAGAGCCTTCAAAATGCGCACCGCTCTCAATGGCGATGGTCTTATGAATGATATCGCCTTCAACACGGGCTGTTGAGGTGAGGCGGACCTTGAGGCCGCGCACACGGCCAACAACGCGGCCATTCACGACCACATCATCCGCGATCACTTCGCCCTTAACAGTTGCGCCTTCGCCCACTGTCAGAAGATGCGCGCGGATGTCGCCCTCAATTGTGCCTTCAATCTGAATATCGCCAGTTGTGCGCAGGTTGCCTGTCACATGCAGGTCTGATGACAATACCGAGGCTGGCGGCTTGGCTTTAGGGGCTGACGCCTTGAACTCGCTGCCGCCGGGCATGGCTGGCTTGCTTGGGGCCGCAGGGGCTCCCTTGTCAGCGCCAGAAGCAGGTGTTGTGCTATCGGCCTTCGGGCCAGGTTCGTTGATTTTGCTTTTAGAAAACATCGTTAGCTGCCTTGATATAGATCATTGGGTTCACGGCTTGTCCGCCCACACGTACTTCATAGTGCAGATGGGGGCCAGTCACTCGTCCAGATGCTCCCATATCACCAATTCGTTGTCCACGCGATACCCTTTGTCCAACTTTAACCCGAATTTGGTTTTGGTGGGCGTAGCGTGTTTCGATGCCGAACTCGTGTCGGATCTTCACAAGGCGGCCATATCCAGAGCTCCAGCCTGCATGCGTAACGATCCCGTCAGCCGTCGCATAAAGGGGTGTCCCCACTGGTCCCGCAAAATCAACACCGTTGTGCATGCGGCGTCCGCCCGTCTTGGGGTCGCGGCGGTAGCCGTAGGGCGATGTAAAGCGATAGCCCGCTTTGACTGGGTTGGCGAAGGGCGCTTTTGAGGCGGCAAGACGGTAAAGATTGAGACGATCCAGTTCGCGGATAATGCGGTTGGCGCGGCGCTCGGCAGAGGAAGGCTCTTCACCCCGTGTCGAAAAAGACAACGGCGTCAATGCTCCGCCTTGTCCGTCATACCCCCGGCGCACCTGCTTCAAAAGGCTGTCTGTGTTCATTCCAGCGGCGCGGAACATGCGGTCCAGCGGCTTCACAGAAACAGTCATGGCTTCTTCAAGCTGGCGGAAAATCTGGTCGTTCTGGTCTTTCATAAGCGCAATGCGCTCTTCCATTTCAGCGGCTTGGTTGAGCGCAAATTGTGCATCAGCAACCACTTTATCACGCTCTGCCGCTGTTTCGGCGAGAGCCTGTGTGATCAGGCCAAGCGCGTTGCTGTTGGAATTGATTCCCGCGACCTGCACAGCTCCGCCATTCTCTTGCGCCTGGGCAATTGCGGCGAGCTGATCACGCGCATCGTCACGCTCATTCATCGCCGAACGCAGGGTATTCTGAATAATTTCAATCCCTGTTTCCATTTCACGACGGCGCGTTTCAGAGGCCAGAAGCTCTGATTGCATCAGGGAAATTTGCTGCAAAGCGCTGTTGAAACGTTCTTGAGCCGCGAGGGCCTCTTCGGCGCGGGTATCACGCTGCACAGAGATAAAGTTCAACCGGCTCTGGTAGGTCTGCTGGTCACGCTTGGCTTGTTCGCGAAAGTTGCCCGCGCCGATGCTGTCCATCAACAAGATCGCTGTCGCAATGATCGACCACGCCACAACCAAAGCCGCACCAGAGAAGGCGAAGAGCTGCACCAGAGGCCGCAGGCGGATAAAGCGTGTGTCTTTGTCTGATCTCAGAAAAACACGACGTTCTGGAAAATAGCGCTCCAAAAACGAGTCGATACGGATAGCAAGCTGTGTGCGCAACGATGAGTTCCTTGGCCGTTTCATATCAAGTGGCGACGGACCATGAGAGTGTGGCATCGTCGCAGCATGACGGCCCATCCCCAGATTGCCATCTCAAAAGGGATTAACGCCCTGTTCCCAAGGGCGCAAGTTTTTTGGCCGCTTTGGGGCGCATCATATTGGAAACATGATATTTACGGCGAAATCTCGCCGATACTGCGCTGCACTTTAGCGTTTAGCCACGGGTGTCTCATCGGCCAGTGGCCAATAAAAATCAGGCGGTATCCCCGCTTCAGCGCGCTTTTCTTCGTTGAACGGGGGCTTCAGCTGGCTGTGAAAGTAATGCCGCACAAGGCGATGAAACTCGGGCTTCGGGTCAATCCCGTCGCGCCCGCAGAGGAAGTGAAACCACTTTGATCCATAGGCGACATGGCCGACTTCCTCACCGTAAATGATCTGCAGCGCCTCCACAGCGTCATCAAGTCCCGCCTTGCGAAAAATCTCAATCATTCCTGGCGTGACATCAAGGCCGCGCGCTTCCAGCACCATCGGCACGACAGCCAGGCGTCCCATGATATCCTCTGCCGTGTCTTCCGCTGCACGCCACATGCCCGCATGGGCAGGCAAGGCCCCATAATAGCTGCCCAGAGCTTCAAGGCAGTCACTTACGAGATTGAAATGCTTCGCTTCTTCGTCGCCGGCTCTGACCCAGTCGTCATAGTAGCCCAGCGGAAAGGGCACATGCGAAAACCGCGCAATAATATCCCAATGCAGATCAACCGCGTTGAGTTCGATATGCGCAACCGCATGCAAAAGCGCGATGCGGCCTTTTTCGGAGCCGGGTTTTCGACGTGGTACATCGCGCGGGCTGAGCAGCTCTGGTGCCTCGGGGCGAGCAGGGTGCATCGGCGGGCTGGCGGTCCCGATTTCAAGGGGGGTGCCCGCGTCGCGCGCCGCAAACCATGTCGCCGCGTGCTGGCGTGCGAGCGCGGTTTTCGCGCGCCCGTCAGCCGTGTTAAGCACCTCGACCGCCATTTCCGCGAGCGTTTGTGTCACCTCAAAGCGCCTTCACAGCGGCCAGCACATCTTCCACATGCCCAGGCACCTTCACTTTGCGCCACGCGCGCACAACGGTTCCCGCGCCATCAATCAGAAAGGTCGAGCGCTCGACGCCCATGAAGCTTTTTCCGTACATCTTCTTTTCTTTCCAAACGTCGAGATCCTCACATAGGCTGCCGTGCTCGTCGGACAGCAGCGGAACGGTAAGATCCTGTTTGGCGCGAAACTTGCCGTGGCTCTCAAGACTGTCTTTGGAAACGCCAAAGACCCGCGCGCCTGCCGCTTCAAAGGCGCTCATATCCGCGGAAAAGCCCTTGGCTTCCGTCGTACAGCCTGGGGTGTTGTCGCGCGGATAGAAAAACAAAACAAAAGCTTGGCCCTTCAATCCAGCAAGACTCACTGTCTCGCCCGTATCGCTTGGGAGGCTGAAGTCTGGGGCAGGAAATTGCGTATCTTGGGTCATCTTGGCTTTACCTCTACCGTCTCGTGGGGTTTCATATTATCGCAAGCGCATGCGCGCAACGTCAAAGCCCGCGTGCACTGTATATCTGTTACGCCCCAAGCGGCCAAACCGATGAGATAAAACCGCCGGCGCACGTCCGGCCATGAACTGGCCTGAAAGCGGAGAATGACCACAGAGCCTGACAGCCCAACGCCAGACAGCCCCGAGGCTGCCGCGCCGCCTAAAAAGCGGCGCAGTGTGCGGCGGCGCGCGGCAGTGGGCCTGCTTAGCCTTGCTCTGTTGGCGCTATTGCTGGTGGCGGGCGTCATAGGGCTACTTGCCTTGCGCAGTGAGCCACTTGTTGTGCCCGAGTGGGCCGCCACGCGTCTGAGTGCTCAGATCAATCGCGATATAGCGCCTTATTCTGCGCGCCTTGGCGCAGCGGCTATCGTGCTTGAAGAGGGGTGGGCACCGCGCGTTCTTTTGAGCGATACAGAGCTGCTCGATGGCGCTGGTGCTCGGATTGTCTCCTTTGACAGCCTGTCTCTCGGGATCGCCCTGCAGCCTTTGGTCGAGGGCGCGATCCGCCCAACAGACTTGCGCCTCTCGGGGACGCGCCTTGGCCTGCGACGAGACACACAAGGGGCGTTTTGGCTCAGCTTTGGCGAAGAGCTCAACACAGCCAGTGACGGGGCCGGAGAGGAGGGCGCAGGCTTTGGCCAGATCATGGCGCAGGTCGATGACCTGCTCGCGCGCGAGGCCTTTGCTTTCTTTGAACGGCTGGACATCTTTGACGTGACCCTGCGCTATGAAGACGAGCGCGCCCGCCGCAACTGGACGGTTGATGGCGGGCGACTTGAACTTTTACACACATTGGGCGAATTGCGCGCGCGCGCTGATTTTGCACTGCTCACAGGTGGTGCCTCAGCGGCTGGAGTGGAGCTTAGCTTTGAGCGCAAAGCAGGCGCAGATCAGGCCTTTGTTGGCTTGAATTTGACTGATTTTCCCGCCCGTGATTTGGCCACCCAAGCGGCAGCGCTGTCGTGGCTTGAGGCCCTTCGCGCACCTATTTCTGGAGCCTTGCGGCTGTCCATGAACAGCGAGGGCGCACTTGGCCCGCTCAGTGCCACATTGCAAATCGCAGAAGGCGCTCTCCAGCCCAATGACGCAGCAACGCCGATTCCGTTCCGCTCTGCACGCACCTATCTGACCTATGACCCAGTGACCAATATGGTCCTCTTTGACGAGATCAACCTGCAAAGCGAATGGGTCACCCTGCGCGCCGAGGGCAAGCTTGGCCTTGTCATGGACGAAGGTGGGTGGCCCGAAGCTTTCATCGGTCAGTTGCGCCTTGCAGGTATTTCGGCCAATCCGTCCGAGCTGCTGCCAGAGCCTGTAACCTTTGAGAGCGGCTTTGCTGATCTGCGCCTCAGTCTTGATCCGTTTCGGGTTGAATTGGGTCAGTTGGGCCTCAAGGATGGCGAAACCGCGTATCATATTGAAGGCAGCTTTGAAGCGCTCGAAAAAGGATGGAGCTATCAAGTTCAGGCCGCCGCCGAGGCGCTGGATCTGGCGCAGGTGCTGGCTGTATGGCCCGAAAAGGCAGGCGAAAAGACGCGCGAGTGGGTCTCAGCGAATGTGTTGGAAGGTCATATAAACGAGGCTCAGTTTGCCCTGCGCGCAGGGCCAGATGTTAAGGCCGAGCCACTTGTCTCCTTCGGGTTTGAGCGTGTCAAACTCCGCTTTCTGCCTGATATGCCCTTGATCGAGAACATGTCAGGGCAGGCCAGCCTGCTGCGCAAACGTTTTGCCGCGCGCGCCAACAGCGGGACAGTCACCGCCCCAGAAGGCGGACGGCTCAATGTGACAGGCACAGAGTTCATTATTCCGCGTACGCTCCCAGCACCTGCAAAAGCTGTGGTAAACCTGCGCGCAGAGGGTCAGATTACGGCCGTTCTGAGCCTGATCAATCAAGAGCCGATCAATGCGCTACGCAGTACAAATCTCCCTGTCACGCTCGCCGATGGGCGTGCCGCAGTTTCAGGTTCCATCGGCTGGACCATGCAGAAAAACCCACCGCCCGGCGCACTCACTTATGACATTACGGCGTCGCTCGCAGATGTGCGCAGTGAGGTCATTGTCCCGGGCCGTGTGCTCGCCAGCCCCAAGCTTGATGTCCGCGTGACCCCGAAAGAGCTTCTGATCTCAGGGGCAGGGCGGCTGGATACCATTCCCGTCTCGGGGCGTTTTCAAGCACCGCTCGGCGCGGATGCCGCAGCTGCCACGGTTGACGGTACGATTGAGATATCGCCCGAGTTCGTCCGTGCCTTCCGTCTTGGCTTGCCAGCGGGCAGCGTCTCTGGGCGAAGCATGGCCAACATCGCCCTCACGCTTCCCAAAGGGCAGGGGCCGAGCTTCTCGCTTTCTTCCAATCTCGCGGGGCTTGGTCTTGCCATCCCCCAAATCGGCTGGAGCCACGGCCAAGATAGTAAAGGTCGTCTCGAGGTTTCTGGTCGCCTTGGCGCGGATATGAAAGTGGATGCTATCAGGCTTGAAGCGTCAGGGCTCAAGGCCAGCGGAAGCGTCGTGCTTGAAGAGGGTGCATTCCAGAATGCCAGCTTCGAGCGGGTCACCATCGGAAACTGGCTCAATGTTCCGCTTAAGATTGTCGCCCGCGGCCAAGGCCGCGCCCCTCGTATCGAGATCAGCGGTGGACGGCTGGACCTGAGCCAAACCACCCTTGGAACAGGCGGCTCCGCAGGCGGCGCGAGCGCGGCAGACAGCCCCCCGATCGGCGCACGCCTTGATGAGCTGGTGATCTCCTCTGGAATCTCCTTGCGCAGCTTTCGTGGTGAATTCTCCACATCCAAAGGCTTTGAAGGCAATTTCTCAGGCAGCGTAAACGGTCAAGCGCTCGTCGAAGGGCGCGTTGTGCCTCAAGGCTCTCGTAGCGCCTTCCGTCTGCGCTCTGAGGATGGCGGACAGGTGCTCAAGGCGGCAGGCCTTCTGAAAAACGCCTCTGGTGGCATGTTTGACCTCACAATGGCGCCTGCGTCCGCCAAGGGCAGCTACAACGGCGTGCTCTCTATGACAGGCGTGCGCCTCAAAGATGCTCCGGCGATGGCCGAACTTCTAAATGCCGCCAGCGTGGTCGGACTGCTCGAGCAACTTGGCGGGCAGGGCATTCTTTTCAATGAGGTTGAATCAAGCTTTCAGCTCACCCCGCGCCGCGTGGTGGTGAGCAAAGCCAGCGCCGTAGGCACATCCATGGGCATCTCGATGGATGGCTATTACGATCTAGCCTCTGGCGCGATGGATATGCAAGGTGTTGTCTCGCCCTTCTTCATTGTGAATGGCATCGGCGCTATTTTCACCCGCAAAGGCGAAGGCCTTGTTGGCTTTAATTATAATCTGCGCGGCACATCCTCTGACCCGAATGTGCAGGTCAATCCGCTTTCGATCTTTACGCCCGGCATGTTCCGCGAGATATTCCGCCGCCCACCGCCCGAGATAAAGCGATAAAAATCTTATGAAACTTTCCGACTTTGACTTCGATCTGCCCGAAGCCCTGATTGCAACGCGCCCTGCGCGCCCGCGCTCCTCTGCACGCCTCTTGGTTGCGCAGGGAGCAAGCCTTGGCGCGCCGATCAAGGATGCCAGCGTGATTGATCTCACCCGCTGGCTCGGCGCAGGCGACAGGCTCGTGATCAACGATACAAAAGTCATTCCCGCTCGTCTCTTTGGCACGCGCGAGCGCTTGGGAGAAACAGGGCTGACCCAATCCAGCATGGAAGTCACGCTTCTCAGCCCGACGGCCAGCGGCGGCTGGTCCGCGCTCATCAAACCTCTGCGCAAAATCCGCGATGGTGAAGAAATCGCCTTTGCCGCAGGCCTGCGCGCCACGCTCGTCAGCCGCAGCGATGGTCAAGCAGAGCTCGCGTTCAATCTTGAAGGTGACGCTTTCGAAGCTGCGCTCAACGAAGCAGGTGCCATGCCGCTTCCGCCGTATATCGCCGCCAAACGCGCGGCCGATGAGCAAGACAAAACCGACTACCAGACAGTTTTTGCGCGCCAGACAGGGGCCGTCGCTGCCCCGACTGCCTCGCTGCACTTTGACGAAGCGTTGCTCGCCGCCCTGGCCGCCGCAGGTGTCGCCTTCAGTTATGTGACGCTACATGTCGGTGCAGGTACGTTCCTGCCCGTGAAGGTCGAAGACGTCACAACTCATAAAATGCACGCAGAATGGGGCGAGGTCACACCAGAGGCGGCTGCCGAGATTGCCGCCACCAAAGCGGCAGGTGGACGCGTAATTCCTGTGGGAACAACAGCCCTCAGGCTCATTGAGAGCGCCGCAAAGCCCACAGGTCAGATCGCGCCGTGGCAGGGCGAAACCGATATCTTCATTTACCCGGGTTTTGAATTTAAAGTGGCTGATGGCCTGATGACAAACTTTCATCTGCCAAAATCCACCTTGATGATGTTGATTTCTGCGCTCATGGGGCAGGAACGTGTCATGGAAATTTACAAACATGCGATAGACACCCAGTATCGCTTCTTTTCATACGGCGATTCCTCGCTTCTTTTGCCTTAAGACTAAAACAGACGGGAAATGTCGCTTTTGATCCCGACATAAGGCGCTTAGAGGTCCACGCACGGCCAAGGGCAAAAGGAAAAGCAATGTTACAAGTTCTCTCGTCGTCATGGGCACTCATGCTCGGAATGATGCTCCTGATGGTTGGCAACGGCCTGCAAGGTACGTTGCTTGGCGTGCGTGGCGATATTGAGGGCTTTTCTCCTTTTGCCATGTCCATCGTCATGTCGGCTTACTTTGTCGGCTTCCTCGGTGGCTCGCGCATGACGCCCACAATGATCCGCCGTGTCGGCCATGTCCGCGTCTTCGCGGCGCTAGGTTCGTTTATCTCCGCCGTGCTAATCCTTTATCCGACATGGACAGACCCTTGGGCTTGGACGTTAATGCGCGTGATCATCGGCTTTTGCTTTTCTGGCGTTTATGTCACAGCCGAAAGCTGGCTGAACAACTCCGCAGACAACCAGAACCGAGGCAAAGCGCTCTCGCTCTATATGATCATGCAGATGCTCGGGATCATTATTGCCCAAGCGCTGCTTTTGGTAGCCGATCCGGGGGGATATGTTCTCTTCGTTATTATCTCGGTGCTGGTTTCGGTGTCTTTTGCGCCCATTCTCTTGTCGGTCAGCCCAACACCTGCTTTTGAAGCGACCAAGCCCAAGACCCTGCGCGAGATTATGGAGATTTCACCACTCGGTTGTGTCGGTATGTTCCTACTTGGTGGAGTGTTCGCCGCCCAGTTCGGCATGAGCGCTGTTTACGGCACACAAGTTGGCCTCACCCTTGGGCAAATATCGCTTTTCGTGTCGATGTTTTACATCGGCGCGACACTGATCCAGTATCCGCTTGGCTGGCTCTCAGACCGCATGGACCGCCGCCAATTGATCATGATTGTTGCCGCTGTCTGCGCTGTTGGCGCCTTTATCGGCATGGCCTCGGGCGGGCAGTATACGTTACTGCTTGTCTCTGCCTTTCTCATTGGTGGCTTGTCCAATCCGCTCTATTCTCTGCTTGTGGCCTACACCAATGACTTTATTGAGCTTGAGGATATGGCTTCTGTCTCGGGCGGCCTTGTGTTTATCAACGGGCTTGGCGCAATTTCTGGTCCGATTATAACAGGTTGGCTCATGAGCACCTTTGGGGCAGGGGCCTATTTCCTGCTGATTGCGACCCTGCTTGTCATGCTCACGCTTTATGCCGCCTATCGCATGACGCAGCGCGCCTCGCCCGCCAGCGAAGAGACCAGCAGCAGCTACGCTCCGGTCTCGATGTCCTCCTCCGCACTTGCCGTTGAATACGCTCTTGAAGCGGGGGCCGAAGAAGACGAAAGTTCCGAAGCGTCATAAAAATGTTAATTTTGTCGCAAAACTTTACTTTCATTTGAAATAATTGCGGCTAACCTCACTGGATAGGGTCCAAAAGGTGAGGAGTTGAACCCATGAGCGAACAGGTAACACCAGCCGAGGTTCTGGCCTTTTGGCTAGACGAGGTAGGGCCGGAGGGCTGGTATAACAGCACCGACGCGCTTGATGAAACGATCCGCACCCGCTTTTTGAGCACATGGGAGCTGGGCGCAGAGGGTGGCCTGAGCGACTGGCTCCAGAACGCCGAAGGCGCCATGGCCTATGTGATCCTGCTTGATCAGTTTCCACGCAATATGTTCCGCGGCGCGGGGCAGTCTTTTGCAACAGACAAGAAATCGCTCTGTGCCGCCAAATGCGCGATTACCAAGGGCTGGGATTTGAAGGCCGAAGAGCCGCAACGCCAGTTCTTCTATTTGCCACTGATGCACTCCGAAAGCCTGTCCGATCAGGACCGCTGCATTCGTCTTATGATGGAGCGCATGCCCGAAACGGGCGCTGCAAACCTGCTCCACGCACGCGCTCACCGCGAGGTCATTCGTGAGTTCGGTCGCTTCCCCTATCGCAATGAGGCTTTGGGGCGCGCAACCACCAGTCACGAAGCCATCTATATGGCGAATGGCGGATATGGTGCGACCGTGAGACAGCTGGAAGCCGCTTAAACGCTTCTGTTCCAAGAGGTTACTCGATATGGCGTGGCATTTCGCGGCAGCATTCGCGTGAGTGATTGCCCTGAAAAGAAAATTAGTTTAACGTCAAACTAATATTTTTGGTGCAGTCGTGAGTACGCGATTCCCGTGACCAGACCGGAGACAGACATGGCAGCTAAATCCTTTGATATGATCGTGGTCGGCGCAGGCCCGGGCGGCTATGTGGCCGCTATCCGCGGCGCGCAGCTTGGCCTCAACGTAGCGATCGTCGAGCGTGAGCACATGGGCGGTATCTGCCTCAACTGGGGCTGCATCCCGACAAAGGCGATGCTGCGCTCCTCCGAGGTCTTTCACCTGATGCACCGTGCCAAAGAGTTCGGGCTCTCCGCTGACAACATCAACTATGATCTTGAGGCTGTGGTCAAACGCTCTCGCGGCGTTGCGAGCCAGCTCTCGGGTGGCATTTCCCACCTGATGAAAAAGAACAAGATCACGACTGTCATGGGCGAAGCCACCGTGACCGCAAAAGGCAAGGTGAGCGTCAAAACCGAGAAGGGCGCCGAGGAACTGACAGCCAAGCACATCGTACTTGCCACAGGCGCGCGTGCCCGCGAGCTGCCTGGCCTTGAGGCTGATGGTGATTTGGTCTGGACTTACAAGCACGCGCTCACACCGCCGCGCATGCCCAAAAAGCTCCTTGTTATCGGCTCTGGCGCGATCGGCATCGAGTTTGCAAGCTTTTATAACACGCTCGGCGCCGACACGACGGTTGTCGAAGTGATGGACCGTGTCCTTCCCGTAGAAGACGCTGAAATCAGTGCCTTCGCCAAGAAGCAGTTCGTCAAGCAAGGCATGAAGATCATGGAAAAAGCCATGGTCAAAAAGCTCGACCGCGCCAAAGGAAAAGTCACAGCTCACATTGAGACGGGTGGCAAAGTCGAAACCCAAGAGTTTGACACTGTTATTTCCGCTGTCGGTATCGTCGGCAACGTTGAAGGCCTCGGCTTAGAGGCGCTCGGCGTGCAGATCGATCGCACGCATGTTGTCGTCGATGAATATTGCCGCACGGGTGTCGAAGGCCTCTACGCCATCGGCGATATCGCAGGTGCGCCTTGGCTTGCGCACAAAGCCTCCCACGAGGGCGTCATGGTTGCCGAAATGATCGCAGGGCAGAAGCCCCACGCCGTACGCCCCGAAAGCATCGCAGGCTGCACCTATTGCCACCCGCAGGTTGCCTCCGTTGGCTATACAGAGGCCAAAGCCAAAGAGCTTGGCTATGATGTCAAAGTGGGCCGCTTCCCCTTCGTAGGCAATGGTAAGGCGATCGCTCTGGGCGAACCTGAAGGCATGGTCAAAACGGTGTTTGATGCCAAAACAGGCGAGCTTCTCGGCGCGCATATGGTCGGCGCAGAAGTGACTGAGCTGATCCAAGGCTATGTCGTTGGTCGTCAGCTTGAAACAACAGAAGAAGACCTCATGCAAACGGTCTTCCCACATCCGACCCTTTCTGAAATGATGCACGAAAGCGTGCTAGATGCGTATGGGCGCGCCATTCATTTTTAAAGGTGTGTACAATGGTTTCTTTGAATCGCGTGATGATGAACAAGTCTTCTTCTGCGTGGTTTAAAGAGCTGCCCCTTGAAAAGATGGAACTCGCTGAAATCTCTGGCAAATGGGGCCAGCGGTTTGAGGCCAAAAGTTATGAGCGCTTCAAATATCCTGAGCACGACATCTGCCTTGGTCCTTATAAAGACGCCCAAGGCAAGATGCGCCAGTTTGATATGATCCTCGCCAATCAGGTATGGGAGCACCTTGATCGTCCCTTTACCGCGCTCTGTCATGTCTATGACATGCTGCGGGACGGTGGCTATCTCTGGATAGCTGTCCCGTTTTTTCTCCCCTATCACGCGGCCCCCAATGATTGCTCTCGCTGGTCTGCACGTGGCCTCAAAAACCTGCTGATAGAGGCTGGCTTTGCAGAAGCGCGCATCAAATCCGAAGAGTGGGGCAACCGCGCCGCTGCCGCGCGCAACCTTGAGCCAGACTGGCCGCCCGTTTACGACCCCGAAACAGACGATCTCACCAATGATCCCAATTTTCCGATCTGTGCTTGGGCCTTGGCCCAAAAGACTTAGGCAGCTTAACGCTGAATTGCGCCGCCCGCGGCCTGCCAGTGGCTGAGGCCTCCCAAGTTGTGCACCTCAGTATAGCCAAGCCTGCGCAGGGTCATAACGCCTTGGGCCGATCGAGCACCACTGGCACAATAGAGCGCTACCGGCCTTTCAACGCTAAGCGCTTTGTGGCGTGCTCGGTTCGCTGGGTCAGCGGCCTGTGCCAGTCGTCCCAAGGGGAGATGTAACGCACCTTGCGCAGAGCCTGTTGCGGCCAGCTCGTTTTCCTCACGCAGATCAATCAAGATCATGTCTCCCGCTGCAATCCGCGCCAAGAAGGGCTTGGCATCGCTGCGTTTCAAGGCTTTCAAAAAGGCAAACATATCAGTCTCCAGAAAACGGGCAGGGCGGGCGTGTCTTGACGCAAAGGTGACACATAAATTCAAATAATGGAATGTAAAAAAAGACGCTGCTTTGCACGAGATTTCATCGGTTTGATAAAAACAGTCGTAGAACCTATGCCTGCCTTGCAGCGTGTTCCTGCAATGTTCTCATTTTGCTGTTGGAAGTTACACGGAAGTTAACTACACCTGAGCCGAGAAACCATCTGGTTTAAAGAAGGCAGGGGCAAGCATGGCCGAACTCAAGTACATCGAAGTGCGCGGCGCGCGCGAGCACAATCTCAAGTCGATTGATGTTGATATCCCGCGGGATCAGCTCGTGGTGATCACAGGGCTGTCTGGCTCTGGCAAATCCTCGCTCGCCTTCGATACGATCTACGCCGAAGGCCAACGCCGCTATGTTGAGAGCCTTTCGGCCTATGCGCGCCAGTTCCTTGACATGATGGAAAAGCCCGATGTCGACCACATCAGCGGCCTTAGCCCCGCCATTTCCATTGAGCAGAAAACCACAAGCAAAAACCCGCGCTCTACCGTGGGCACTGTTACCGAGATTTATGATTACCTGCGTCTTCTCTTTGCGCGCGCAGGCACGCCGTACTCTCCTGCGACGGGCCTGCCCATCGAGGCGCAGCAAGTACAGGATATGGTTGATCGGATCATGGCGATGGAAGAGGGCACGCGCGGCTATCTACTCGCCCCAATCATTCGTGACCGCAAAGGGGAGTATAAGAAAGAGTTTCTTGAGCTGCGCAAACAGGGCTTTCAGCGCGTGAAAGTTGACGGTGAATTCTATGAGCTCGACGAGCCGCCCACGCTTGACAAGAAATTCCGCCATGACATCGACGTTGTGGTAGATCGGATTGTGATCCGCGAAGGCATGGAAACACGCCTCGCGGATAGCCTGCGCACAGCGCTCGACCTCGCCGATGGCATCGCGATCCTTGAGACAGCCCCCAGCGAGGGCGAGCCAGAGCGCCACACTTTTTCGGAGAAGTTCGCTTGCCCCGTTTCAGGCTTCACCATCCCCGAGATCGAGCCGCGTTTGTTCTCTTTCAACGCGCCCTTCGGCGCATGCCCAGACTGCGACGGTCTCGGCGTTGAGCTTTTCTTTGACGAAAACCTCGTTGTCCCTGACAGCACTCTCAAAATCTATGATGGTGCGCTCGCGCCATGGCGCAAGGGCAAGTCTCCCTATTTTCTCCAAACCATCGAGGCGATTGCCAAACATTACGAGTTTGACAAAAACACCAAGTGGAAAGATCTCCCTGCCCATGTGCAGCAGGTGTTTCTCTATGGCTCGGGCGAAGAGGAAATTCCCTTCCGCTATGACGAGGGCGGACGCGTCTATCAGGTCAGCCGCGTGTTCGAAGGCGTCATTCCCAACATGGAGCGTCGCTACCGCGAGACCGACAGCAACTGGATTCGCGAAGAATTCGAACGCTACCAAAACAACCGCCCCTGTGGCGCGTGCAGCGGCTACCGCCTGCGCGAAGAGGCCCTCGCGGTGAAAATTGCGGGCGAGCATGCAGGGCAGGTGGTCCAGAAGTCCATCCGTGAGGCGCTCGACTGGGTTAACTCCGTGCCCGCCAGCCTCAGCAACCAGAAAAATGAAATCGCCCGCGCGATCCTCAAGGAAATCGGCGAGCGCCTCGGCTTTCTGAACAACGTCGGCCTTGAATACCTGTCACTGAGCCGAAATTCGGGCACCTTGTCAGGCGGCGAAAGCCAGCGCATCCGCCTCGCGAGCCAGATCGGTTCTGGCCTGCAAGGCGTGCTCTATGTGCTTGATGAGCCAAGCATCGGCCTCCACCAGCGCGACAACGGCCGCCTTCTGACCACCCTCAAAAACCTCCGCGACGCGGGCAACACCGTGATCGTTGTCGAACACGACGAAGAGGCCATCCGCGAGGCTGACTATGTCTTTGACATTGGCCCAGGCGCAGGCGTCCATGGCGGCCAAGTGGTCAGCCACGGCACCCCCGAACATGTCACAAACGACCCCGCCAGCCTCACGGGCCAGTATCTGAGCGGCGCACGCGAGATCGCCATTCCAGCAGAGCGGCGCAAAGGCAACGGCAAGAAAATCAAGGTCGTAAAAGCCACTGGCAACAACCTCAAGAACGTTACCGCCGAGTTCCCGCTTGCCAAGTTCGTCTGCGTTACAGGGGTTTCGGGCGGCGGCAAATCGACCCTGACAATCGAGACGCTTTTCAAAACCGCCTCGATGCGCCTCAATGGTGCGCGCCAGACGCCCGCACCTTGCGAAACCATCAAGGGCCTTGAGTATCTCGACAAGGTCATCGACATCGACCAGCGCCCCATCGGCCGCACGCCGCGCTCAAACCCTGCCACCTACACGGGCGCCTTCACGCCCATTCGGGACTGGTTCGCAGGCCTCCCCGAAGCCAAAACCCGTGGCTACAAGCCGGGGCGCTTCAGCTTCAACGTCAAGGGTGGGCGCTGCGAGGCCTGCCAAGGCGACGGTGTCATCAAGATCGAGATGCACTTCCTTCCAGACGTCTATGTCGAATGCGAAACCTGCAAAGGCGCGCGCTACAACCGCGAGACGCTTGAAGTGAAGTTCAAAGGCAAGTCCATCGCCGATGTGCTCGATATGAATGTCGAAGAAGCGCAGGAGTTCTTCAAGGCCGTGCCGTCGATCCGCGAGAAAATGGATGCGCTGATGCGCGTGGGCCTTGGATATATCAAGGTCGGCCAGCAGGCCACAACGCTCTCAGGCGGGGAGGCGCAGCGTGTCAAGCTCTCCAAAGAGCTGGCCAAGCGCTCCACTGGCCGCACGCTCTATATCTTGGATGAGCCGACAACAGGCCTGCATTTTGAAGATGTGCGCAAGCTTCTTGAGGTGCTGCAAGAGCTGGTCGAGGGCGGCAACACTGTGATCGTGATCGAGCACAACCTTGATGTGGTCAAAACAGCAGACTGGATCATCGACATTGGCCCTGAGGGCGGCGATGGCGGTGGCGAGATCGTCGCCGTCGGAACGCCCGAAGACGTTGTACGAGAGCCGCGCAGTCACACGGGGCACTACCTAAAAGATATGCTCAATCCAAAGCGCACTGCGGCAGAATGAAAGAGGGCGGCCTGCGAGCCGCCCTTTTTTCTTACTTTTTCATCGGGCAGGTGTTGAACCCGAAGATTTTATATAGCGGGCAAGTGCTCATCAGGCCTGTGGCGAGTGGTACGATCCCGATCAAATAGAGCCAGTTGTAGCCATTGGCTGAGTTCAGAAAAAATCCCAAAATCAGAGCCGCGCCAATAACGATGCGCAGGATGCGGTCGATGCCGCCGACATTCTTGGTCATATTGACCTCCATAGTTAATATTCTACTAACGGTATATGTAAGCCGAAAGGATCTGCGCGGGAAGAGCGAAGATTGCGGCATATTCACAAGTCTTTGTGACTGGAGCGGTCGCTGTATTACCTAATTTTCTCTTAACAAACGTCCCATTTCGCCGGTGCACGCTCTGTGCACGGGTTGTGCACGCATATCACCCCCCTAGAATCAGACGCCTATTCGCCGCGTTAACCCACTCGCGCGATGTATCCATACTTCAGTAACCACGCATAGCAGCGCTCGACTGTCATAGGGTTGAACGAAAGGGTCTTGGCCACGTCTGTCGCCACAGCCCCGCGCGTGCCTGCCTCCGTGATACAGTCAAGAACGCGGCGTAAAGTATCTGGCTTTTCAAAGGGTTGTTTGAGCCTGTCGTATTGGCGCAGCGAAAACATCTCTTCAAGCTCTGGCCCGCGGCCTGTCGCCACGCAAGCTGCGATGCCCTTGGGCAAAAGAGCACTTGGATAACTTTGAAACAGCTTCATTGGCGAAGGAGCTATTGGGTTTGGGTGCAAATGTGGGGTGGTCACACCCGTTTCAGCATGGCCTCTTATAGATGAGAGTTCGCCCCAAAGGTCTTGATATTGCGGAATAATCACCTTCCATGAAAACTGCTCATTCACACGTTTCAATCCTGCCGCGCCCATTGCTTTGCGCTTTATAGGATCAGAAGCCAGCGTAACAATCGCCTCGGTCAAGGCAGGCAGGTCGACTTCGGTCATTGCACTGATATTGTTGCTATATTGCGCATAGGAGAGCCTCTTTGTGAGATACCCCCAAGCATCAATCGCCCCGTGCCCTGCAGGTAGGCTGCGGGTAGGCACACGGATGCCGACATCCTCGCTCACCGTGTCTCGCATCCCGTCCCAGTCCGTTGTGATTTGAGGCAGCCCCGCAGCCATCGCCTCAAGCGGGGCAAGACCAAATGTTTCTTGAATATTATCAATAGGAAAGGTGAAAATATCTGCGCCTGAAAGCGCCTCGATGCGCGCCTCGGCGCTGGCTCCGTCTAGGTGTGTGAAGCTCACATTCGGCATGAGTTTTGCTGCGCCATCTTCAAAGATTTTGCGCGAGTGTTCATCCGTGTAAATCCCGCAGGCTACAAAATGCAGCTTCAATCCTTTGGGCAATTTGTGACTAGCGTCTTCCATGGCCATAAAGAGCGGAAACGGATCAAATTTTCCAAAAGGAGTGAGGCGAGAAAGTGTAGATATAACAACATCTTTTTCGCCTAAGTTCATTCGTTTTCGGAGCCGTGTGCGCGCCTTAGGATCATGGGCATAATCTTTAGGCGTTATCCCCAGCGGGATGACAGGCATGACTGGGCGTGGAGGCGTATTGCCAAAGCGGGCGCGCAAATAATCATCAGCCATATCTTGCTGTGCCTCTTGGCTTGCCAGAACGGCTTTTGAGGTGCAGATCACCGCATCCCAAGGCATTTGCGGTGCAAGTCTGAGGTCAACAGCACCCTGCATGACAGCCGTTGTTGCAGTTGTATGTGTGATTCCGCAGATGGAATATGCTTTGCTTCCAAGGCTTTGACGCCGCCAGAGCTCACTCGCGTAGTTGGGAGCGGGGTAGTAAACGACGTCAACAGGTGCAATCTTGCGGGCGTTAAAAAAGGAAACCCCGCGAATTGGCTGGCTGACCCCCAGAGCGCGCATTTGAGCCTCAAAGGCTTTGGCGCCGCGGTGGTTTTCGCTCAGGCTTACAAACTCCTCGACGCGCCCGTGCGCGGCAAAGCCCTTCAGGAAAGAGGCTCCCGCGACACGCCGCCCATTTATGCCCTTGTTGTCAGGGTCATAGCCATCACTGGCATACCAGATGGCGGCGTTGTGCTTTGGGGTACTCATAACAGGTGCTCGACTTGACGTTTTCACAACTCTAGCCCGCATCTGTGAAAAGCCAAAGCACCGATTGACTGCGTTCACCGCGCGCGGTGCGTTAACCCGGGCGTTCTGCTGCGGGGGCAGAGCGTTTTTGCGCTGTTAGCCCCGTCCACGCCCCTCAAATCGCGGCAGCATCGCCGAGAAGTCCATGCCAAGCCCTTCTTCTTGCTCAACAAATTTCTCATAAAGTGCCATTGCAGTCTGCCCCATAGGCGTGTCCGCATCCGCAGACTCCGCCGCCTGCTGAGACAACCTCAAATCCTTCAGCATCAACTCCGCCGCAAACCCGGGCTTATACCCATTGTCGGCAGGACTTTGTGGTCCGACGCCTGGCGCGGGGCAGTAAGCATTCATCGTCCAAGAGTAGCCAGAAGAGGTGCTGACCACATCGAACATTTTCTGTCGATCTAGCCCGAGCTTATCCGCCAAGGCAAAGGCCTCACAGGTTGCAATCATGGTGACGCCAAGAATCATATTGTTGCAAATTTTGGCTGCTTGGCCAGCGCCCGCATCTCCGCAATGAACGGCTTTCTGCCCCATAATATCAAATAGCGGCGCTGTTTTTGCAAAGCCTTCCTGTGTCCCGCCAGCCATAAAAGTAAGGGTGCCGGCAGTGGCACCGCCAACGCCTCCTGACACTGGCGCGTCAACAAATAGCAAGCCTGCAGCTGCAGCATCAGCCGCAACCGCTCGTGCACTGTCGACGTCTACAGTCGAGCAGTCTACCAGCGCTGCGCCTTTGTTCATGGCAGGGAGTACATCAGCGGCCACAGATCGCAGTATTGCTCCATTTGGCAACATCGTAATTACCACGTCCTGCTCTTTGGCCGCGTCAGCGGCGCTAGAAGCGAGATTCACGCCATCCACAACAATATTGGCCATGTCAAATCCAGTGACGTCGTGGCCTGCCTTTGCCAGATTGGCCGCCATAGGCGCGCCCATGTTGCCAAGTCCGATAAATCCGATTTTCATGAGGCTTTCTCCTTGGGGAATGTAAGCTCCAGCGCGCCGAGCGGCGCCAACATGGCTTCCGCTGCGCTCTGGTCAATAGTGTCTGCCGCATGTTTCCAGTGCGGGGTGCGGTCTTTGTCGATGATTGCAGCGCGAATGCCTTCGAGAAAATCACCATGCTCCATCGCTCGCGCGGTGAACCGATATTCCAGCGTGAGGGCCTCGCGGATGTCGTGATTTCCTTTGAGCGCTGCCATCATTAACAGCGTCGCGGCCATAGACAAGGGCGAGCCGCGCAGAACGGCTTTAAGGGTTGCCGCGCCAAAGTCAGTGTCGCTTGCAGAAAGGGTGATAATGGTTTCAGGCAGAGTTCTGCCTTCAAAGATATGGCTGATTTCGCCTTGATTTCGTTCGAGTTCGCCCCGCGGTGCAGAGATCGCGGCATTATCCAGAACATTAATGTCAGCCCCGTTTTCGAGCGCTGAAATCAACTCTGACCATTGTGTTTCAGGAATGTAAGTATCTGCAAAACCGGCATAAATAGCATCTGCAGCTCCCATTCGAGCGCCTGTCAAACCGAGGTAGGCGCCGGTCGCGCCTGGGGCATTTGCAAGAATCATTGAACCGCCCACATCAGGTACAAGTCCAATTCCACATTCGGGCATAGCGACTTGTGAGCTTTCGCCTACGATACGATGCGATCCATGGCATCCGACGCCCATACCGCCACCCATTGTGAAGCCCTGCAGGAAGGAAACGACTGGCTTGGGGTAGTCATGAAGCGCAGCGTTCATGCGATATTCGTCTCGCCAGAAGGTTTGCCCAAAACTGAAATCGCCGCCTCGGCCAGTCTCGTAAAGCTCCGCAATGTCACCGCCTGCGGAGAATGCTTTTTCGCCCTCGGCATCAATGATCACAAGCTTGACTGATGCGTCGTCGCGCCAAATGTCAAGCGCCGCGTGAATAGCCGTAACCATTTGATATGTAACAGAATTCAGCGCCTTTGGGCGGGATAGGGTGATGCGTCCCGCGACACCTTCGATCCTGACGGAAATGTCGCTCATGATGCGTCGGAAATCATCTGCCGAGAGATGATCAAGCGCATGATTTCGTTGGTTCCTTCAAGGATTTGGTGTACCCGTAAATCTCGAACGATCTTTTCAATCCCGTAGTCTGCAAGGTAGCCATAGCCTCCGTGAAGCTGCAAGCAACCGTTGGCCACGTCAAAGGCAACGTCAGTCACCATAAGCTTCGCCATGGCGCAAAACTTTGTTGCGTCATGTGCGCCAGTGTCGAGCTTCCATGCTGCTTGACGCAGGAAAATGCGTGATGACTGCAGCTGGGTTTCAAATTCAGCCAGACGGAACTGCAGAGCTTGAAATTGGTTGATGGATTTTCCGAAGGCTTTGCGTTCTTTCATATATTGCATCGTTAGGTCGAGCGCGTTTTGTGCGCCGCCAAGAGCCGAGGCTGCAATATTGAGGCGCCCGCCGTCCAAACCGGCCATCGCATAGGCAAAGCCGCTGCCTTCTTCACCAATGAGATTGTCGTGCGGCACAGTGCAGTCATCAAATTGCACTTGTGCGGTGGGTTGCGCACGCCAGCCCATTTTGTCTTCAAGAGCACCAAAGCTGAGGCCTGTTGCGCCGTCTTCGACCACCACTGTCGAGATACCCTTGGGGCCGTCTTCGCCCGTACGAACCATCGTGACATAGGCGTCTGAATACCCGCCACCAGAGATAAACGCCTTTGTCCCGTTTAATTTATAGCCCTCGTTTGTCTTTTCCGCGCGGGTCTTAAGTGCCGCCGCATCCGAGCCAGAGCCCGGTTCTGTGAGGCAGTAGGAGAAGACCTTTTCCATGCTGCACAGATCAGGCAGCCACTTGGCCTTGGTCTCTTCCGAACCGAATTTGTCAATCATGCCGCCGCACATATTGTGGATCGACAGGAAGGAGCCAACGGCAGGGCAAGCCATTGCAAGAGCTTCAAAAACCAGCGTCGCGTCAAGGCGAGATAAGCCAGATCCACCGCTATCTTCGCTGACATATAAGCCGCCAAAACCAAGCTCCGCGAGCTTTGGCCAAAGGTCTTTGGGGATCGTACCGGCTTTTTCCCAGTCCATAGCAAAGGGGGCGATATGCTCTGCGCCAAAGCTCTTAGCCATATCAAAGATCAGCGTTTGCTCTTCACTCAATGCAAAGTCCATGACGGTCTCCTCCCATAGTTCAGTTGTGCGTGCGAATTGAACGTTTGTTTAATTCATAAACCTTACAGGAGTTTTGCAGGGCTTCAAGCCAACTATTCGACGATGATTGTGCCTTGCATTGCGCTGTGCCAACGGCAGTCATATTTGAACGTACCCTTATTTGGGAAGGTGATGGTCGCTGATTTCCCTTTGCGTAGGTTACCCGTGTCCCAGCTCTTGTCCTTTGCGGTTGCGGTGTGTTCCATCGGGCCGCGATTTTCGAAAACGACGCTATCTCCAGCTTTGATGGTCAGCGTGACGGGGGAGAAGCGCATAGACTGCATACGCACTTTGTGTTCAGCTGCCTCTGCGGCGCTTGGACGTAGGAAAGATAGTGCAGGTAGCATTAGGGCTGTTTTCAGTAAATTGCGGCGTGTGAACATGTCTTGGCTCCTTGAGAGGGATCATAGGTCTGCGTGAAACTCTTCTATCAGATGGCTAACGACTGCACCAAGCGCGGTGTCATGGTCAGCTCCAGAACTGCGCGCAACGCTGTAAACACGACGTTGCTGATCCGCAGCATTGCCTTTGTTCGCTATCTCTTTTGCGCGTTCAACTTCTTCTTCGCACCCCAGCGCTTCCGCGTCTTCCTCTACCAAAGTTACCAGCTCGTCGATAAGCTTTGGAAAGGGCACGATCTCGCGTGCACCAAGGTCAATCAGACCCTCGCTGACCCCGTATCGCTGCGCCCGCCAACGATTTTCGGCGATGAGAAAGTTGTCATAGATTCGCCAGCGTTGGTTTTTCATGGCCAAACGCCAAAGCATTCTTGTGAGCGACTGGCTGAGGGCTGCGAGCGTGAGTGCCGTTTCCATGCGAGGCGCCACATCGCAAATACGGCTTTCGATCGTTGGAAAGCGTGAGGAGGGGCGCAAGTCCCACCAGACTTTGGAACTGTCTTCAATGACTCCAAGATCCACAAGGGCTTCAATCGAGCGCTCAAATTCTCCCCAGCTTTCCATGCGTGGTGGCAGACCCGTGCGAGGTAGGTTGTCAAATACCGAGAGGCGATAGCAGCTAAGCCCAGTGTCGCGCCCTTGCCAGAACGGGGAGGAGCAGCTGAGGGCGAGCAAGTGAGGCAAAAAATATTTAAGCTGGTTAACGAGATCAATCCGCATAGCTTTCTCTGCAATGCCAACATGGACATGGCAGCCACAGATCAGCAACCGCTGAACCACACCCGCGAGATCGTCATGAAGTTCGTTATAGCGGTCTTTTTTGGTGTGATGCTGGTCTCGCCAGTCGGAAAATGGGTGGCACGAGGCAGCGATTGGGGCGAGGCCATGCTCTGCTGCGATACGCGCGACAGTGCTCCGCAAATACTTCAACTCGTCACGCGCCTCACTGACGCCAGCACAGACTTTTGTTCCGATTTCAATCTGGCACTCCAAAAACTCGGGGCTGAATTGCCCTTCAAGTGTCGCGGCGCAGGCTTGCATCATAGCGTCTGGTGCGCGCGCCAAAGCAAGGCTTTCGCGATCTACGAGCAAGTACTCTTCCTCTATACCAATGGTAAAATCAGGCTCGGCGCGGGACATGTGACGTTCCTTTTGGACGGTCTATGACAAGCCGAGTTCATCAGGAATAAAGACTTATTTCAAGGCGCGGTACATGTATTGGTCTTAATCCACGTTTTGGCATCGTCTAGGGATTCGAAAATGGCCGTGCTGGCCCAATCTGATTGTTCGGTTAGGTTTTCGAATATTCGGCTCATGCCGAAAGCCACTTCGTTGGGTGCGATAATCGCGACTCTCATCCGTTCGCCTGTTTCGCTGTAGCAGCGACCGTACATTGAAAAGAGGGAGTAAATCTCTGCAAAGCCGACGTTTTGACTATCAAAATCACGGATGTCCGCAATGTGAGGGCGGGACAGTGAAAAACAGTCGTCCCTCATATAGTCTCGAAACATTGTTGTAATTTCGCTGAGGCTCACAACCCCTGTATAGCGGGCCAAGACCGCTTCTGGTGCATCAAGTATCTCGTAAGTGACTGGCATTACGCGCTACTGTCCAAAGTGAACTCATAAAAAAGCGGCCCGAGTGTAGCAGGGCCGCTTTCTAGCATGACGAGAGTTTTTGTATTAGTCCATAGGCTTAAAGTTGAATTCACCACCGTCTTTGATACCTGAAGGCCAGCGCGAAGTGACTGTTTTGGTGCGTGTGTAGAACTTGAAAGCATCAGGACCGTGCTGGTTCAAATCACCAAAGACTGATTTTTTCCAGCCACCAAATGTATGGTAAGCCAGTGGAACGGGGATAGGAACGTTGATCCCAATCATGCCAACATTAATACGGTTGGCAAAGTCGCGCGCTGAGTCGCCATCGCGGGTGAAAATTGCTGTGCCGTTACCGTATTCGTGGTCCATCGCCAGTTTGAGCGCCTCTTCGTAGGAGCCTGCGCGCACTGTACAAAGAACGGGTCCGAAGATTTCTTTTTTATAGATGTCCATGTCAGGCGACACGCGATCAAAAAGATGTGGGCCAACAAAGAAACCGTCTTCATAGCCTTGCAGAGCGAAGTCACGACCATCGACGACGAGTTCTGCACCTTGGTCAACGCCAGTTTGCACGAGCCCGAGGATGTTCTGCTTTGCAGCCGCTGTCACAACGGGACCATAATCGACGTCATTGCCAGACGTATATGGCCCGACCTTCAGTTTTTCGATGCGGGGTACAAGCTTCTCAATAAGCTTGTCTGCGGTCTCTTCACCGACAGGAACCGCAACAGAGATTGCCATGCAGCGTTCGCCCGCCGCGCCATAGCCTGCTCCGATGAGTGCGTCCGCAGCTTGGTCAAGATCGGCATCCGGCATGATGATCATGTGGTTTTTGGCGCCACCAAAACATTGAACGCGTTTGCCCTGTGCACAACCTGTACCATAGATGTATTCGGCAATTGGTGTTGAGCCGACAAACCCGACAGACTGGATCGTTTCGTCGTAGAGGATCGCGTCAACGGCTTCTTTATCACCGTTTACCACTTGCAAGATACCTTTGGGGAGACCTGCTTCTTCCATCAGTTCAGCGAGCATGAGCGGCACGGAAGGATCACGCTCTGAGGGCTTAAGGATAAACGCGTTACCGCAAGCGAGGGCAGGGCCAAACATCCACATGGGGATCATCGCTGGGAAGTTGAATGGCGTGATGCCCGCTGTGACGCCAAGTGCTTGGCGCATTGAGTACATGTCGATGCCTGGGCCCGCGCCGTCTGTGTACTCGCCTTTGAGAAGCTGTGGTGCGCCAATGCAATATTCAATGACTTCGAGACCACGTTGTACGTCGCCAGCCGCATCAGGAAGCGTTTTGCCGTGTTCACGGCTGAGGGCTTCAGCGAGTTTGTCCATGTCGCGGTTGAGCAGCTCGACATATTTCATCATCACGCGTGCGCGACGCTGCGGGTTGGTTGCGGCCCAAGCGGGCTGGGCTGCGGCTGCGATGGCCACGGCCTTTGCCATTTCTTCTTTAGACGCGAGCGGAACGCGCGCCTGCACTTCGCCTGTCGCTGGGTTGAAAACATCAGCAAAGCGGCCAGACGTGCCTTTTACATGTTCCCCGCCAATGTAATGTGTAAGTTCTTGCATCATATCCTCCAGTCAGATTTCGGGGTTATTCTAGCCTTGCAATATTACGTGTAAAAGGGGCAGGTTCACACGGCATGCTTTGCATTTTTGCATTATGGGGGTGGGATGACACCAAATTGGGATGATATGCGCAGTTTTCTTGCTGTGGCGCGGGCTGAAACCCTGTCGGCAGCAGCGTCACTGTTGAAGGCCGATCCTGCGACTGTTGGTCGGAGGGTGGCACGTCTGGAAGAGGCGTTGGATGAGGTCTTGTTTGTAAAGTCCCCGCAAGGATATCGGCTCACGGCTCAAGGTCAAAAACTATTGTCACACGCTGTACGACTTGAGCAAACCATGTTGGATGCACGAGAAGACTTGGGCGGACAGGGCAGCGAGCTCTCTGGGCAAATTCGTCTCGGTGCGCCTGACGGCTGTGCTAATTTTCTTTTGCCGCAGGTTTGTGCCGCGATCACGGCAGAGAACCCTGATCTAGATATCCAGATTGTGGCTTTGCCGCGCATCTTTAATTTGTCCAAGCGCGAAGCTGACATGGCGATCACTGTGAGCCGCCCGGAGGCAGGGCGGCTTCTGGTGCAGAAGTTGGCCGACTATCGCCTGCATTTGGCGGCGGCTGAGGACTATTTGGCAAAGCATTCGCCAATCTCGTCTATGGCAGAGCTGAGTCATCATAGCTTTATTGGCTACATTCCCGATATGATTTTTGACAAGGAGCTTGATTACTTGAGTGGCACGCCTTTTGAGCGCGTACGCTTGGCCTCAAATTCGGCCTCTGTTCAGCTCAATGCCATGCGACAAGGAGGTGGAGTGGGAGTGGTGCATGATTTCGCACTGCCCGCCGCGCCCAATTTACGCAAAATTCTGCCCGATGTTTTTAGTCTTAAGCGGAGCTTTTATCTTATCCGCCACGAAGATGATCGCCGCGTGGCACGGCTCTCGCGTTTTGCTGAAAGTCTGAGCGAGGGCATCAGGCGGGAGTTGGTTCGCCTCGAAGCGCTGGCTTGACAGAAGAGCCATTCGCATCGCAACCTGAAAGAAAAGGAGACTGCCCATGCTCGTGCAACAGATCCTCAAATCAAAGGGCGATGGCTCGGTGATTACAATTTCGGCTGGTACATTGATATCTGAAGCAGCGCATGTGCTCGCTGAACGCCGAATTGGCGGCCTTATTGTCTCGGATGACGGCAAGAAAGTGGAGGGAATCCTTTCAGAGCGAGATATTGTGCGCAGCCTTGCTTTGAGGGGCGCTGTCTGTCTGGAGGAGACTGTTGGTGACCTAATGACGCGCAATCCAGTGTGCTGCAGCAAAGAAGAGACCACTGACTCTGTTTTGCAGAAAATGACCAACGGGCGCTTTCGCCATATGCCCGTTACAGAAGAAGGCGTGCTTATTGGTATCATTACAATCGGTGATGCGGTCAAGGCGCGGCTAGAAGAGCTTTCCATGGAAAAAGAAGCGCTTCAGGGCATGATTATGGGGCATTGAGCCCAGCCGCTTTCATGTCAGTCTTGCAATTTGTGTGCCAATACTGCATTGCAGCGAAATAATGTTACGCAGCCAATAGCAAGAGGCTCCCTATGCGCATCGGTCTATATCCTGGAACTTTTGACCCAGTTACTTTGGGGCATCTTGATATTATCAAACGTGGGGCGGCACTCGTTGACCGTCTTGTAATTGGTGTTGCGATCAACCGGGACAAAGGACCGCTGTTTTCTCTTGAAGAGCGTGTCGAGATGATCGAAGCGGAATGCGCGGAGCTGTCACGCAAGACGGGGACAGAGATAGTCGTACATCCGTTTGAAAACCTGTTGATTGATTGCGCGAAAGACGTTGGTGCCCAAATCATTGTACGTGGGTTGCGTGCTGTCGCCGACTTTGAATACGAATATCAAATGGTGGGTATGAACCGTTCTTTGGACGATTCTGTTGAAACAGTGTTTCTCATGGCTGAGGCCCGTCATCAGGCGATTGCCTCAAAACTTGTAAAAGAGATTGCGCGACTTGATGGTGACATCTCAAAATTTGTTCCGCCGTTGGTGCGGGAACGGGTATTGTCACGTATGGGTAAGGCCTGAGTGGGTTAGCGCCAGAACGCCATCCATTCGATGAGGTCTGCCATTTTTCGCATTAGAAAAATAGTGCCGTCCCAGTTGAAGAAGAACATATCGAGACACAGCAGCGAGACAATCACCAGCGCCAAACCGATTGAGATTTGTGTGTTCATTCTGTCTCCCTCGTACCAATTAAAAAAGCGCTCCCACGAGCTATGACTCATGAAAGCGCTTTTCGCAAGAATACTCGCTTGGCTTAGAGGCGGCCCATCATCGCTGCAACGTCTGCCATCCGGCAGCTGAAACCCCATTCATTATCATACCACGCCAAAACGCGAACAAGGCGGCCGCCGACCACTTTTGTCTGCGCAGGCGCGAAGATTGAGCTCTCTTCAGTGTGGTTGAAATCTGTAGAAACCAGCGGTGCCTCTTCATAGCCGAGGACGCCTTTCATAGGGCCTTCCGCTGCTGCACGCACAATTTCGTTGATGTCGGCAACGGTTACGTCTTTGCTCGCAGTAAAGGTCAAGTCAACGGCGCTGACATTGGGCGTTGGAACGCGAATGGCCGAACCATCAAGTTTGCCAGCAAGCTCGGGAAGGACTTCGCCGAGTGCTTTTGCAGCGCCTGTTGATGTCGGAATCATGCTCATCGCTGCTGCGCGCGCACGATAAAGGTCTTTGTGGCGTCGGTCGAGCGTGGGCTGATCGCCAGTATAGGCGTGGATCGTCGTCATAATACCACTCTCGATGCCTACAGCGTCGTTCAAGACTTTGGCCACTGGCGCGAGGCAATTGGTTGTGCATGAGCCGTTTGAAACCATGGTATGAGACGCTTCGAGCGCCTCATTGTTCACGCCATACACAATTGTACGATCTACGTTCTTTCCAGGAGCTGAGAGCAGAACTTTCTTGGCACCGCGTGCGAGGTGCGCTTTGGCTTTTTCGCCGTCATTGAAGTTGCCTGTGCATTCCATAACAACATCCACACCTGACCAGTCTAGCTCGTCCATGTTGTATGTTGAGAACATCTGCATCTCGCCGGCGCCGAGATCCATCAT
The DNA here is from genome assembly GCF_040580765.1 of Lentibacter algarum. GTDB lineage: Bacteria > Pseudomonadota > Alphaproteobacteria > Rhodobacterales > Rhodobacteraceae > Lentibacter > Lentibacter algarum. Next base: position 1,644,207 of record NZ_CP158687.1, on the reverse strand, counting down.
GCCATCGCCGATTTTTACGTCATTGGGAAAGCGTCCATGTACGCTGTCGTACTTGATCAGATGCGCAGCTGTCTCAAGCGGGCCTGTTGCGTTAACCTTAACAACGCGAACGTCGTCGCGGCCTGAAGCGGCAATATGTGAAAGCGTGCAGCGGCCGATGCGGCCAAACCCGTTGATGCCTACCGTAATGGTCATGTTGTCTCTCCTTGCGCGACTATTTGAGCTGGTCTTAGCTGGGCCGGAGCCAAGCGGAAAGGGGAGTGCCGAGGAAAATTCAGATTGTTAGCGATAAACCTTCGTTGATGGGGTTCGCCTGCCTCATTGATTGCGCTAACGTCCGTGAATGGTCAGATTGGCACTAAAAATGAGGGACGGTTTATGAGTGGTTTGTTAGCTTTGCTGGATGATGTCGCTGCGATTGCGAAAGTGGCGGCTGCGTCCGTTGACGACGTGATGGCACAAGCCACGAAAGCAGGCGCAAAGGCTGCAGGTGCCGTGATCGACGATGCTGCCGTCACGCCAAAATATGTTCATGGCTTCTCTGCAGATCGGGAGCTGCCGATTATCTGGCGTATTGCGCGCGGCTCGATGATCAACAAGCTCGTCTTCCTGTTGCCCGCAGGTTTGGCGCTTAGCAATTTTGCGCCTTGGGCTATTCCTCCACTCCTGATGATGGGCGGCGCATATCTTTGTTTTGAGGGTGCGGAAAAAATTGCTCACAGTTTTGGGCTGGTCGAGCATCATCATTCGGATGCGGAAGAAAGCCATGATGACCCTGCACATCTTGAAGAAGAGCGCGCAAAAGGGGCGATCAAAACGGATTTCATTCTCTCTGCGGAGATTATGACAATCGCTTTGGCCGCGATTCCCACTAGCACCTTTTGGATGGAGGCCTTTACGCTGGCGGCAGTGGCGGTGATGATTACGGTGGCCGTTTACGGCTCGGTCGCCTTGATCGTCAAAGCAGACGATGTCGGGCTTTTCATGGCAAATCGTGGCCGTTTCAGTCTCACACGCCGTTTAGGCGAGGGGATAGTGAAAGTGATGCCAAAGTTTCTTTGGTTGCTCACAATAGTTGGGACAGCTGCGATGCTCTGGGTTGGGGGCTCAATCATTGTGCATGCGCTGCATGAGCTTGGGGTACACAGCCCCTATGAGGCCATTAAAGGCTTAGCCAGCGCGCTTGCCTCAGCTATTGGCGGACCTGTCGATGCTCTGAAATGGCTTTTTACGGCAGCGATTGATGGGATTCTGGGGCTTACCTTGGGGCTTATACTCATCCCGATTGGATTGAAGGTTGTGACGCCGCTTTGGCAGGCTGTATTTCGCAAGAACCTGCAGAGCTAAGGAAAAGACGCTTTAAACACATTTGACGATTGCGATGTGTCAAGGCGATTTGGCTCGCGATTGGCTAAAATATCTTCACGTTGAGTCGTCTCATGGAGGATGAAATGCCATCAGAAAGCAAACCGAAAAATGCGAGCGATACTGCCTCTCTTTCATTGGCGAGCGGTACAACAACGCTCTCGCCTGCCAGTGGAACACCGAATGTCGCACCAGCAAGTGGAACCCCAGAAACGCCGCCAAAGCCTAAGCCGAAACCCAAAAAGGAAGATCAGAGCCAATGGGGGCCAACTTGGGGTTGGGGCTGGGATGACGAGGGTGAAAGCAAAGAGTGATCGTAAAACGAAAAAGGGCGGGAATGATCCCGCCCTTGTCATTTATAAGATAAATTCAGGAGGTTAGAGCAGGGCTTTCACGCTCTCAGCAACAGCCTTAGCGGTGATCCCGAACTTCTCATAGAGTACTTCAGCAGGGGCTGAGGCACCGAAGCCGTCCATCCCGACAAAATCGGCCTTGGTGGCTTTGCCGCGCTCACCAGTCAGCCAACGGTCCCAACCCATGCGTGCGCCAGCTTCGACAGCCACGCGAACAGGGCCAGCAGGAAGCACTTTGCGTCGGTAAGCTTCGTCTTGCTCTTCAAAAAGTTCCCAACAGGGCATTGAGACGACGCGTGTCCCGATACCTTCGGCCTCCAGAAGTGCGCGGGCCTCCATAGCCACTGAGACTTCAGAGCCAGTTGCCATAATGATGGCTTGGCGTTTTTCAGTCGCTTCTGCGAGAACGTAGGCGCCCTGAGCGCTCAGGTTTTTAAGTTTGTGCTCTGTGCGCAGAGTCGGAAGGCCTTGACGGGTCAAGGCGAGCACCGATGGAGTGTCTTTGCTCGTCAAAGCGATTTCCCAAGCTTCAGCTGTCTCTACGGTGTCGCAGGGGCGGAAGGTGTAGCTGTTGGGGGTCGCGCGGCAGATGGCAAGATGTTCGACAGGTTGGTGTGTCGGGCCGTCTTCACCGACGCCGATACTGTCGTGTGTCATTACGAAAACTGTCGGGATCTTCATCAATGAAGCTAGACGCATGGAGGGGCGAGCATAGTCTGTGAAAGTAAAGAACGTGCCGCCATACGCACGGGCGCCACCATGCAGGACCATACCGTTCATTGCGGCAGCCATGCCGTGTTCGCGGATGCCGTAGTAGATATAACGGCCTTTGCGATTGTCGATATCGTGCGTGCCCAAATCACCGGTTTTGGTGTTGTTTGATCCTGTTAGGTCGGCAGAGCCGCCGACGGTCTCAGGCATAATCGGGTTGATCACTTCGAGCACCATTTCGGAACTCTTGCGTGTCGCGACTTTTGGCGCACCCTCTGAGATTTGCTTTTTCAGGGCTTTGATTGTGGCAGAAAGTTTTTTGGGAGCCTCTAAAGCCAAAGCGCGTGTGAAGTCGTCTTGTTTGCGGCCAGAAAGGCCGGCAAAGCGATCTTCCCATGCGGCTCGCTCGGTTGCTCCGCGAGCGCCGATGGCTTCCCACTGTGTCTTGATTTCTGTAGGGACTTCGAAGGGACCCCAAGTCCAGCCATAGCCAGCTTTGGCTTCGGCGAGCTGGGCCGCATCAGTCAAAGCGCCGTGGCCTTTTGATGTATCCTGCGCGGCATGACCCAAGGCGATATGCGTCTTGCAAGCAATCATTGAGGGCTTTGACGTGGTCTTGGCCTTTGTGATTGCAGCATCAATCGCGATTGGATCGTGGCCGTCGATTTCTATCACGTGCCAGCCAGCCGCTTTGAAGCGCTGTGGCTGATTGGTTCGGTCTGACAGTTCAACCGTACCATCGATTGTTATGTTGTTGTTGTCCCAAAAGACAATCAACTTACCGAGGCGTTGGCGTCCAGCAAGGGTGATGGCTTCTTGGCTAATGCCTTCCATGAGGCAGCCGTCACCTGCAATAACATAGGTGTGGTGATCCACCACTTTGCGT